>CAZLMZ010000300.1:2686-4285 GCA_964560475.1 uncultured Anaerolineae bacterium
AACGGTACCCGAGGGGATGGGCCATCCCGTGTACGGCACCGAGCCGCGCGTTGGCAAAAGCCATGCCGGTGATCGTGCTGCCGTAGAGCATGTCGGCGCGCGCGTCTATGTCGTCCCCATCCTCGTAGGCGCGCGCCAAGGAGCGCCCGATACGTACGATCCCGTCTGAGGCCAGGGCGTCGGTGATCGGTGAAGCTGCGATCGAGGTAAAGGCTTCGATCGCCTGCGTGAGCGCGTCGCTGCCACTGGCAGCGGTGACCTCGGGTGGGGCGCTCAGCGTGAGCACAGGGTCGACCAAGGCGACCGTTGCATACCATCCGTCGTGGCGCAGGCTGGACTTGGCCTCGTGCCTGGGCGACTTGAGCACGGCGTTCTTGGTTACCTCGGCTCCAGTACCGGCAGTCGTCGGAACGGCGACCCAAGGCAGCCCGCCGCCGCTGACCTGTCGGACCTTGCCAAAGTAGTCATCGACCATCCCGGGATGTGCATACAGCCCGGCAATCGCCTTGGCGGCGTCCATGGCACTGCCGCCACCGATACCGATGATCGCCTCGACCTCTTGTTGCCGTGCCATATCGAGGCCTGCCTGTACGATGTCCAGGGTCGGTTCGCCCGTAACAGCATCGTACAGAACGAGCTCGACCTGGGCGTCCCGCAGTAGTCGCTGGGCGCGATCGAGTTGGCCTGACGCGCGGAGGGAATGCGTGCCACAGACCAGCATGGCGCGGGATCCAAGTTCAGCGACGCGCTGGCCCAGGGAATCGAAGCAGTCGATACCGGTGATGATCCGCGTGGGCAGGTAAAACTCACGCATGTGCCATATCGCTCCTGATGTCCATATGAAAGTGGAGCCTATCTCCGGAGACTCTTGCCTGAGTAGAGAGTGACCTCCGGTTTGTTGACGTAGGGCGACTTGCAGGATGTAAGTCAGGTTGCATTATACCAACGCAGTCCAGACAACGCAAGGGGCAACTTGTCGGCTCTGCCAAAGTGTGGTATGGTCGCATCATCAGCGCACGGGCAGCCAGGCTGCCCCTGGCAGGGATCTGCGAGAGCCTGGCGATCCCAGGAGGAGCCCCGGGCGGGCAGAGGGCGAGGCTGGAGCCTGGCGGTCTTGGAGTGCCCGGGTGATGGGAATCTGTGGGAGGTGGAAGGGTATGGATCGACCAAACGTTCTGTTCGTGATGACAGACCAGCAGCGCTTTGATACCATCGCTGCGTTGAACGAGGCGGAGGAGACAGCCGTGCCGAGAGGTGCTTCCGGCATCTACACGCCCAATCTCGATCGCCTGGTACGGCGTGGGGTGTCGTTCACCAACGCCTATTCGACCTGCCCGGTCTGTGTGCCAGCGCGATATACGGTCCGTACAGGCTGTGAACCGCCTACTACGCGCATCTTTACCAATGGCCGGTCTCGTCCGGTACCCGGTCAGGCAGAGACGATGGAGGGACGCTGCGGGTCTTACCTGCCGCGCACGATGCACAGACGCGGTTACCGGACCTTTGGCATCGGCAAGTTTCATACCCAGCCGTGGAACGAGGAACTGGGCTACGAGGTCCACCTGCACAGCGAAGAGCTGTACGGCACGCCAGCGCAGC
>CAZLMZ010000301.1:0-1397 GCA_964560475.1 uncultured Anaerolineae bacterium
CTGCTGAAAAAAACCGACCTCCCTGTCTATCGCGGCGAGCTGGGCGGAGGGTTCACCGGTTCGCTCTCTTCGGAAGGCCGGGCCAAGCAGCGCAACCGCCAGTTGGAGCACCTGCTGCTCGCTGCCGAGCGCTTTGCCACCTTTGCCATGTTCCTGCAGCGCAAGCCGGCCTACCCGCGCGTCTACCTGGGGGAGGCGTGGCGGACGGTGCTGCACCACCAGTTCCACGACGAACTGCCCGGCACCTCGCGCGCGCCCGTGTACCGCGACATCGAGGCCGACTATGATCGCGTGGAGACCATGGTACGGGGCATCCTCGACGATGCCCTGGCCGAAGTCGCGGCGCGGCTCGATACGCGCGGCGAGGGGGTGCCGGTGGTGGTCTATAACCCGCTGGCCTGGGCGCGCAGCGAGCAGGTGCGGGTCACGCTCCGCCTCAGCGAAGAGCCGCGGCGGCTCGTCGTGCGCGATACGGCGGGCGAGGCGATGCCGACGCAGACATTTTCCGTGCGCCAGGAGGGAGCCTTTTGGTATGCCAGTGTACTCTTTATGGCGCGAGACGTACCCTCCCTGGGGTACCGCCTCTTCCGTGCCTGGTCAGAGGCGCGCTGGGGCGGGACAACGGCACGCGCTCTGCTGGTCACGGAAGCGCGCGACGTGATCATCCTGCAGAATGGCTATTTGCTGGTCACGATTGACCGGCATACCGGGCACGTGGTCAGCGTCTTTGACAAGCTCACCGACCGCGAGACGCTTTCGAGCCGCGGGTACACGCTGCAGGCCATCGCCGAGGTGCCGGGCCAGTCGACCGCCTGGATCATCGCCCTGAGCGACGAGGTCGAGACGCTGCGCCAGCCCGAGTCGGTCGAGATCGTCTCGGATGGGCCCGTGCAAGCCACGGTGCGTGTGGCGTATCGCTATCGCGATTCGTACGTGGAGCAAGAGGTCACGCTCACCGAGGGCGTGCCCGGCCTCGACCTGCGCCTCCACGTCGACTGGTACGAACGCGACTGCTGCCTGAAGGCTGCCTTTAGCACGGCGGTGCAAGGTGGGCGGGCTACCTTTGAGGCGCCGCTGGGAGCGATCGAGCGCCCGGCAGATGGCGCGGAGGTGCTCGCGCAGCGCTGGATCGATGTCTCGAACGAGCGCTATGGTGCCAGCCTGCTCAACGACTGTCGCTATGGGTTCGACGTGCAGGAGGGTTGCATGCGCATGACGATCGTGCGCGGCATCCCCGATCTGGACCCGGAGGCCGACGTGGGCGAGCACGACCTGCACTATGTCTACTATCCCCACGCTGGCGACTGGCGTGCCGGGGACACGGTCCGCCGGGGGTGGGCGCTCAACATGCCGCTCATCGGGCGCCAGGGGCTACGGCGGGCGGGCGTGATCGCACC
>CAZLMZ010000301.1:1497-4282 GCA_964560475.1 uncultured Anaerolineae bacterium
GCTTTCCAGTGGGAGGAGGAGCGGGCGACGATCCGTTTCCGCCCACACGAGATCAAGACCTTCCGCTTACGCCTCGCCATCCCCGCGTTCGCCATCTACCAGGGGTTGGCGCACCGCGACGACATGGCGCCCGGCGCGGTGCCGGGGTTCGAGGGTGGATAGATGAACCCTCCCGGGCTGCGTGCATTCTCGATGCGCAGCCCGGGAGGCGAGCTGCCTGAGCTAGGCGCTGGGGGCGGTATCGCCGTCCGCGTTGACTCGCCCTTCCCACCCAAAGTTCAGCGACTGGCTGGCCACGGTGACGTGATAGACGACCTCGCCGGACTGGACCATAGCCATGGAGACAGTGACTGTCCAGTCACCGGCAACGAAACGGGTGATCGAGCTGCCGACCAGACCTTCCGGGGTCACATCATCCTCGATCCACGTCGTCTCCTCGGGCGGTGCCAGCCGCTCGACCCGATTACGTACGTAGGCCAGCGCCGCATCGCGCGCCATTGATGCACCGGGCAGTGCAGCGAGGTCCTCCTTTGAGATGCGCTCCTGCGCAAAGGAAACGGCGTAACTGCCTGCGACACAAGCCCCCAGGACCAAGAGCAGTCCGATCAGTGTCCACCTTCTGCACATGACGCTTTCCCCTCCTGTTCCATGCGGTGGTTTCCCCCTTCGATGATCTACAGACGTTGAACGCGCACCAAAGGTTCCCTCAGGCAGGCTCGAGTTCGCACTTGTGCGGGCGAATCGTACTTGACCGAATCGCGAGAGCGCCGTTATACTGAAAGAGGGCCATCGTGGGCAGCAGGAGGTGGGCGTGAGCAAAGCAGTGAAGGCACTGGTTGGGGCGGGGGTGGGCCTGCTCTTGGTCGTTGGGATTACGTTCTACGGAGGGCGCGGGTCGGCAGTATCTGGCTCGGCGCCACAGGCCAGCATGCCGCTGAACCTGGGATTCGAGGGGGACTATGTGGCCTGGGAGGGTGATACGGAGCGCATGGTCGCCCCTGGCTGGAGCCTGTGGTCCACGACCAATTGGCCGGACGAGAGCGGGCAGATCGCCTTGCCGCGGGCCGAGGATGAGGATTCGTCGTATCTCGAAGGGGACAAGGCACAGCTCGTTCGTAGCGATTACTACAAGACCTTTGATGCCTGTCTCTATCAGCAGATCGATGGCCTGAGTGTGGGTGACTTTGTTCGTTTCTCTGTCTCTGCAAAGGTTGTCAGCTCGTTGGGAGCATGGGACTGGCAGACACGAGTCGGGATCGATCCCTACGGCGGGACCGATCCACGCGATATCCAGTTCGAGCTCTATCCCCAATACTGGGATCCGTACGCGGCTGGATCCGAGCAGTGGCAAGAGCTGTCGGTCTTGACCCACGCGCTCTCAGAGACGGTGACCCTCTATGCCTGTGCTCACCCCCGTTGGGCCGTGGATGAGCACTTTTCGGTGTACTGGGACCAGGCCTCGCTTTATTCCGCCACTCCTACCTACGCGTACCTGCCACTGGTCCAGCGGCAGATCTTTGTGCCAAAGCCGGGTACACTGCAGAATGCAGACCTGGAGCTGAACTGGGGAGCGCTGGAAGGATACCAGCCCTATCCCGGCTACGAGAACACGATCAGCACCGCTCCTTACTGGCTACCGTTCTGGAATGATGACTATAACCCGGCGACCGGCGAGAACAAGCAGCCCGAGTATGGTCGCCCGCGCGACGCGCCGCACCGAATCCACACTGGAGAGGCCGCTCAACAGTATGGCCTCAGCGGCTGGGGCGGCTTTGAGGGGGGCGTCTACCAGGTGATCACGGGTGCCATACCAGGGGCAACGTACGAGTTTTCCATGTGGGGGCTGGGGTGGTCGTCGACGGATCCCTGGCCGGAAGACTACTCTAACGTGCGCGAGGGGCTCAACTTCAAGGTAGGAATCGACCCGACGGGCGGTGAGTCCTACACCTCAGCGGACGTTGTGTGGTCAGATCTCTATGATCCCTACGATGCCTGGCACCACTTTGTGGTCACGGCGACGGTACCGTTGGAGACGGATGGGCGGATCAGCGTGTGGGCCTATGCACACCCTGCCGCGTACTGGATCCAGTTCAACCAGGTCTTCTGGGATACGGGCAGCTTGAGCGTGGTCGGCACGCCCTGAGCGATCGGGACACAGAGGCAGCGAGGGCGACGTGCGCGCACGCCGCCCTCGCTGCGTTTGACCAGTCCAGCACGCGGTTCTCCTTACGCGGCGGGCCAGTGCTCGTCCAGCGGCCCGCCCTCGCCATAGACGGGGTCGGCTTCTGGGTGTGGCACGCGCGCGATCCGCTCGTCTGCGCCGGGACGCTCTCCGGCTCGCCCATAGTTCATGTCGGGCCGCCGCCCACCTGGGTAGGCGCCGACGACGCGGAAATCGGCGCTGGATCCGACGTTCTTGTGCGCAACGCCAGCCGGGATCACTACCACGTCCCCGCGCCCGACCTCCAGGATCACCCCATCCGGGCCGCCGAACTGGACCTGTGCCGTGCCGCCGTACACGCCCAGCACCTCGTGCGCCGTGCTGTGATAGTGGTGGTAGGTGTACACGCCGTCTCGCCACGAGCCGCCCCAGCCGTGCTGATGAAAGAGCGATTCGATAGCTGCTGCCGGCTCCTCTTTTGGCAGGCGCAGTGCGCCAACATAGACGAGCAGGGAGAGTCGCTCGTTGTTGGGGAAGGAGCCATCGTCCTCCAGCCTATGCGCGACCAGCCTGGCACCGCTGCTCTCCAGTGGGATGGTATATTCCTCTGTCATCGTACCTCCT
>CAZLMZ010000302.1:0-4280 GCA_964560475.1 uncultured Anaerolineae bacterium
GCGCCGTACGTCTGATGCAAGGCGGTCCGTATGGCTCATAGTTGCTCGGAATGCGTCGCCACTACGGATGGGCAGCTCTGTGACGGTGTGGGGCCATTCGGTAGGTCGTGCCCCGTATGGTGTGCCCAAGGAACAAAGACGCGGCGCAGAGTTCTTTGCGCCGCGCATCTCGTCTCAAGTGGGTTTCGCTAGCCGAGCTTTTTCCGGAACGACTCAGTCAGTGCCGGCACCACCTCGAACAGGTCGCCGACGATGCCGTAATGCGCCACCTCAAAGATCGGTGCCTCGGGGTCGCGGTTGATCGCCACGATCACCTTGGCCGTGCGCATGCCGGCCAGGTGCTGGATCGCGCCCGAGATCCCGCAGGCGATGTACAGGTCGGGGCGCACCGTGCGCCCGGTCTGGCCCACCTGGTGGGCGTAGGGGATCCAGCCCGCGTCGACTGCTGCGCGCGAGGCGCCCACCGCGCCACCCAGCACCTGCGCTAGCTCGCGGATCGGCTCGAACCCTTCCGGACCCTTGACCCCGCGCCCGCCGGAGACAATGATCCGCGCGTCGGCCAGGTTGACGTTCTCTTCTTCCGCCAAAAAGTCGATCACCTTGGTCGCGATCTCGTCCTCGACCATCAGCGCCCGCTCGCGCACGATCTGCCCCTCGCGCGCGTCGTCCTTCTCCGGCACCTCGAACACGCGGTGGCGTACGGTTGCCATCTGCGGGCGGTGGTTGGGACAGAGGATGGTGGCCATGATATTCCCGCCAAAGGCGGGCCGCGTCTGCCGCAGTTGGCGCGTCTCAGGGTCGATCTCGAGCCCGGTGCAGTCGGCGGTCAGCCCGGTGACGAGGCGCGTGGCGATCGAGCCTGCCAGGTCGCGCCCCCGCGAGCTGGCGCCCATGATCAGAATCTCGGGCTTAAATCGGTCGACCAGGTCGACCATCACCGCAGCATAAGGGTCGGTGCGGTAGCTGGAAAGCGTCGGGTCGTCGACCAAAAAGACGCGGTCGGCGCCGTAGGCGATCGCCTCCTGGGCAACAGGCTCCACGCCGCTGCCCAGCACACAGGCGGTGAGGGCCACGCCGAGCTGGTCGGCCAGTTGCCGTCCCTTGCCCGCCATCTCCCACGAGATCGAGCCGGCCTGGCCCTGGAACTGCTCGACCCAGAACCACACGCCCTCGTACGCATCCAGGTCGGGGGTGACGATGATCGGCGCCTCGGCGGCAGGCAGGCTCAGCGCCTCGGTCGGGCACTCGTCGATGCAGGCACCGCACGCCGTGCAGTTGTCGTTGGCCGCAGCGATCCCCTCTTCATCCAGGTGTATGGCGTCGAACGCGCACGCGTCGACGCATGCCTCGCACCCAATGCACAGCTCACGATCGATGATCAGCAGCGCCATCTCGTCCTCACACAATCTTCTCTGCCAGGATCCGGTCTGCCAGTTCTCCTGCCGCCTGCCTGGGGTCCTCTGCCGCAATGATCTCGCACTCGCCCTCGCGCGGTGCCGGGGTAAAGACCTTGACCACCTTGGTCGGCGAGCCGATCAGGCCAAAGCAGGCTTGGTCGGCGTCACTGTCGGCGCACAGGTCCTCGGCGCTCCAGGTCGGGTACTCGCGCCTGTTGGCACGGCGGATCCCCATGAAACTGGGGTAGCGAGGGGTGTTGATGTCCTTGACCACCGTAATCAGGCAGGGCAGGGGGCTGGTGACGACCTCACGCCCTTCCTCGACCAGCCGCTCCACGGTGATCGTCCGTTCCTCCAGGTCGAGCTCGCGGATCTTGAACACGTAGGTCAACTGGCTGATTCCTAGCTGGGTGGCGATTCCCGGGCCGACCTGGCCTGTGTCGCCATCGGCGGCCTGGCGGCCGCAGAGGATGACGTCGTATTCGCCCAGCTTCTGGACCGCCTGGGCCAGCGTGTAGGCGGTGGCCCACGTGTCCGCGCCGGCAAAGGCCCTGTCGGAGACGAGCACGCCGTCGTCGCAGCCTATGGCGACCGCCTCCTTGACCGCCTCCAGCGCCTGCGGCGGGCCCATACTCAGCACAGTGGTCTTGCCGCCGTGCGCCTCCTTGAGCAAGATGCCCTCTTCGATGGCGTACATATCAAAGGGGTTGATGATGCTGGGCACGCCCTCGCGGATCAGCGTCCCCCGTTCGGGGTCGATCCGCACTTCGTTGGTGTCCGGCACCTGCTTGATGCAGACAATGGCATGCATGCGTCTCGTCGTTCCTTCCTGATCGGGTCAGCGCTGAGAGGCACGCCCTCGGCGCGCTGGGGTGGTCGCCTGGTGGATTATAGTGCAGATCCAGGGTGATGTAAAGCTTGATGGACCACAACGGACACGTTCCTTCGGAAAGGAACGTGTCCGTAGGATGTCCTATGGCCACACAGCCGCCATGGTCAACACGCCGTCGCCCTCTGGCCGCCACCACGCCGCGACGCGCAGTGCCCCACGTACCGCGCACGCGACCTGTACGGGCTGCCAGCGTTCGGACGTCGCGCCGTCGCCTACCCGGTGCAGCGGCAGCGTAGGCGGGGAGCTCGCTTCCCCGGCCCCCGCGAGATCCGCTTCCAGGCCGGCGACGTGCTGTACCTCCACGGCACGGGTGTCGACGCGCAGGCCATGGCGGAACGCCTTGAGCACTGCTTCCTTGGCGCTCCACATGGCCGTGACCAGCATGTCGCGCGCCTCAGGCGCACACGCCCAGATACGTGCTGCCTCTCCTGCCGTGTTAAAGTCCTCGACAAAGGCCCTGGCCCGCGGTTCGACCCGCTCCAGGTCGACGCCGATCGAGGGCGAGAGGGCGGGCGAGAGCGCACAGACGGCGCGCCCCGCGCGGTGGCTGATCGAGAGCGACGCCGGGAGGCGCCCCTCTCCCTGCACCGACAGGTAGGGCGCGCCATCGGGGTCGACGCGCACGTCGATCGCCGAGAGGGCTAGATCCCGGTAGCTCTCCAGGCTGCGGCGCAAGAGCTGCTTGGCCGTCCAGCGCCCCAGCAGCCATTCCTCGCGGCGCTTGGGGAAGCGCAGCCGCTCGTAGGTCCGCTGCTCCGACGCGCTCAGGAACGCGGGCGGCGCCTCGACGGCGGCGCTGCACGCCGGCCCCGGGCAGAGGTGCCAGTAGATCACGCGTCACCTCCCACCAGCGCCTGCAGCGGGGCCGCGTCCTCTTGCGGCAGGGGAGCGGGCAGCCGCGCGGTGCGGTAGCCTTCCAGCTCCAGGTACACCACGCCGTTTTCGTCGATCACGCGCGCGTCGAAGGCCAGTTCGTCCGCCGCGCCCTGCCGGGGCGCGATCTCGGCATAGAGCTGCCCGCCGTTGGCCGGCAGGCCGTGCACGCGGACGCACTCGATGGTGCTGGGCAGTGCCAACACGCCCGTCTTGCCGATCTCCCACACGCCTGCAGTTTGCAGGCAGAGCTCGATCAGCAGCGGAGCGACGAGCGTCTGCACCTCCTGATCGGCCATCGGCGGCAAGTGGTCGCTGTAGCGCCCGACCACGCCTGTGCCGTCCGACTGGACGCCGTCCAGCACCTGGAAGGCGGGCCCGTGAAAGTAGACGCGGTAGATGGCCTGCTGTGACAGCGTCTCGGCGCCGTTCCACTTTGGGGGCTCGGCCGACGGTCTCTCGCCGTCCTCCTCCGTACGTGGAGCGAGGTGCACGCGCCCCGAAAAGTGGCGCGTGTGCTGCACGTTCCCGCCCTTGAGCGCGCGGGACGACTCGAGCGCCACTTCGGCCAGCAGGCCCGTGCCCTCTGGTCCGACGCGCGCGCGCCAGGTCATGGAGCGCGGCTCGCCGCGGTAGAACTTGAGCGGGGCCTGGAACTGCACGTCCTCGATCGACACCACCTGCGGCGCCGGTTCCGCTGTGCCCAGCGTGGCGATCAGCGTCGCCACCTCGGCGAACCCCTCCACACCCATCACGCCCGGCAGGAGCGGCGTCTCGTCCATGGCGTGGTCGTGCAGGAAGGGCTGTGTCTTGGGATCCAGCTCCGCCTCGAAGGTATAGCTCCCGTCGCTGCCGACGCCGATCAGGCGTCCGGCGACCGGGTAACCGTGTGTCAGTGCCTCGTTGGCGCGTTCCAGGTCGAGCCCACCATCTGGATCGCGCGGGTCGAGCAGGATACCCAGCGATCCCGCGATCAGCACCTCGCCACCCGTGCCGGAAGAGATGATCTCGCGGCGGACGACCGGTACGGCCGCCTCTGGATCGAGCATATCGATCCCGGCGCGGCGCATCATCTCGGGGATGCTGCCCCGCGTGGCCATGCCGACCTTGCCCCACGC
>CAZLMZ010000303.1:0-4270 GCA_964560475.1 uncultured Anaerolineae bacterium
ATCGAGACGGCAGGATCGCTGCACTGTGCATCGCCCAACATTGCCCGGTGCCTCAAGACGTACCTCGATGGGGTCACGGATATGAAGGTGGCTGTGACCGGCAAGCCTTGCGACATCAGGGCCATCGTTGAGTTGGCCAAGCGGAAGCAGATCGCGAGAGAGAACGTGATCCTGGTCGGCCTCAACTGCACGGGAACGCTGCCCCCGGCAGCGGCGAAGCGGATGTGCCGGGAGGCGTTCGGTGTGGATCCCGACGAGGTCACGGCGGAGGACATCGAGGACGGGAGGCTCACCCTCACACTCCGGGATGGGACCGAGGTGAGCAGGGATCTGGCACTGCTGGAGAGTGAGGGCTATGGCAGGAGAGAGAACTGCCAGCGATGCGACGTCCATATCCCGATCATGGCGGACCTCGCTTGTGGAAAGTGGGGGACCAGCGGCGGTAATGTGACATGCGTTGAGGTCTGCTCACAGAGCGGATCCGACGTGCTCGCGAAAGCCGTCGGGGCTGGGGCGCTCGAGGTGAAGCGTCCTTCCAGCGAAGCACTCCAAGTCCGGGAGCGAAGGGACAAGGAAGCGACCGATGCAGCAAAGGCGTGGCAGGAGCGCCATTTTGCCGAGATGGGAGGCAGCAGCAGCGAGCAGAGGCTCGCTTACTGGACAGAGCAGTTCAGCCAGTGCATCAAGTGCTTCGCGTGTAAGGATGCCTGCCCGATATGCTATTGCACCGACTGCTATCTTGAGGCAGACAGGGGCTTTATCGCTGCAGGTCAAGTACCTCCCGACATCGTGTTCCCCATTTTGAGGACCATCCACGTCGCAGATTCCTGCATCAACTGCGGCCAGTGCCAGGACGCGTGCCCCTCTGAGCTGCCCCTGTCCAGGCTGGCCCACATGCTGAACGTAGAGATCGGCGCCGTCCTGGGATACCACTCCGGGATGGACATCGGCGCCCCTCCGCCGCTCAGCGCTGTTCCAGAAGACGAACTGGCGATGTTGGTCGCCGCAGGTACATAGAGCACAAGAAAGCCGTCTTGATAACGCCAAAATCCCTAACGGAGGAGAAAGACAGGTGACTTCTCAGCACAAGGTCATCTTTCCCCAGTACGCGAGGGGAAAGGATGGGATCGAGATCGTAACGGGATCGAGCTTGTTGGACCATGCGTGGAAGCTGGGCATTCAGATGCCCAGCGCGTGTGGCGGGCGTGGACAGTGCGGCAAGTGTGTGGTCCGTGTGGATCGGGGGACAGAGAGCCTGGGGCCAAAGACGCCAACGGAGCGAGGGTTCCCCCTCGCTGACGACGAGCGGTTGGCGTGCCAGGCAAGGGTCACGTCGGATGATCGCGATATCTATCTGTACATCGAGGCGGCCGGCGAGTACACCATCCTGACCGAGAGCATAGAGGGACACGTTCCTCTCGAGCCGTTCGTCTGTCGGAAGGGAGACCGCGTCCTCTGGCAAGGCGAGCCAGCCTATGATTTGGGGGACTATCAAGGCCAGCTCCTGGGGCTGGCGATAGATGTGGGGACGACCACGGTAGTAGCCCAGGTGCTGGATCTGGCGAGCGGCGAGGTCGTCGTCACCTTGGCCTGCAAGAACCCGCAGGCGGCCTATGGAGATGATGTAATCTCGCGGATTGGCTATACCGATCAGCATCCGGGCGGCCTGGCTCGCCTGCAGACGGTGGTTGTCAACGCCGTGAATGCGATGCTGAGAGACGCAGAGGAGAGTGGTAACCGGAAGCTGAGAGACTACATCTATGAGGCCGTTGTGGTGGGGAATCCCACGATGCGCGACCTGTTCTTCGCACACAGTGTTCATTCGCTGGGCACAAGCCCCTACGAGCCGGAGGACACGTCTCCGATCAACGACCGTGCGCGGCGTCTGGGCCTGCAGATTAGCCCAGAGGCCAACGTCTATGGCGCTCCCCTTGTGGCGGGGCAGGTGGGGGCGGATACCTTGGCCCTGATCCTGGCGTGTGATCTCTACAAGGGCGAGAGGCCATCCATGGCGGTGGACATTGGCACCAACGGCGAGGTCGCCGTTGGGAACAAGCACCGCATCCTGGCAGCCTCGAACGCCGCTGGGGGCGCCTTTGAGGGAGCCACGGTGAGCTGCGGCACGGGGGCAATACAGGGCGCCATCCAGAACGTACAGATAGAGGATGGGCAGGTTCGCTATGAGACCATTGGGGGAAGAACCCCGCCGGTCGGCATATGCGGCTCAGGCCTCATCGATCTGCTGGCCGAGATGCTACGAGAGGGGATCATCGATAACGGTGGCAGGTTCTCAGTATCGCATCGAGCGTCCAATGAGTTCGTCGTCGCCATGGACGGGCGGAAAATCGGCATCATGCAGAAGGATATCAATGAGCTAAGGCTCGCGAAGGCGGGCTCAGCCCTGAACCAGCAGACTCTGATGGCCAAGTATGGCGTAGACCTCAACGGGTTGGAGCGGATCTATCTGGCCGGCGGGTTCGGGAACTATGTGGACCTGGATAGCGCCGCAGAGATCGGTATCCTGCCCAACAAGAGGAACAAGCTGGCCAAGATTGGCAACGGCGCACTGACGGGGGCACGGCAGATGCTGCTCTGCCGGCAGAGAAGGGCAGACGCCGAGTGGATTGCCCCCCGGATCGAGCACGTCAAGCTCTCCGAGGACAAAGACTTTCTGGACCGGTATGTCGAGCAGCTCTATCTCAGGCGCTGGCCATAGATCGACAGCCAGACAGGGCGTGAACCGATGGGCCGTCGGGGCGCACCACCTATCGCCAGAAAAGGTGATGCAAAGGACCCCCGTGCCGGAATGAGTCGAGCCCAGCGCGGATACTGAAAGGAAGTGAGTGAGATGTCCAGAGATCATGAGCGTGACGGACAGGAGGTGGATACCGATCGTGGAGATAGCGACCGGCCGCGACGCAAGGAAGACACCGAGCCTATCGGACCGGGCGGATATTGTGTCTGTCCTACCTGTGGTGTGTGGTTCAAGTACGCAGCCGGGCCCTCTTGCTACCGGCACACATGCCCCAAGTGCGGCGCGCAGCTGGCGCGTCCTTAGCTTGGGAGCCCTTGGGTGTGGAAAGGATGAGAGGGCATGAAGCGTACGATAGGTCTGATCGTGAACCCGCTGGCAGGGATGGGGGGCAGCGTCGGGCTGAAAGGAACCGATGGAGGGATGTACACGAAAGCACTGGAGCTAGGCGCTGCGCCGGTCACGCCCAAGCGGACGAAGGACCTCCTGAGCCACATGCAGCATAAAGAGGAAATGATGCTGCTCGCTGCACCGGGCAAGATGGGGAGCCAGTACGTCAAGCCGTTCGGCGTCGCCTTTGCTGTGGTCGGCGCCATAGGCGAGGAGACCCCGGCCGTTGGTCGCCGCCACTGCACTGGCGATAGCGTCGGGGCGTGCGCCAGTGGGGACTGGCAGAGCCAAGGCAGGCGACCGTGTGCTGGTCACAAGAGGGTCGCTCTAGAGGGGATGCCCTTTGCCTTCGTGGGTCGAGTGACGGAGGGTGCTGGCGTGCGCGTTGTCAAGGATGGTGAAGCCAGCCAGTACACCGAGATCCGCTGCGCGGACGACGAGCTGGCACGGATGTGGGCCCTTTACCCACGAGACGGCTGATCCTGCGTGGTAGGGATGCCGGCAGTATAGAGGAAGCCGGGCTTGTCGTCGCCCGGCTTCCCAGACCCGTTCGCTGCGGCGCCCTAGACCTCGATCTCGCCCAGCTCGGCGTACAGGCGCGTCCGGAGCTGTGCCACCTGCTCGGGTTCCATCCCAGGTCCCATCGTCGCCCAGCGGTCGAGGATGGCGGCAAGGGCCAGATCGGGCATGAATTCATTGAGCAGATGGACCGCTGCCGGGGACATTGTCCCGGCCGGGAAGTACTTGTACAAGACCGCCAGCGCCCGAGGATCGGCCAGGAGTTTGCCGATGGCTGTGCGTGGCCCATAGGCATAGGGGTTTGGACCGACGGCCTCGAACGTCGCCGCAAGGGGCAGGTCCGCCGACGAGGTGCCGACGAGCACCTGGAATGCCCCGGGCTCGACGCACCAGTGGGCGAGCGCTGGGTCATAGTGCGCCAGGGACCGGGCGTCGATGGGGATCTCGACGGTCACGGTCTTGCCCGGCTCGACGGCGACCTTGCGGAATCCTTTCAGCTCCTTGGGCGGCTTGCGCAGGGTCGATTCGGGGTCCGCGACGTAGAGCTGGACGACCTCCCTGCCAGGCCGATCGCCGGTATTGGTCACGTCGACGGAAGCCACGATCGGC
>CAZLMZ010000304.1:0-2948 GCA_964560475.1 uncultured Anaerolineae bacterium
GCTGAACGTCGGCATCGTCGGCGCGTGCGGGAGAGGGGCCAGCTTTCGCCTGGCCTGCGAGGCGGTGGAGGGCGTCCGCATTCACGCCGCCTGCGACACCAATGCCGAGGCGCTGCCCGAGGCCGCGGCGCGGCTGGGCGCGGTAGAGGCCTTCACCGACTATGAAGAGATGCTGTCCCGCTCCGATCTGGACGCGGTGATCGTCGGCACGCCGATGCCCCTCCACGTGCCACAGAGCATCGCCGCGCTCGAGCGCGGCCTGCACGTGCTGTGCGAGGTGCCGGCCGGGGTCTCGATCGACGAGTGCCGTGACCTGGTCGAGACCTGTGCGCGCATTGACCGCGTCTATATGATGGCCGAGAACTATACCTACATCCGCGCCAACGTGATCGTGCGCACGATCGTCGAGCAGGGCCTGTTCGGCACGCCCTACTATGCCGAGGGCGAGTACCTGCACAACATCCGCGACCTGGCCGAGCGCACTACCTGGCGGCTCAAGTGGCAGACCGGGATCGACGGCGTCACCTATCCCACTCACAGCCTGGGGCCCATTCTGCAGTGGATGGCCGGCGACCGCGTCGTCTCGGTGAGCTGCGCCGGGTCGGGCCATCACTACCTCGATCCGCGCGGCCAGCGCTATGTCAACGAGGACGCGTGTGTTATGCTGTGCCGCATGGCGCGCGGCGGCCTGGCCAAGATCCGGGTCGACCTCATCTCCAGTCGCCCCCACGCCATGAACGCACACCAGATCCAGGGCACGGACGGCTGCTACGAATCGGCGCGCGCGCCCGGCGACCGGAACCGCATCTGGCTGCGGGACCGCTGCGGGGATGAGGGCGATTGGATGGACCTGGAGGATCTGGCGGACGAGTTCCTGCCCGAATACTGGCGGGAGGGTGAGGCCATGGCCCGCCAGGCAGGCCACGGTGGGGGCGACTATTACGAGGTGCTGGATTTCGTGGCGGCGATACGGGGGGAGCGGCCATGCCCGATCGGGATCCACGAGGCGATGGACATGACGTTGCCCGGCCTGGTCAGCCAGCAGTCGATCCTCAAAGGCGGCCGCTGGATCGAGGTGCCCGACAGCAGGCAGTGGTAGGGGACAGCATGAAGATCACGGGCGTCGAGCATTTCCTGACTAGCGACGTGCGCAGCAGCGCCGTCTTTCTCAAGGTCGAGACCGATGCCGGGATCGCCGGCTATGGCGAGGCGACCAATCATTTTCTACCCCATACCTCGCTGGGCGCGCTGCAGGACCTGACTCCTTACCTGATCGGCGAGGACCCGGAGCGCATCGCCTACCTGTGGCAGGCCTGCTACCGCCGCCGCTTTTACCGGGGCGGGCCTGCTACCGGCGCTGCGCTCGCCGCGATCGACATGGCACTGTGGGACATCAAGGGCAAGGCCCACGGCGTGCCCGTCTACCAGTTGTTGGGCGGGCTGGCTCGCGAGAAGGTGCGCCTCTATGGCCACGTCACCGGGCGCAGCGCGGAAGAGATCGCGGCCCAGGCGCGCGAGCGCGCCGCCAGGGGGATCACGGCAATCCGCTTCCGCGGCTTTCACACCTACGACGACGTGGACCTGCACGACCATCGCCTGGCCGTCGAGCAGCAGGTGGCATATATGGCGGCGATCCGCGAGGCCGTGGGCGACGAGGTAGACATTATCCTCGAGTGTCACGGGCGCTACGATCCCGAGTGGGCGATCGAGCTGGCGCGGCGTGTCGCGCCCTATCGCCCCTTCATGCTCGAGGACCCGGTGCGGCACGAGAACCCGCAGGCCCTGGCCCTCTTGCGCGCCCACACCGGCCTGCCGCTCGCGATCGGCGAACGCTACCACGACAAGTGGGATTTCCGCGAGGCGATTGTCAATCAGTACGTGAACTACTTGCGACCGGACGTCTGCCACTGCGGCGGGATCAGCGAGATGGTCAAGATCGCGGCCATGGGCGAGACCTACTATATGGAGCTGATCCCGCACAACAACGCCGGCCCGCTGGGCACGGCGGCGACCCTGCACGCCGCGCTGGCCATTCCCAACGTGGCCATGATCGAGGCGCCGTGGGTGAACGGTTCAGGCGAGACCGACGTGGTGCGGCCCTACCCGAAGGTAGTCGACGGATATGCGTTGCCGCTGGAGGGCCCAGGGCTGGGGATCGAGTTCGACGAGGATCTGGCCCGCTCCAAGGCCTTCACGCCGCGCATGCAGCCCCGCCTCGACGCGCTCGACGGATCGGTGCGCGACTTTTAGCCCAGGACGGCCTCCACCTGGTCGATCATGAAGCGAACGAAACGCTCCGTTTCAGGATAGGTTGCTTCGCGGTCCACCTCGCTGTCGTTCTGAGCCTCGCGCCATTCCAGCGCCTCCTCGATCAGCCTGGCCCGCTCAGGGAAACGGTCCTTCGCCCACCGTGCGGCCTGTCGCTTTGAGGGCTGCTCGCCGTGGACCGCCGCATACAGCGCGCGGCATAGCGTCAACCTGGCGTAGGCCTGGCCTTTCCGCGAGCGCGATGCCTTCACCCACTCGCGCCACTGTTGGGCATGCTCGCGTACCGTGTCGAGGAATTCCTGCCGTGAGATCGGCTTGATCAAGGCCCTCGGGTCGGGGCCATAGAGCGTGACGCCGCGCTCACGAACCAGCCACCAGTTGATCGTCCACTCTTTGCCTGCTGCCTTGTGGTGAAACGGTTCGCCCGGGCTGATGACCGCCATCACGCTCTCTTGCGTCCGGAACGTGCGCAGCCCATCCACGGACAGGTACGCGATCTCGACCCGATTCTCCCATACTGGATGGTTGGTGGCGAAATCGAGGTGCATCTTCTGCAGGCTGTCGAACGCCTCGTCGTCGATCTCACTCGCCGTAGCAGCGAGCAGATCGAGATCGCTGACGCCCGGGTCAAAATCGCCTGTGACCAGCGACCCATAGAGGTAGAGGCCGACCAGCTTCCC
>CAZLMZ010000304.1:3048-4250 GCA_964560475.1 uncultured Anaerolineae bacterium
TATCTCCTGGATTCACCGTCCATCCTGCCGCTCAAAGCAGGGCCTGGCACGAACGATCAGCCAGATGGTCAGCGCAAAGGGGACGCCCACCAGCATGGCAAGGTGGTAGCCTTGTGCAGGGATGCCTTGCAGGATCTCGACCTCAAGAGGTGGAAAATCTGCTGTAGACAGGATCCCCTGCCAGGTGGAGGAGAGCAGCGTGAGGACGTACGAGAGGGCCATCAGGCTGAAATAGGCCAGCCCGCCCCACCATCCCCACGCGCTTCTCCGCAGCGTGCCCCACAGCAAGACCGCCAGCGAGCAGATTGCGATGTCGATCGCCACGATCCCCGGCAGGCCGGACAGCCAGGTCCCAAAGAGCGGAAACATGCCGTTGAAATAGATGTGCGCGTGCAGGATGAGCAGGTAGAACGCAAACACGTATCCCAACGCCAGTGCCGGGACCGGGATCGTCTCGATCCAGGTTCCGCTGGTCTCTCTCTCCCGGAAGCTCTCTCTCGTACCCGGGCTGTCGTAGAACCGGGTGCCCAGCCCGGGCAGCAGCAGATAGGAGGCGGCAAGCAGCACGCCAACGACGATGACCAAGGGCGGAGTGACGTCCTTTGACGAGATGAGCACAAAGGTAAAGGCCAGGATCAGCGGCAGGCCGGCGACAACCCAGAACCGGAGTGCGGCGAGCGTCAGGTGGCGTGCCCAGCGCTGCAGCGTGAGCGTGCCATAGCCGATCGGAATGAGCAGTGCGCCGATCATATAGTACCCCATGATCTGCGCGGCGAGGTTGCCGAACATGAAAGAGCCGAACCCGAAACCCTCGTAAGCAAACCGGCCGCCCTCGCTAAAGAAGGTAAAGCAAACCATCTCGATCGGCCCCAGGAAAGCGGCAAAAAGGCCTGCCAGGAGCAGACCAGCCCCAATGAGCCGCAGGAGGATCTTGCGGCCTCTATGCTCAGTTCTGATCGCTGTGCTGTTCATCGAGGCTCCCTTGTGCGGCACCAAGCGAGCTGCACGACGGCTCGCAGCGTGCCCGTCAGCTAGCCGAGCGATGCATTGCTGCCATATGTCGTCACCGCGGCATACTGGACAACGTCAAGGCTGTGTGCCAGTGCCTCCGAGGCGGCGTTGCCCACCTCGTGGCTGTAGAAAGCGACCTTTCCTTCTTCCAGCACGTGCGTGGCCCACGCCACCACCACCTGGCGCGCATA
>CAZLMZ010000305.1:0-4249 GCA_964560475.1 uncultured Anaerolineae bacterium
GGCATCCGCGTCGGCTCGCGCTGGATCTCGGCCTGGACGAACTGCAGCAGCAGCCGCGCCTTGACCTCCGCGTACGCCGGATCGTCCCAGCAGTTGTGCAGTTCGCCGGGATCGGCCTCCAGGTCAAAAAGCTCGCCATACGGCGCGTCGCGATAGACCGTGATCTTGCATCGGTCAGTGACCAGCGTGCGCAGGTGCACCGTGGTCGGGTTGTGCCGGTTCTCAACCAGCACCCACTCGCGGGCAGCAGATCGGTCGCCGGCCCACACGTCGAGCTGGTTCAGGCCCTGCATCAGCCCCGGCACCTTGATCCCTGCCGCCGACAAAAAGGTCACCGGCCAGTCGACCTGGCACTGCAGCGCATCCGATCGCATCCCCGCCGGGACGACGCCCGGGTAGCGTACGATCATGGGGATGCGCAGCATATCCTCATAGTGAAACGCGCCCTTGGCGATCAGCCCGTGCTGCCCGAGGTAGTGACCGTGGTCGGTACTGAACAGGACCAGCGTATTCTCAGCGATCCCCAGGCGATCCAGCGCATCGAGGATGCGGCCCACCTCCTGGTCGATCATGCTGATCATCCCATAGTAGCAGGCGATGCTGTGGCGGATCTGCTCCTCTGTGTGGAGGTGCGAGTGAAAGCCGTGCAGGCCCTTGCCGCCCTCTTCATAGTATGCCGAATAGTCGGGCGCTTTTTCCTGCGTCTTGCCATATTGCGGCGGCATGTCCTGCAGCTCGCCGGGCACGTACTTGCCCGGCTCCATCTCTGCCGGATCGTACATGCTCGCCCATGGCTCGGGGATGGCATATGGCGGATGCGGGTCAAAGAAGCTCGACCACAGGAAAAAGGGGCGGCCTTTGGCCAGCGAGCGCTCGATGTTCGCCACCGTGCGCTCGCCGACCCAATGCGTGTGGTGGTAGGGCTCGGGAATGTCCCACGCCATCATGCCGCGCGTGTACTGTGAGCCACGGTACTTGTCCTCGGGATCGGGAGGCCACTCTTGAAAATAGTCTCGCCACCCGGTCAAGCCCTTTTCCTCCATCCACAGCGCATAGTGCTGCCCGGCGTGCGATTCGTGCGCGTGCATACGCCCTGTCTCGACGTGGTCAAAACCATACCACGGGCCGTGAAAAGCGCGCCAGAAATCGAGGTCGCGCAGGATCGGCTGGCACTCGATCGACTCGCTGCCTGGTTCGGAGGCCAGCGGCTGAAAGTGTGCCTTGCCCACCAGGATCGAGTGATAGCCGTGCGCCTGAAAGAGTTCGCCTACGGTCGGTACATCCTCGGGAAGCTTGACCCCGATCGTCCAGCAGCCGTGCCAGGCCGGGTAGAGGCCAGTGATGATCGTCGAGCGAGAGGGCGAGCAGACCGGGTTGTTGCAGTACGCGCGATCAAACTGCACCCCCTCACTTGCCAGCCGGTCGATGTTCGGCGTCCGGATCTTGTGATCGTTCGTGCCCAGGGCGCGATAATGATGTTGGTCGGTCGTGATCAGCAGGATGTTGGGTTGGGACACAAGAGACTCCTTGCCGAGCTCAACGGTAGCGGAAATATACCATGAAAACGCTTTCGGATCCAGGGAAATCGACCTATTCCCCCTCTTCGGCGGGCGCAAAGGCCTCGAAACACCCGAGCCCAGCCTTCTTGAACGCCTGCAAAAAGGCCTCGTTCCCTTGCGCCATCGCGTCGGCAGTATAGTGCAGCCCAAAGTAGCGCTGCACGGCGTTGATATAGCCTGCCTCGCGGATGCGTGCCAGGGAGCGCTTCGCGTACGTCTCGCCGTGAACGCGCCGGCACACGCCGGCGATCGCCTCCAGGCGTCCCTCTGTGATCTCGACCCTGTACTCGGGATATTTGTCCTCGTACGCCTGCAGCAGTGCCTCGTCATCCAGTTCGTGGTATGTGTCCTTGTGCACGACCACGCCGGTGCCCAGCTTGCGCCGTGGCTTGGCCGCATGGCGGGGATAGCCCATGCACAACAAGACGACCGGGAACACGCCCTCTGGCAGGGAGAGCATCTCGCGCAGCTCGGCAAAGAACTCGAGCACGGTACCGATGTACACCGAGCCCAATCCAAGCGCGTCCGCCGCCGTGCAGGTATTCTGCGCACAGATGATCGTGTCCTGGAACGCGATCCAGAAGTGGCGGAAGGAATGATCTGCGCTAAAGGGGGCGGCCTGCAGCTCTGCCCAGCGCCGCAGGCGGTGCAGGTCGAGGCAAAAGAGCAGCAACACGGGCGCCCGGCCGATAAAGGACTGCTCGCACTTTTTGGCGAGTGCCTGGCGATTCTCCTGATCGTCGATCTGGATGATCGAAAAGGGCTGCAGGTTGCCACCACTGGGCGCGTGCAAGCCCGCATCGAGGATCGTCTCCAGCACCTCTGGCGGGACGGGCGCGTCGGTAAAGCTGCGACAACTGGCCCGTTCGTAGAGCAACCGGATCGTCTCGTTTGGATAGGTGCGGGAAGCATCCTCGGCTGCCGGTCCGTGATGAGAGGGCATGCTAGCTTCGGTCACGTGCATCTCCTTCTCTTGATAGGGTATCCATACACGAATTATACACCACCTCGGCGGTTAGGACCCATTCCAGTTTCTTTGACATGCCATGCCAGATCAGGTATAATCGTTCGTACAATACGAGAATGACTGCGATCAGGAAGAGTAGGCGCGGCTCTGCGCCAGAGAGGGTGGATCCATAGGCTGCAAGTCCACCTCGCATCGAGCGCGCTGAAGGTCGCCTGTGAGTCGGAGGGGTGAACGGCAGGCCCGCTAACCCCTCCCGGTACGACCCGTTATCGTCGTCGAGTGCTGTGCGCAGCGCGCTGTGCGCGGAAACAAGGTGGTACCACGTGAGATAACCCCCTCTCGTCCTTGGTGATGAGGGGGTTTTTTGGTGCTACACACGCCGCGAGACTGCGGGCAGCGCCGAAGCTTGCGAGAGGAGCGCAAACAATGTCCGACGAACCGATCTCTCTACCCAAGAACTATGATCCAACGCAGGTCGAGAACCGCATCTATAGCTGGTGGGAGGACAAGGGCTATTTCAAGCCAAAGGTCAACCCCTGGCGAGAGCCTTTTGTCATCTCCATGCCGCCACCCAACGTGACCGGCCAGTTGCACCTGGGACACGCGATCACGGCCACGCTCGAGGATATCATGATCCGCTACCACCGCATGGCCGGCGATCCGACGCTGTGGGTGCCAGGCGCGGACCACGCCGGGATCGCCACCCAGAACGTGGTGGAGCGCGAACTGGACAAAGAGGGCCTGACGCGCCAGGAGCTGGGCCGGGAAAAGTTTGTCGAGCGCGTCTGGGAGTGGAAAGAGTTCTATCTCAACCGCATCGACAACCAGCATCGCCGCCTGGGCGTTAGCTGTGACTGGTCGCGCGAACGCTTTACCCTCGACGAGGGGCTGAGCCGTGCCGTGCGCACCGCGTTCGTGCGCCTCTATGACAAGGGGCTGATCTACCGCGGATCCTACCTGGTCAACTGGTGCCCGCGCTGCGAGACGGCGATCTCGGACCTGGAGGTCGAGCACGAGGAAGAGCAATCCAAGCTGTGGTACCTCCGCTACCCGGTGATCGACGAGGGCTGGAGCGGCCCGCAGGCGCCGTGGCCCGACCCCGGCTGGTGCGAGGGCGCTGCCGAGTTCATCACCGTCGCCACCACCCGTCCCGAGACGCTGCTCGGCGATACCGCCGTCGCCGTCCACCCGGACGACGAGCGCTTCCGAGAGATGGTGGGGCTCAAGGTCGTCCTGCCCGGCGTCGAGCGGACGATCCCGATCATTGCCGACGAGGCGGTCGATCGCGAGTTTGGCACCGGTGCGGTCAAGGTCACGCCAGCGCACGACCCGACCGACTATGAGATCGGCAAGCGGCACAACCTGGACGAGATCAACGTACTGACCGAGCAGGGCAAGATGAACGAGAACGCAGGTCCTTATGCCGGCCTGGATCGTTTCGAATGCCGGGCACGGATCGTGGAGGATCTGGAACGGACCGGGACCCTGGTCAAGATCGAGCCGCACACGCACGCTATCGGTCACTGCCAGCGCTGTGACACGATCGTCGAGCCACTCATCTCCACGCAGTGGTTCGTCAAGGTGAAGCCGCTTGCCGAGCCAGCCATCGAGGCCGTGCGCGACGGGCGCATCCACATCGTGCCCGAACGCTTTGAGAAGGTCTACTATAACTGGATGGAGAACATCCGCGACTGGTGCATCAGCCGCCAGTTGTGGTGGGGGC
>CAZLMZ010000306.1:0-4246 GCA_964560475.1 uncultured Anaerolineae bacterium
CCGTCATCGACTGGCGCCGCTCGAACCGCAGGCCACAGCGATCACATTCATAGACATAGATGGGCATAGTGGCATCACCTTTGCTCTCGTGTTCCCTATCTCCAGGACCGCGGCGGTCACGCCTGGCCCACCGCTGACCCCCTCAATGCGCGGTGTGCCAAGCGCGACAGTCGCAACCTATGTAAGTATAGCAGAACATCATTAGACGAACATTAGAGCAGGATCAGAGGAGCATTGGAGGCCGCTCCGGCTGGCCCAGCCCGCCAGGAGTGGCCTAGCCCATCTGCCAGACAGCGCTGTCGACGAACGCAAGCTGGCCACTCGCCGTCGAGCGCAGGCCCGCATCGAGGATAGCCATGTACTCCAGGTTGTTGTCCATCTGCAGCGTGGGATGCAGTGCTTCCCCCGTATCGAGATGGTGAATGTACTCCTCGGAGATGGTGCTACGCCCCTCTGGGAGCGCTTCAGCGGGATAGATCGTCGTCTCGCCGCCGCCTTGCTCCAGACGTACGACCGGTTCCCCGTTCTGCTGGTCCACCACCAGGGTGCCGGTCGTGCCATAGACGATCGGTCCCGTTGGAACGCCGTGATGGATCGTCGTCCACGAACCCTCCAGCAGCGCCATCGCGTCCGGGAAACGCACCAGCATCGCGCCATTGTCGTCTGTATCCCCCCACTTGCTGTCCAGGTTAGCCCGCATGCCGAGCGCAGCAACTGCGGGTTCACCGATGTACCAGCGCGAGACCATCGCACCATAGCAGCAATAGTCGCGCATGGCCCCACCGCCGGCCATCTCCTGGTGCCACCACGTCGCCCCCCGCTCCGCACCGCTCATGGCCTCAGCAACCTCATCCACTCCCGCGTGTCCCACGCCGCGCCCTAGCGGTCCCTGGTGTCCCGAGCGCCACTTGACCTCCAGCACTCGCCCAATGACGCCCTGGTCGATCAGGCCCTTGCAGGTCCGCGCCGCTGGGGACCAGGTCAGCGGCCAGTTGACGGCGAGCGTCGTCCGGGCGGCGCGACAGGCACACGCCATGCGCAGCGCGCTCGATAGCGAGTCCGCCATCGGTTTTTCTACGCACACGTGCACCCCTGCCATCGCGCACGCCTCGACGACATCGGCGTGCTGTGCGTTCTCGCAGGTGACGATCATCAGGTCGAATACCTCGTCCTCCAGCATCTCGCCATAGTCCTCGTACACACGCGGGATGTCGAGCTTTTCCACCAGGTTGTCCTGGTTCCATGCCCGTGTATAGGGCGCCGCGCGCTGCTCTGGAACGAGCGGGACCGTGTCGGCGCACGCAACCCACTCGACCTGCGAGTGTGCATCGTAGAGCTGCGCGACATTGTTGACGTGCATGTGGCCAAAGCCGATGATCCCAAGCCGGTAAGTCCGTGCCATCGCCTTCCTCCTCGCCCTCGAGGGCGGATGCTCGGTCGTCCTGTCAGTCCAGCCGTACCTCGTGCCCTCGCTCGGCCGAGCGGTACAGGCCATCGAGGGCACGCATCACGTTCAGCACTTGGTCTCGCATCACCAGGGGCGGCTCCTGGCCCTGCAGCACGCGCGCCACGTGCGCCGCCTGCCGCCAATGCCCGTAGAAGGGAATGTCTGGGGCAGGTGGGACCTTGGGGGTAACGTCGACCTGGTAACCCGCCAGGTTCCGGATCAGGGTCAGTGGGTGGAGGCGCAGCCCGCCCCTCGTGCCCAGTACCAGCGTCTCACCCGTCCCATCAGGTACGTTCGCTGCCCAGCTAGCCTTGATCCCGATCGTCGCCCCGTTCTCGAGCCGCAGCATCCCGGCAGCCAGGTCCTCCACATCGAACTCCTTGGGATCGTAGGGCCTCGGGTCGTGCACCCCCACCGGGGCACCGCTTTCGGCGAGCGAAGTCACCAGCCCCTCTTCCTGGTCAGCCAGCTTGGTATAGGTCGCCCCGCTGGCCGCGACGACGCGAGGGTTGCCAATGATCCACAGCAGCGCGTCGAGCGCGTGCACGCCAATATCGAGCAGCGGCCCGCCACCCGAAGCGGAGCGCACGTGGAACCTGCCCCAGGTAGGTACCCCGCGCCGCCGCAGCGAGGCGGTCTCGGCATAGTATACCTCACCCAGCTCACCCGCATCGACCAGCGCCTTGGCCGCCATGACCGCCCCCGAGAAGCGTCCCGTCTGGCCTACATACAGCATGCGCTCCGCCGTCTCTGCAGCGTCGTACATGGCTACAGCATCCTCATAACTGGCGGCCACCGGCTTTTCGCACAACACGTGCGCCCCGGCCTGCAGCGCCTCGATCGTGTACTGTCGGTGAGAAACGTTGGGCGTGCACACTACCACGAGATTAGGCTGCAGCTCGTCAAGCATGCGCGCGAGGTCGTCATACACGCCTGCGATGCCATATCGAGCGGCCGTATCCCGGGCCCGACCGAGGTGGTGGTTGTACACGCCCACGATCTCGGCCTCGTCCACGTCCTGCCACGCGGGAATCTGCCCCGCATTGGCGATCATCCCCGCCCCCACGACCGCCACCTTGATCCTGGCATCCATCACGGCGCGCTCCCTCTGCAGCCTTTAGCGTTCGGCAATGATCCGATCCACCACCAACTGCCGAAACTCGGGAGACAGGCTGGCAAAGTAGGCGCTGAATCCGGTCACACGCACGACCAGGTCAGGGTACTTGTCTGGGTCTTTGTGCGCCTCCAGCACCTGGTCGGCGTCCATCACGTTCATGTTGATCTGCGTGCCACCCAGCTCCATGTGCGCCCGGATCAGGTCCACGATGTGGTCAACCGCGTCCTCTTCGCGCGGCAGGCCCGGGTCGACCTCGATCTGCATCGGCGCTGAGTTGCCCCACCCCGGCTGCACCGCGGCGATGGCCACTGCCATTGCCGTCGGCGCGCCATCGCGGCGGTAGCCCGGGTCGGGGTTGGCCCCATGCGAGATCGGAGCTCCGGCGTGCCGGCCGTTCGGCGTCGCCTTGAGCCCCTGGCCCATCGGGATCGTGTTGGCCCACGAAAAGAGCCCCGGAATCATGTTGTAGCCAGCCGGCGTCGGCTTTTCCTTCACCAGGTCGGTGAACAACTGCGTGATACGCACCGCGTACGCGTCGCCCAGCGAGCCGCCGCTGCCATAGCGCGCGATACCCTTCATCATCAGCCGCACGCGCTCGCCCTCCCGACCGGCCCAGTCCTGGTCGATATGCTGCTTGATCTCCTCCCACGTCACGCGTCCCTCGCGCTCGACTCGCTGCTCCAGCGCCGCGAACGAGTCGGCCACCGTCGCCAGCGCCGCGCCATCGACGCACAGGTTCACATAGTCGACGCCGCCGTGCGAGGCATCGAGCCCGCGCTCGATCGTCCCGTGACACAGCAGATCGAGCACTAGCTCGGGGCGCACCTCGTGCATGTGCGCCATGTGAAAGTCCAGGCCTTCAGCCAGCACCTCGATCGCACGGCGCATGTGTCCCTGAAAGAGCGCCCACAGGCGGGCCACGCTGGGCAGCTCGTCCGACGCGTCGAACATCTCTCCCCAGGCCGCCTCGAACACGGCCCCAAAGTTCACCTTGACGCAGTCGTTGAGCGTGTACTCGCGCCCAGGGAGGGCGAACCAATGACACCCCGAATAGGCGCGCTCGCGTGCCAGCGCCAACGAATAGCCGTTCCGGCTGAACCCTTCCACCACGTTGTCGATCCCCAGGAACTTGGGGATGCCCGTCCTGTCCGCCAGCATCACCTCGACACCCCGTCGCATCAGGCCCGGGTCGACGAGGTCGCCGACGCAGACGCCGACGTTGGCCGGGACCCGCAGCCGGTGTGCTGCCTCCAACGCCAGGTACGATACCTCGTTCGTCGCATCGTTCCCCTCAGCGTCAGGCCCGCCAAGCTGGATGTACGCTGTGTCCATCAGCAGCAGGCATGCCAGGATAAAGATCGCCCCTTCCTCGTCCAGGATGCTCGCAGCCACGTCACGCTCGTAATACGGCTGCAGCAGCACGTCGAGCCGCCCGAGCGACCCACTCCCGTTGTACATCCGCGCTGCCATGTCGTACCAGCCGATCCACTGGCACGCCTCGCGGAACGTGCGCGGTGGCGCTGCGGTCAGACGCTCGTTCATCTCGGCCATCGTGATCAGGTTCCGGCGCACGTCAGGTCGCGGCTCCTCGCCGGCCATACGCCGCGCCGCCTCTGCGTTGGTGCGGATCCAGGCCTGTATGCCGCGCACGACCGCCTCCAACCCATCGTAGAACGCCGCGT
>CAZLMZ010000307.1:0-2603 GCA_964560475.1 uncultured Anaerolineae bacterium
CGCGCGACCGGCTGCAGATCCAGGTGCTCGACGATTCGACCGACGACACGGTCGCGCTGGCCCGCGAGCGGGTGGCGCATCACCGGCGCCGGGGCATCGACATCGTGCACCTGCGTCGCGATGACCGGGCTGGCTTCAAGGCCGGCGCGCTGAACGCGGCGCTGGCCACAGCGCAGGGCGAGTATGTGGCCATCTTTGACGCAGATTTTGTCCCTTCTGCCGACTTTGTCCGAAGCACCGTTCCCTACCTGGTCGCCGATCCCGGCCTGGCCTTTGTCCAGACCCGCTGGGGCCACCTTAACGACAGCTATTCGCTGCTCACCCAGGCCCAGGCACTCGCCCTCGACGGGCATTTCGCGATCGAGCATCTGGCCCGCGAGCGCGCCGGCCTGCTGAGCACCTTTAACGGTACCGGTGGAGTATGGCGCAAGAAAAGCATAGAGGATTGCGGGGGTTGGGACCCAGAACAGCTCACCGAGGACGTCGACCTGGCGTACCGTGCCCAGCTCGAGGGGTGGCGCGGCATGACCTTGGCCCACGTCACCGCTCCGGCTGAGCTGCCCGCGCAACTGCTGGCCTTCAAGCAACAGCAGTGCCGCTGGGCCAAGGGAAACTTGCAGTGCCTGCTCAAGCTAGGCGGTCCGCTGGCACGGGCCCCCATCTCCTGGTCCGCCCGCCTGCAGGGCTTGATTCACCTCAGCAACTATCTCGCCCACCCGCTGATGCTCGTCGTCCTGCTCGCCACCCTGCCCCTGATCTGGTATGGAAAGCTGGACAACTGGCCCTTTGGCGTGCTCAGCCTGGGCACGCTTGGGCCGCCGCTCCTCTATGCCCTGAGCCAACGTGAGCTCTATCCCCGTTGGGGCGAGCGCCTGCGCGGCCTGCCGACCCTGATCTGCCTCGGCCTCGGCCTGGTTCTCAACAGCACGGTCGCCATGGTCGAGACCTTGCTCGGCAAGCCGGGCAGCTTTCAGCGCACGCCCAAGTTCCAACTTCGCGGGCAGGCAGGTAACTGGAAGGCATCGCCCTATGCTCTCTCCGCCGGGCGGCTGGTATGGGGCGAGGTGGCGCTCACGCTCTATGCCCTGCTCACCGTGTACGCCGCCGTCGCCCGCGGGCACGCTTCAGCGGTGCCCTTTCTCACGCTCTATGTGATCGCCTTTGGCTACATGAGCGTGACGTCTCTCCGTCAGTCGGCGTCCCCACGGTCGCAGCGCAGCGAGGGCACACGACGCTACGACCCCTCCTCCTCCGCCGACTGACGGGTCTCGTTCACGCTGGCCGCCCCTCGCCTCGCCCAGCCGCTCGTAGGGAGCGCTTTAGCGCTTATCCGGCTGCCCAAGAGACGGCTGAAGCCGTTACTACGAACGGAACGTCGCACGACCGCAGAACCGCGCGACCGCCAGGGTTCGTAGTGAGCGCTTCAGCGCTTTTCCGGCTGCCCGAAACGGCTGAAGGCCGTTACCACGAACGGAATACCGCGCGTGCCGCTACGACCCATCCTCCCCATCCGGACGCTCCACCGGCTGGCGAGCCTTGCCCTTTTCGCGAAGCGTAACCTCCCCGTCCAGCACTTTGCCGTTTCCGTGCCCTGGTGCCTCCAGCAGCGGAGGATGGCCGTCGCCCTGCATCTTGCTCTGGCCCTGGAAAAAGCCGCCATCGTCCAGCACGAACGAGTCGACGTCAATGTTGCCCCACAGCTTGCCCGTATCCAGGATCTCGAGGCGCCGCGCGGTCACGTCGCCCTGGGCCGTGCCCTGGATCTGGATGTTATGCGCCGAGACATCCGCCACAACCTGGGCTGCCTCCCCGACGACCAGGTTTCCGGCAATGTCGATCGTACCCTCGAAATCGCCCTCGATCCGCACGCCGCCGCTGCTCCGCAGGTCGCCCTTTATGCTCGTGTTCGTGCCAATGACGGTCTCGATCTCCACCGCGCCTTTCGGCGCCGGTCTCGGTTCCGCCTTGGGCTTTCTGTCCCTGCCAAAAACCATGTCACTCCCTCCAAGCACTAGGTTGCTCCGCGATGGTCTGTTCCACATCCTGCCTCTGGTTCAGAGCCCGCCCGCGTACCCGCGCTGACGCGCGACCCTACTCCATATCTCGCTGCTGCGCAGCGCGATCGATCGCCTCTTGCTCCTCTTCCGTCAGTGAATACGACGACTCCCAGTTATGCAACGGCTTGGCATAGAGGCGTGTGCTCTCGCGCGAGTGCAGGCTGCTCAACACCACCCCGCTGCCGTGCCCGTCGACGACTGCCCACACGAAACTCTGATCGCCCCCCGTGTTGCGGAACGGGTTATAGCGCACCATGCCCGTCCACTGCAGGGCGTGCCCCAGCGTCCGCCCCATGCGCCGGCTCTCCATCTCGAGCGCCGCCACCGACTCGAGTGCGCCGCGCACCTCGTCGAGGTGCTGGGTCAGCACCCCTTCCAGGTTCTTGCCGTCCGCGCCGCGCATCAGGCGCGCGTATTGCCGGCCCAGCCGCGCCAACCGCACCTGCAAATAGATCACCCACCCCACCACCCCGGCAAGCACCACTCCGAGGCCAATCAGGGCATAGCTCTCGACAGACACAACTCCCCCTTCAGTTCCCCCACATC
>CAZLMZ010000307.1:2703-4243 GCA_964560475.1 uncultured Anaerolineae bacterium
TACAACTCGTCCTGGTTGTGCGCCCGGGCCAGGTCCCTGCAGCGGCGCACCGCCGCCATTGCCTCCTCGATCTGCCCCTGCGCCTCGTACGCACCCCCGAGGTGACAGTACGCGACCGCCAGCTCTGGATCCAGCGCGACAGCCTCCTGCGCCGCCGATCCGCCCTCTGCCCACCAGCCCAGAAACAGGTAACGCCCGCTCCTGTAGGCCCAATAGAGCGCCTCGTCGCCATACAGCGTTTCTGCGCGCGCATACGCCTCCGCGGCGGCCGCAGGCTCCCCCAGCGCCTCGTGCAGCACGGCGATGGCCAACGGCAAATCGGGATCCTCCGGCGCAGCCGCCTCCGCCTGCTGGTACAGGGCCATCGCCTCCGCGTACGCCCCTTCCTCGATCAGGCCCTCTGCCTGCGAGACCAGCGCGATCTGGCGGCGCACCTCCTCATCGGGCTGCAGGAAGAGCAGGTATACGGCAACGAGGCCCCCCAAGGCGAGCACAGTGACGGCTGCAATCCACCCCACCTTCCTTCGCCGCCGGCCGCGATCCGCAGCGACACGCTGGTCGAGGTACCACCACCAGCGCGGCCGGGTCGCCTCCACCTCGGCGCGCCGCGCATCCCACTCGCCCGCCAGCGTGCGAGCCACGATCGCCCCCCTGCTCAGGATCATGTTGTGGATCGTCTCGATGCGCACGCGCTCGGCCCGTAGGTCGACGTGCCGCGCCTCCAAGTGTGCAATCACCTCATCGATCAGGTCCAGGCGCCGTAGCAGCCCCAGCACCTGCTGCCGACCCGCGCCCGGGCGCAGCGCGGCGACAGCCAGCTCTGCGTGGTGGATCTCTTTCCGCAGCACATCGGGCGAGGTACGCGTACCCCCCACGGGCACTAGCGTCTCCTCTTGCGCCGCCTCGACGCCTGCCCGGCCTCCCCTGCGGCCTCGCGCGCCCGGGCCGCTGCCCGGTACTCGTCATAGATCCGGTCGCTCCCCCCCTTGACACGGCTCTTGACTGCATCGCGCTGGTGATCGGCATAGGGAAAGGCGTCCACGAACTGCGGGATCACTGCCGACGACGTCTCCGACTTGGTGCGGCCCGCCCGAAAGTGACGCCGTACCGCCGCGCGCATGCCTCGAATATACTCAGAGAGCGGGTAGCTCGCCGTCCTGTCACACACCTCGCCGTGCCCGGGCACGATCCGCTCCACGCTCATCTTGCGCAGCCCCGTCAGCGCCGAAAGCCACTGCCGCGTCACCGCGTGCGACATGCTGGGATGGACGCCCGCATAGAGCACGTCGCCGCTAAAGAGCAGGTTCTCCTCCGGCAGGTGCACCATGCACGTCGCGGGAGAATGCCCTCCGCCGTGCAGCACGTGGATCTCGCGTCGCCCCTTGTGCAGCATCAGTCGCTCGGAAAAGGTCATGTCGGGCATCCGTACCTGCCACTTGCGCAGCGAGCTGTCGCCGTACAACATCTCGTTGATCTGGCTCAGCAGCTTCTCGCTGCTGTACATGCGCATCCGCGGCCACGTCGCGTCGTGGGCGATGAG
>CAZLMZ010000308.1:0-4241 GCA_964560475.1 uncultured Anaerolineae bacterium
AGCCGGTGCGCGATGACGATCGCCGTCCGATTCGCGACCAGCTTGTCCACGGCCCGCTCGATCAGGTGCTCGGTCGCCGGATCGAGGCGCGAGGAAGCCTCGTCGAGGATCACCAGGCTCGGATCCTTGAGAAAGATGCGGGTAAAGGCCAACAACTGCTGCTCGCCTGCCGACAGTCCTCCGCCCCCCGACTCGAGCTCGGTATCGAGCCCCTCCGGCAGAGACTCGTACCATTCACCCAGGCCCAGGTCATAGACCACCTGCATGATGCGCTCGTCGGGGATGGTCTCGTCAAAGAAGGTCAGGTTGTCGCGTACAGTAGCATGGAACAGCTCGATATTCTGCGTTACCATCCCGACCCGCTCGCGCAGATCGGCCAACGCCACGTCGCGGACATCCACGGCGGCACCATTGTGACCCAGGCGTATCGTTCCATGGTCCGGGTCATAGAGGCGAAAGATGAGGCGTGTCATGGTCGTCTTGCCGCTGCCCGTGCGCCCGAGCAGCCCCAGGACCTTGCCAGGTTTCACCCGGAAAGAGATCTCTTGCAGCACCAGTTCCTTCTCCGCATCCGCTGCAGCCTCGTCCGCTGCGCGCTCTGCTTCCGCAGCTTGCTGCTCCTCCGCGGCTTTCTCCTCCGAGGCCTTGGCCTCGGCATCGTGGTAGCCAAAGGTCACGTCGCTGAACTCGACCGCCAGCGCGCCGTCGGGCAGGCTGCGCGGGCGGTCGCTCTCGACGATATCGGGCTCGATGCCGAGCAGCTCGCGAATGCGCAAGATGCCAGCCCCCGCTTGCTGCAGGTTCTGCATCTGGCGGGTGATGCGGTTGATCGGCATCATCAGCATGTTGCTGTAGTAAAAGATGATGTATACCGTGCCGATCGTCAACTGCCCCAGCGAGAACAGGTAGGCGCTCACGGCAAAGGCAACGGCGTTGCTGATCGCAAAGAGCACCTCGATCACGTTGATCATGATGTTGAACATGAGCACTGCTTTGAGCGTCTTTTGCATCAAGGTGCGCATCAGCTCGTGAAAGCGGCGCATCACGTAGGGCTTGGCCCCGGAGGAGCGGATATCCTCCGTTCCCGCCAGACGCTCCTCCAGGAACCCAAACTGCTCGGCGCTGGCCTCGCGCTCGGCCTTCCAGTGCGGCGCGGCCATATCGCGCGTCCGCCACAGGGCAACGAGGGCGATGGCGGCAAAGACGTTGAGCGCGACGCCCACGCGCCAGTCCTCGCGGTACAGCAAGGCCAACACGCCGACCAACAAGAGCCCGTTGCCAAAGACCTGGATCACGAACTGTGAGAAAAAGTTCGAGAGCGCGGTGATATCCCCGTCGATGCGCTCGATCATTTCGCCCGGCGTGCGTGCATTGTGGAAGGACATATCGAGGTACAAGCAGTGCTCGGCGACGTCGGCCCGTAGGGCGTTGGTCGCCGTCCAGCCCACGTTCTCGCTGATGTAGGTCGCCACGACGGATGTGACTTGTTGCGTCAGGGCGATGGCGGTAAACAGCACCGCCGAGCGCCACAGCGTGTCCAGGCCGGTGCCGGCCTTGGCGGCGTCGATAAAGCTGCGCATGATCTGGGGGTTGGCCAACTGCAAGCCGATGCCGCTGAACAGCAGCACCGCTAGCAGCAACGCCATTCGCCACTGAGGGCGCAGGTAATCGACCAACAGGTCCCAGTACTGCCTGAGCGGGATCTTCACGTCCCCACTTCTCCTTCCGTGCCGATCGAACCGCGACACATAGAAAGCCGACCCTGTAGAACATGGACTAACGACAGGGTCGACTGCGGGCGGGAACAAGGCCTACTAATGAAGGCGACTAGGCGAAAGCAAGATCATTATACCACGAAAACGCGGCTTTGGGAAGAACAAAAGTTCGGTAGTGTGCCGCCACTCGCGCGTGCCTCTGGTGCCATCTATGCATAGACTCTAGGCAGGATCCGGCGCGAGTGTGACAGAGAGCGGCAGGCATGTCTGCCCAGGAGGACAAAGGGCGAACGCGATTTGCTTCGCCCGGAGGCGTGTGCTATAATACGTCCCATCTGGCTAGATGCATCAAATAGCGCCCAATGGCGAGCGACATTCCTTGCGGAGTGTCGTTTTCTGTGCCAAGCGGGCTGTTGGTGCGCCGGAGAAGAGGATGCGCCAAGGATCTCCTACACAAATTGAGCTCCGACGATCACGTGCCGAACGGCGACGTGTCATGGCCTTTCACTCCCCCACTCGACTCGATGGGGGAGTTTTTTTGCGCCAGGTGGCCGGGCGATGATCCTGTTACCAGGTCTGATCGACGCCCACGTCCATCTGCGAACGCCAGGCCAGACGCACAAGGAAGATCTAGACACTGGCACACGTGCCGCGATCGCAGGCGGCTTTACGCGGGTGCTGGATATGCCCAATACCACGCCACCGATCGTCGATCGGGACACGCTGGAGCATAAGCTGGCCCAGATCCAGTCCTCCGCGCACTGTGACGTGGGCCAGTTCCTCGGCGGAACGGCCAGCAACGCGACGACAGCAGTGGCGCTTGCCGATCGCACGGTGGGGCTCAAGCTCTACCTGGGCCAAACGCACGGTTCTCTTCTCTTGTCCGATGTTCGCGACGCGATCGCCCACATGCGCGCCTGGCCAGGGGTGATCGCTGTCCACGCGGAAGGCTGGCAGATAGTCGCCGCGATCGGGTTGGCGCGCCTGCTGGATCGTCCCGTCCACTGCTGTCACGTGTCGCGAGCATTCGAGATCGAACTGATCCGCCGTGCGAAAGAAGCAGGTACACCCGTGACCTGCGAGGTCACGCCACACCATCTCTACCTCACCGAGCAGGACGCGCACCGCCTGGGGCCACTGGGCGACATGAGGCCAACGCTGGGCACCGCTGCCGACCGCCAGGCACTGTGGGACAACCTCGACGTCATCGACTGCATCGCCTCCGACCATGCGCCGCACACGTTGGCCGAGAAGCAGGGACCCGAGCCACCTCCCGGTGTGCCCGGGCTCGAAACGACGCTTCCCCTCGTGCTGAGCGCCGTCCACGAGCGCCGTTTGTCGCTGGAGCGCGCCATCGAGCTGCTATACAAAGGCCCGCGACGGGTGTATGGACTGCCTGCCCAGCCCGGGGCAGGTGTAGAGGTGGACCTGGAGGCAAGCTACGTTCTGGGCGAGACGCCCCTCCACACGAAATGTGGCTGGACGCCCTTTGCCGGCATGCGCGTGCGCGGCCGCGTGCGCCGCGTCACGCTGCGTGGCCTCGACCTGCTCTACGACGGCCGCTGGCACCCCAAGCTGTAGGCTGGCGTCACGCAAGAGAGATGCACGTATAACTCGGGCAACGAATAGACGATACGACTGCAAAGGAGACAAGATGAGCGTCATAGAAAAGAGAGCATCTGAGGTCAATGGCACGGTCCACCCGCTGCCGGCCGATCACGTCAGCAACGGGTTCTTTGGCCAGCACATTCTCTCGGTCAAGCAGTTCGACCGCGACAAGCTGCAATACATCTACCGCGTCGCCGACGAGATGCGCTCGCTGGTCAAGCGTTTTGGCAAGGCCAACCTGCTCGACGGCAAGATCTTGGCCAACCTCTTTTACGAGCCCAGCACCCGCACCAGCTCGTCCTTCCAGGCGGCGATGCTGCGCCTGGGCGGGCGGAATATCTCGATCAACGGGGTGCACTATTCCTCGGTCACCAAGGGTGAGTCGCTCCCCGACACGGTGCGCACCCTGGAGAGCTACTGCGACCTGACCGTGCTGCGCCACCCGCAGGTCGGTGCAGCGGCAGAGGCAGCGCGCTATGCGCACAAGCCGTTGATCAATGCTGGCGACGGGACGGGGGAGCACCCTACGCAGGCCCTGCTCGACATCTATACCATCGAGAATGACCTGGAGCGCCTGGACGGGCTCAAGGTGGCCATGATGGGCGACCTCAAGTACGGGCGCACGGTGCACTCGCTGACTCGGCTCCTCTCCTTGTACGAGACCGAGTTCTATTTCGTCTCGCCCGACATCCTGCGCATGCCCGGCTACATCCTGGACGAGCTGCGGGCCAGTGGGCATCATTTTGCCGAGCTGCGCGACGTCGACGAGATCGTCGGCGAGATCGACGTGCTCTATATGACACGCGTGCAGAAGGAGCGGTTCGAGGATCCCGAGCAATACGAACAGCTCAAGAACTACTATGTGGTTGATCCCGAGTTCATGTCCCGCGCCAAGGAGGACATGATCCTGATGCACCC
>CAZLMZ010000309.1:0-4241 GCA_964560475.1 uncultured Anaerolineae bacterium
TTCGCCGAGTTCTACGAGAGCGCAGCAAGACAGGTCGAGGACAAGACGGCCAAGCAGGCACTACAGATGCTTGCCGAGTGGGAGCGCGGGCACGAACGTCTTTTCGAGCAGATGCACGACAAGGCGTTCGAGGAATACGCCGGCATGCCGTGGGGCGGGTAGCTATCGAACAGCGATCCGTTTCCAGGTAGACGAGATCAACGGGGCCGTCCTCGCCGGGCGGCCCTGTTCATGCGTGCGGCCGTCAGCCGCCGGGCGGCTTTGCCCGGCCGTTGGCGCCCGGCAGAGCAAAGTAAAAGAGGCTGCCCTCGCCCTCTGTGCTCTCTACTCCCACCTCCCCCCCGAGCTTGTCCGCAATGCGCTTTACGATGGACAATCCGAGGCCGTGCCCCTGCGCTCGCGTGCGCTCGATCCGCGTAAACTCGGCAAAGAGGGTCTTTTGCATCTCTGAAGAGATCCCCGGCCCATTGTCGCGCACCCAGAACCGGATCATGCCGTTCTCCTGCGCTGCAGCACCCAGGACCAGCCTCGGCGGGCGCCCCCCGTACTTGAGACCGTTGCTCAAATAGTTCACCCACATCTCCTCGACCCAGGACGCGTGGCCGAGCGCCGTTGGCCAGGCATCCGGCACGCTGATCTCGCCCTCATAGTCATCGATCATCCATCCCAGCCGCTGCTGCGCCTGAGCGACGATCTCGCCCATGTCCAACGGCCCGCGCTGCACCTGCTCTCGCCGGACGCTGGCCAAAAGCAGCAGTTCGTCGACGATGTTGACCGCCTTACGAGCACTGGTATCGAGCGTAGTCAGGACCTCGCTCGGACATGCCTTCGACTCATTCGTGCCGGCTGAGCGCCGCAGGATCTCGACGGCCATCAACAGATTCGCCAGCGGGTTCTTGAGGTCGTGCGCGACGGTGTGGGCGAACGCATCGAGCTCACTGTTTGTTTCCTGGAGCGCGCGGTTGACCTTGCCCATCACGATGACCTGCTGCTCGAGCCGCTCCTTGAGCAGGTTGAGGGTGACGTGCGCGTCCACGCGCGCCAGGACCTCCTCGACCTGAAAGGGCTTGGTGACATAGTCCACGGCGCCGGTTGAGAAGGCCCTGACCTTGTCCGCCACTTCACTCAGGGCACTCATAAAGATGACCGGCACATCGCGCGTGCGTTCATCCGCCTTGAGCTTCCGGCACAGCTCGTAGCCATCCATGCCCGGCATCATGATGTCGAGCAGAATGAGGTCGGGCAGCTCGGACGAGATGGCGGTCAACGCCATCTTGCCGTTGGGGACACAGCGCACCAGGTAGCCGCGCTCGGTGAGCATATCAGACAGCAAGCTCAGGTTCGCCAGCGTGTCGTCCACGATCACTATGTTTCCCAGATATGGGCCACCTTCACCCCACGCCATAGATGCTCTCCTTCTCGCCTGCGACGACGGCAAGGATGCTGTCGAACTGAAATGCATTCACCATGCGTGCCAGGGCCTGGGCGAGCGCCGGGTGCTCCTCCCTGACCTGTGAGGCCAGATCGAGGATCAGGTCCCCACGAGCCCTGCGGGCAGCATCGCGCAGATCCGCCCTCCACCCCGCGGGCACCGAGGCCGCTGCCTGGGATAGCCCACCGTCTCCCGCCGCATCACCGTCCTCTTGCCCCAGGTCCGAATGCTCATCCTCATAGACATACTCGGCGCCCAGATGCCTGGCCAAGGCCGCAAAGAGCTCTTCCGCGCAGAACGGCTTTCGCACATAGTCATCGCAGCCGGCGGAGAGCGTGAGCGCCCGGTCCTCTTCGAACGCGCTCGCGGTGAGGGCCACGATCGCCGTCGCCTGCCCCTGAGCTGTGCTCCTGATCCGCTTCGTCGCTTCATAGCCATCCATGACCGGCATCCTCAAGTCCATGAAGATCAGGTGCGGCTGCCAGTCCTGGTGCCGCTCGACCGCTTGCTGCCCATTCGCGGCCTCACATACGTCGAACCCAGCACTGTCCAGCAGTTGTCGAACCAGCAAGCGGTTCTCTGCTCGATCGTCGACGACCAGCACACGGTATCGCGGCTGGCCCGGTGCCAGGCCAACGACCTGGCGCTCAGGCTGTTCAGTCGCAACCGCAGCCTGGTCCGCCGGCTCGGCTCGGATGTCGAACAAGAAGGTGGAGCCCTGACCGACCTGGGTGCGGACGGCCAGATCCCCGCCCAGCATCTGCACGAACTTGCGGCTGATCGGCAGTCCCAGCCCTGTGCCCTGCTGCGCCTGCTGCCCACTCTTGGTCTGGGTGAATGGTTCAAACAGGGCATCGATCTCCTCCGGCGCGATGCCCACCCCGGTGTCCGCTACTTCAAAGTGTACCGTGTACGCCTCGCCCGCATTATCGTCCTCTGTGCTGGCGTTCGCCACACGCACTGCGATTTCTCCCTCTTCCGTGAACTTGACCGCGTTGCTGAGCAGGTTGATCAGGACCTGGCGCAGCTTGCGTTCATCCGACCGCACGTAGCGAGGCACATCGCTTCCCCGCACGAACCTGAGCTGCAGACCTTTGGCCTCGGCCCGCACACGTATCATAGCCTCGACGCCGTCGAGCATATGATGCAGGTCGAAGTCGTCCTCCGAGACGACGACCCGGCCCGCCTCGATCTTGGACATGTCCAGGATGTCGTTGATCATGGAGAGCAGATGCTCGCCGCTGTCGCTGATCACGTGCAGGCTCTGCCGGTGTGCTGCGGGAAAGGTAGGGCTGCGCTCCAGCAGTTGGGCAAAGCCGAGAATGGCGTTTAGCGGCGTACGCAGTTCGTGGCTCATGTTCGCCAGGAACTCGCTCTTGACGCGGTCAAGCTCCTGGAGCCGGCGGTTCGCTTCTGACAGCTCCTGCGCCCGCGCCTCCAGCTCACCCCTCGCTGCACTGACCTCTTCGAAGAGGCGCGCCCGCTCGATCAGCGATACGAGGTTGCTGGCAAGGATACTCAGCAAGCGCTGGTCGTCCAGCGTGAAGGCGTTTGCGCGCGGGCTCTCGACGTTCAGCACGCCAATGGTCCGGCCCTCGGCAGCCAAGGGGACACACAGCTCTGAAAGGGTGTCTGACCATCCCGCCACATAGCGAGGGTCAGCACGCACGTCGGGTACCAGCAGCGGCTCACCGTGCTGCGCCACCCAGCCGGTGATACCCTCGCCCACGCGGAGCACCAGATGCTCCGCATGGTCCATCGTGCGGCCACCGTTGGCCCGGATATGGAGCTCCTGGGTCGATTGGTCGAGCAGTGCGAGTGCCACGAACGCGCCTCCCATGGCTGTGCCCAACGCCTCTGCAGCACGCTGCAGAGTTTCGTGCACGTTCACCTCAGACACGGCAGCCAGCGCGACCTCGTGAAGCAGGGAGAGCTCCTTCAAGCGCTGCTGCGTGCTCTCAAAGAGGCGCGCGTGCTCGACCGCCACGCCGATCTGCTGTCCGACGGCGACCAACAAGCGATCCTCCGTTTCAGAGACAGCATGTGGCTCTCGGTCAAAGAGAGACAACGTGCCCAGACAGCGGCCCTGATGGAGGATCGGCGTGCCGGCATAGGCCCTCAGGCCCAGGGCCTCCATCCCTGGCATCGGTATGGGCGCGCCAGAAGAAAGGTCCTGTACGCGGAGCGGGCGCTGCTCACGGTAGACGAAATCGCACGGCATGCCTTGCATGCCGTGCTCCTGTAGGTCTTTGACGAGCGAGAGGGGAAGACCCACGTAGCTCTTGACCTGGAGTTCGCCCGTGAGGTCGCCGGCGAAGGCAATCAACCCGCCATCAAAGCCAAGGGCAAAGACGATGCGAGAGAGCGCCTCGTCCAGCATGTCTTCGACCTGGAGCGAACTGGAAAGTGCCTCGGCAAGCGCGTTGAGCGTGGCCAGCTCGAGCGTGCGCTGTTCGAGCCGCTCGAGCGTGTGCATGCGCTCGGTTACATCTCGCTTCACAGCGGCATAGTGAAGGGTGTTTCCCCGTTCGTCCTTGATCGGGAAGATCGTCGCTTCCTCCTGGTACAGACTGCCGTCCTGCCGCCTGTTGACCAGCAGACCGCTCCACGCCCGTCCCGAGGTGATGGTATGCCACATGTACTTGTAGAATGCCTCCCCGTGGCGACCGCTTTGCAGGATGCTGGGTTTCGCTCCACGCACTTCTGCCACACTGTAGCCAGAGGTGCGCTCGAAGGCAGGGTTAGCGTAGGTGATGCGACCATCCAGATCGGTGAGCACCACAGCCTCGGTCGACTGCTCGATCACGGA
>CAZLMZ010000310.1:0-1268 GCA_964560475.1 uncultured Anaerolineae bacterium
GCCGCCAACGGGATCGCCGATCCAGACCAGATCTCTGTCGGCCAGCGGCTCACGATCGTGCCTTCTGGGGTCGCGCCCCCTGCCGCGGACGCCGCAGCCACGGTCCAGTATGCCGTACAGCCGGGCGATACGCTGGCGATCATTGCGCGACGCTATGGTACGACCACGCAAGCGCTCGCCGAGCGCAACCGTCTGGCCAACCCGCACCTGATCTACGTCGGGCAAGTGCTAAAAGTCCCATCGACCGGCGCCGAGGTCGCTCCGACGGGGCGCGCGGTGTACGTCGTGCAGGTTGGTGACACGCTGGCGCGCATCGCCGGCCGCTATGGCATCTCTGTGTGGTCCCTGGCCCAGTCGAACCAGATCGACAATCCAAACGTGATCCGCGTTGGGCAGCAGTTGCTGATCCCAACCAGCGGTGGCGACTCGAACCTGCCGCCGCCGTTTGTCTCGCTCCGCCTGATACCGACGGTCGCCGTGCAAGGCCAGACGGTGCAGGTCGAGATCGAGACCGATGGCGAGGCAGAGCTGGCAGGCACATTCAGCGGTCAGTCGCTCGCCTTTGTCGGCGAGGGTGGCACGTACCGGACGCTGCTGGGCGTCGGCGCCATGGCCTCGCCGGGCAGCTATGTGCTCGATCTGGTCGCAAAGCAGGGCGAGCGCGCGGTCTCGGTACGGAGCCTGATCCAGGTAGCGGCGGGAGATTTCAGGGTGTTGTACCTCACTATCCCCAGCGACCGGCAGAGCCTGCTCGATCCCGATCTCGTCGCTGCAGAGGGTGAGCGCGTGCGCACCGTCATGGGGCAGGTTTCGTTCCCCGGGATGTGGGATGGCCCGTTCAGCATCCCCCTGGCAGGGGATCCGCAGATCAACGACGGCTATGGCACACGGCGCTCCTATAACGGCGGGCCGGCGACCAGCTACCACGGCGGGATCGACTATGACGCCGAGGCAGGGGATCCGGTGTACTGTCCGGCACCAGGACGCGTGGTGCTGGCAGAGCCGCTCCAGGTGCGTGGTAACGCCGTGATCGTCGATCACGGGCGCGGGGTGCTGACCGGATACTGGCACCTCTCGCAGATCGCGGTAACGGTTGGGCAACAGGTGGGGCGAGGGGATGTGCTGGCCTATGTCGGCAGCACGGGCCTCTCGACGGGCCCGCACCTGCATTGGGAGATGCGGGTCGCAGGCGTGCAGGTGGACCCGCTGCAGTGGGTTCGTGAAAACATCAGGTAGCATCCAGGAGGACTCGACGTGCTCAAGTGTCC
>CAZLMZ010000310.1:1368-4226 GCA_964560475.1 uncultured Anaerolineae bacterium
GGTGCGGCGGGCTACTTTTTGTGGCTGCAACCGAGGCTGGCGTCGACCGGCGGTGACCTGCTGACGGCAGTCGTGACTGTGGTCGCCACGCCGTCGGGCGTAACAACCAGTACGCCGCTGCCAGTGTCCACCAACGTACCCACGGCCACACCTGTGCCGACGAGCACCTCTACGCCCGTGCCCACGACCGCCTACCGCGACGAATATGGCGCCTATGCGATCGCCTATCCTGCCGCGTGGGTCGTGGTCGGCGAGACCCCGGGCGAGTATACCTTCCTGGCCGAGAACGCGCAGGTGATGGACGATCTCGCGGCCGGCCCCTTTTTCCTGTCGCTGACCCATCCCGGGATCTCTGACCTGGAGACGCTGCGCCAGGAGGCGGTCGGCTTTTACGAGGGCTATGACGTGCGCGAGCTCGAATCCGTTCCGGCCCAGTTCGCCGGGATGGAGAGCGCTGCGCTGGCCATGAAGGCGATGCCGCCCGGAACCAGTGCCGAGATCCAGATCTATGTGCTGCTCGCGATCCGGGATGGGGTAGGGCAGGTCTTTTATTTTGGCGCGGCGAACAGCCGCTGGGATCAGGGCGAGGTTCTGTTTCAGCAGATGACCGACAGCTTGTCGCTGGAGGGGACGGTGACGCAGCCCCTGCCACCTGCCGACCCCCAGGTCACTTCGCTGGTCTTTGCCACCGCGATCGACGAGGCAGGCAGCGCGTGGGGGGTAACAGACGTCTACCCGCCGGGAACGACCGAGGTTTATGCCGTGTTTGCGTACGAGGGGTTTGCTGGCGTGGCCGAGTACGAGCCCGTCTTCTACCTGAACGGGGAACTCGATGCGAGCGACCCGCTCGCGCTGGAGGGAGGTGAACAAGGACAGACCTGGCTGCGGCGCTACGACGACGAGGGCCTGGCTCCAGGAGAATATACGCTCGAGATCCATGTCGCCGACGAGCTCCTCGCGCAGGGCACGTTCACCGTGCTGGGCGGGCGCATCGTGGTGCAGGACGATTTCAGCGATCAGACAACCGGGTGGCGGACTTGGGACGGTGAGGACTCGGAGGTGTGGTACGAGGACGAGCAGCTCAGCGTGCTGATCAACGCCGAGGCGTGGATGGCCTACCCAACCTACGTCCCCGAGAGCGGCGATACGTTCGGGGACGTGTACATCGAGGCGGATGCCGCCCTGGTCGCAATCCCGGAGGCGGGTGGCGACTATGGCATCGTGGCACGGCGGCCCGAAGATGGCTACTATTACCAGTTCGTGGTCGACGGCGATGGCTATTTCAAGATCCGCAAGCATACCGAAGAGGGATGGTCCGTACTGCTCGACTGGGAAGAGAGCGACGCGATCCTGCAGGGCGCAAACAGCGTCAACCACTTGCAGGTCGTGTGCCGGGGGCCCGACCTCTATTTCTACGCCAATGGTATCTTCCTGGGGCAGACCGAGGACGATGCCTTTGAGAGCGGGCGGATCGGTGTATCGACAGGTTCGTACGACGGAGGGCCTGGCGTACAGGCCGTCTTTGACAACGTCGTAGTCTGGGAGCTGGAATAGCGCCTTGCCAGGAGAGGGGAGAGAGCTGGTGAGCGAGCGGCCGCTGCGCCGCATCGGCGTGTTGACCGGCGGGGGCGACTGCCCTGGCATCAACGCCGTGATCCGCGCGGTGGTCAAGCGTTCGATCCTGCAGTATGGCTGGGAAGTGATCGGGATCGAGGATGGTTTCGAGGGCTTGATCCTGGAGGACAGGACGCGCCGGCTGGGCCTGGAGGACGTGCGTGGCATCTTGCCTCGCGGCGGCACGATCCTCGGCACGACGAACCGTGCCAATCCCTTTTCCTACGGGACGCAGATGCCCGGAGGCAGCGTCGCGAGGCGCGACGTATCGGGCGAGGTCATTGCGCGCATCGAGGCGCTGGCCCTGGACGCGCTCGTGGTGATCGGAGGCGATGGCTCGCTGTCGATCGCACGCGATTTCTACGGGATGGGCGTCCCCATCGTCGGGGTGCCCAAGACGATCGACAATGACGTCGGCCAGACCGACGTCACGTTCGGCTTTGATACGGCGCTGGATACGGCAACTGGGGCGATCGACAAGCTGCATACCACGGCCGAAAGCCACCACCGGATCATGATCGTCGAGGTGATGGGACGCGAGGCGGGATGGCTGGCGCTCGATGCCGGCCTGGCCGGCGGCGCCGACGTGATCCTGATCCCCGAGATCCCGTTCCGCCTGGACGCGGTCCTGGTCAAGATCGCGGCGCGCGAGCGCGAAGGCGCACTGTTCAGCATCGTGGTCGTCAGCGAGGGCGCGCGCCCGCTCGACGGGGAGCGGATGTACCAGGTCTCGCACGATCCGTTGGCGCCCAAGCGCCTGGGCGGGATCGGTAACTGGCTTGGAGATGAGATCGCGTGCCTGACAGAGCGCGAGGTGCGTACTACGGTGCTGGGTCACGTGCAGCGCGGCGGCTCGCCGAGCGCGTTCGACCGCAAGCTGGCGACGTGGCTTGGCTCAGAGGCGGCGGGACTGGTGGCCAAGCGCGCGTGGGGGCAGATGGTCGCCCTGCACGGCGACCGGATCGAGGCCGTATCGATCGCGGATGCGGTCCGCGAGATCAAGACCGTGCCGCTCGACGGGCACCGCGTACGTACTGCGGTGGCGATGGGCCTTTGCCTGGGCGAGTGATGGCCCGTATACGGCACAGGGCGTCGATACTGTTCACGTTGGCCTGGGCGTGTGTTATCGTCAGTGCCTGTCACCCTGCTGGCTGCGCGCTGCTGCCGAAAAGCACCAAGCCGGTGATCAAGATCGGGCTGGTTGGTCCCTTCGAGGGACGTTACCGCGCGCTGGGCTACGAAGC
>CAZLMZ010000311.1:0-2911 GCA_964560475.1 uncultured Anaerolineae bacterium
CATTCACGCGCCCGACCGCTGGGGCTACGACCGGCCCATGATCTACCGTGCCATCCGGCAGGCCGATGCCTATATCGCCTACACGTCTTTCGAGCGCGATTACCTCATCGGGCGAGGCATCGCCCCGATCAAGATCGCCGTCGTCGGCGTAGGTGTCGACGCAGCAGCCTTTGCGCAAGCCGACGGGCCCAGCGTGCGCCAGCAGTATGGATGGGGAGACGACCCGCTGATTGCGCTCGTGGCCAAGCAGAGCCCGCGCAAGCGCTTCGACCTGCTGGTCGAGGCAATGGCGAGCGTGTGGCAGGCGCACCCAGAAGCGCAACTGCTGCTCGCCGGAGCACGCACCTCCTACTCGGAACAGATCCGGGCAGCCATCGCTCGCCTCCCACCTCGACAGCAAGCCCGGGTCACACTGCTCGACGATTTCCCAGAGGCGCTCAAGCCCGACCTGCTCGCCGCCAGCGACATCTTTGTCCTGCCCTCTGGCCAAGAGTCCTTTGGCATTGCATTCCTGGAAGCGTGGGCGTCCGGCACGCCCGTCATCGGATGCCGTAGCGGTGCCATCTCCTCCGTGATCGACGAGGGCCGCGACGGGCTACTAGTGCCCTACGGAGACGCTGGCGCGCTGGCAGGTGCCATCGTCGAGCTGCTGGATGACCCCTCTCGCCGCACCGAGATGGGACGTGCCGGACGACACAAGGTCCTGGCCAACTATACCTGGGAGATCATCGCCAACCGCGTGCGAGCCGTGTACGAGCGTGCCATCGCCGGTCGCGCTGCAGATGGTTCCAGGTAGCACCGTTCAGCGCTTGGCTCCTTGACCAGCGCTCTACCGCTGGTAACTCTTGCTCACGACCGGTAGATACACACGCTCGATGTCGCCCACGTACACATAGAGTGTCGCGTCCTGGGGGCTGTTCGCGACGGCACCCCCATTCCACGTCCCAGAGACCCGGATCGAGCCTAGGTTGTGCCAGCTCCCTGCCGCCAAGCCCTGCACGTTCACTTCCAACTGCACCGTAGAGGCATCGACCACCGTGCCGTTGAGCGAAGGGCTCACCGCCAGGCGCGAGATCGACTCCTGGATCTGCCAGTCAAAGGGAACGTCGCCCAGGTTGCGGATCGTGACCGGCTGGTACGCCACGTTTCCACTCCCAGCCTGGTGGTAGACGCGGATCTCGTCCTGGAACCCGAGCCGTGGTGACAGCAGGTACGCGCCTGTGCGCTGCGCATCCCGATGGAACATCGGCCACGGCAGCGCGTCATCTGTCGTACCAGAGACATTCCAGATATAGAGATAGCCACCCGCCCCGATGACGACCTCGAGCGCCCCGTCGCCGTCCACGTCGTCCACCAGTGGAGAACTGAACAGCGGGCCGGGATCGTCAAACGAGGTTGTATTGACCGCACTCCCGTCGGCCTCGACAGCGGCAATGTACGGGGATCCTAGGCCTGACTGCAGGATTTCTACCCGGCCATCCCCGTCATAGTCGGCCAGCACGGGGGCATAGAGAAGGCTTACGCCGAGCGAGACCGGGTAGTGACCGCTGTAGGAACTGCCGTCGCCTCTCCACGCATAGAGACGACCGCAGTTATCCGTGACGGTTCCGCAGCCGACGACCACCTCGGGTCGCCCATCCCCATCCAGGTCGCCCAGCGCCGGCGGAGCCTGCACGTCGCCTGGCAAGACCTTCGGCCAGCCAGGCACCGGTGAGCCATTTGCATTCCAGGCGTACACATAGCGCCCGTTCCCCCCTTCGTCCGAGTCGGCGCTGCTGGCCACGATTTCCATCTCCCCATCACCATCGATGTCGCCAATCGCGGGCGAGGACTTGACGTTGTTCTGCGTCGTCACCGGCCAGCCCGGCACGTTGCTGCTATCGCCATTGATCGCCCACACGGTCCCGTATCGGTAGTTGATCTGCTCCCAGTTGCCCGGACACGACCACGGCGGGCTGTCCGTGCCGACGACGACCTCAGGCAGGCCATCCCCGTCGATGTCGCCCAGTGCCGGCGAGGACCAGCCACCACGCAGCAAGCAGTCGGTGCCTTCCGTGCTGTCGCTCTCGTCCGTGTAGCGATAGATCGGCCAGCCTGCCACAGCACTTCCGTCATAGTTCCAGGCGTGGATGTGGCGGTCCAGGCCGAGTACCACCACCTCCTGCTGCCCGTCACCGTCAATGTCCCCCATCGCGGGCGAAGACCAGAACCCATCCCAGCAGCCATCCGGTCCCCCGGCTGCGCCCAGCTTGTCGAGACGTGGCTTGGGCCAGCCCGAGACCACGGCAAAGGACCAGGGATTGCTCTGCTGGTAGCTGTACACCAGCACCCCACCGTTGTGATCCGCACCCGGTATTCCTCCCACCGAGACCGCGATCTCAGCTTTGCCGTCCTTGTTCAGGTCGCCCACCGCGGGGGAAGACTTGATTACGCTGTTGTTCCGGCAACTGCCCCCCGGTGCGCCCGCCGCGTTCAGATCATCCCGCGTCTGTCGTGACCAGACTACCGACCATGTACTACCGCTGTAGGCGAACACGAACAGGTTGCCCCGATCCCCACCGACCACGATCTCTTTCCGGCCGTCGCCATTGAAATCATAGGCTGCCGGGCTCGAGTCTCCGATCGTATCTCCGAGCGGTACCACGATCGCCCCTGCCGCCCCGGAAGGTGCCGGTGACGAGCCTGCTCCAAGGAGCACTCCGATCGCCACCAGGCTACACAGTCGAGCGATCAGCATACGTATATGTTCCGTACGTTTCATCCTCATATCCTCATCTCCGTCATGTCGGGCCCTTTTCGCACTCGAACTCGGCAGGGCCAAGCAAGACCTATTCTGGTCGTGCCTTTCCATCGGCAGCAGCCGGTCACATCCTCATCTCCGAACGAGGGACGCACGATCTCGCCCCACATC
>CAZLMZ010000311.1:3011-4214 GCA_964560475.1 uncultured Anaerolineae bacterium
CGCGAGCTGGTATTCGCTCCGCATGTGCTGCTCCCACGAGTAGTCAAACGCATATGCGCCCAAGACCTGAACGTAGCACGAAACCAGCGCGCTCAGCACAAAGAGAGTGCGAAGCAGGCGCGATCTCGCCAGCCAACCCCAGGCAGGGACCAGCAGCACACACAAAAAGGGCACTGCCTCCAACACGATTCGATAAGAGTACCCGCCCCCGCCCCACCACGTGTGCCAGGTCGCAGCAGACAGCAGCACGGCCAACGCACACGCCGCCATCAGCCACAGTTCCCGGCGCTTGCGCCATGCTGGGATCGCAAAGGCAAAAGCCAGCACAGGAGCATACACAAACAGTCCCCGTCCGGGACTCACGAGAATCCCTGCTATACCTTCAGGAAGACGCGAAAGCATGCTGGGTAGCCCGCCATAGCCCCCCGTGTACCCTCCCGTCGAGAAAAGCACGTCGACCGTACCCACACTGTACACAACCAGGGGCACCATCCCTACCAGCGCCAGCAGCAGGGCGCCGCGGAACACCGAGGGCTCGCCCAGGCGCACGTAGACCAGGAAAGCAACCAGCAACAGCCCATTCGTGAGGCGGCAGGACACTGAAAGGGCCAGTGGAAGCGTGGCCCATAGTACGAGGCTGCGGCGGGTAAGCGCCGTACCCGCGAGGTAGAGAGCGAGGAAGATGCTCAACAACAGCAGCGAGGGCGCGTGCTGCCACAGATCCTGGCTGGCCACGCTCCACGCCGAGGTGCCGAACCCATACAGGACGGCAATACCCAGCGCTGCGGCAGGTCGAGCCAGGAACGACAGCGCGCGATGCATGCACGCCACGGACAAGGCGACGAACAGCGCGCTGATCGCCTTGAAGGGGGGAGAAAGGTACTGTGACACCAGTGCGGGAAACAACCTGGACACGACCCAGTAGGGTATACTGGCCGCAAATGCAGCCCCGGGCGGGTAGGCAGATACGATTCGTAGATCCTTGTCTGTGCCCACCTCTCCGGCAGGGCGGTACCCCTGCAGGCGCTCCCTCGCGTTCAGGATGCCGAGCGGCAGGCCCAGCTCCACGTAGGCGAATCCCCAGTAGTTGCGGTACGCGTCGATCGTCTCCTGGTACTCGTCCAGGTAAAAGTCGCCACTGTGAACGATGCTCTTGGCCAAAAAGTAGTTCGGCAGTACGTCGCCCGAGTCGGCGCTGGTGTT
>CAZLMZ010000312.1:0-4190 GCA_964560475.1 uncultured Anaerolineae bacterium
CCTCCTGTCGCCCTGTGGGCGTCGGTTGCGCCAGTTGCGTCTGCGTCCGGCGCTGCGAGTCGGGCCTAATAGTCCTCGTCTTCCTCGTCTTCGTAGTCATACTCTTCGTAGACCCAGTCCAGCTCGACCGGATCGACGCCTATCACTTCCAGGTCGGCCTCACACTCGGGACACTTGACACGCTTTCCCAGCTCGATTGGCTTCTGGATCGTGATGTCCTCCCCGCAGTCTGGACACTCGACCACGACGCCCCGGGCCGTAGATTTCATTACCATCTCGTTTCCCCTCTCGTTCGATAGTTTGAACGTGTATTCGTGTAGAGCTTGAACAAGTATACGCCGCAAGGGTGCAAAACGAGTGGAAAAAAAGTGCCAAACTGGTGCCAAAACCGGGGCAATGTGTCATTTTTGGTATGACAGGGGCGGCTTTCGTCAAGGAAATCCTAAATTGATACTTGACATAGCGTGAACAAATGTGCTATAATAGTTTTAGCGTTCATAACGCTAACCCACTTGATCGGCGCGCGGTCCTCCCCCCAGCCGCGCGCCGACCCCTTTTTCTATGGAGTTCCAGTGCTGCCCTATTCTATAGAAGTTATGGGTTCACGCGCGACATCTGCCACGAGCCCGACAGCGCGCCGCGCACGATCCCGCCCCAGGCATCGATCGAGAACGTCCCGTAACTGCTCTCGCTTCCCGCCAGTGCGCCAGTGTAGTGCAGGACAGAGCGGTCGGCGTGTTTGAGCCGCAGGCGCAGCTCTCCCTGTTCATAGACCGCCTCGCCCGAGGCCTCTGCGACCTGGCCCGCGTCGTCCGAGTAGACGGCGTGCGCTGGATAGCGGTTGGGCGTGACCGGAGATGGCGGATCGAGCGTCAGTGTGACCGGGCGCTCTTGGTAGACGCTCGGATCTTCGACCACGATCTCGGCCGCAGTCGCGCGCGCCTCGCTCTCGCTCTCGGATACCCCGGTCCACAGCAGGATGCGGACCACGGCATCCTCGATCCAGCGCCGGATCGCGCCCATCTCCTCGACCTGGAACGTGCCCTCCCACGTGCCCGTCAGGTCGATCCGTCCATAGGCGATCTTGACCCGCCAAAAGTCGTTGTACTGTGCGTGGCTGTTGCCATCGGCCAGTTGCGTATAGACCCCGATCTCGTTGTTTCCCACCTTGAGCGGTACGAGGTAGGTCGATTCGGGTTGGAATACGTCGGCGCGCTCGATCTCGGACGTGTCTTCGTATAGTATCGTGCGGTAGGCGGCCCCGCTGGGTACCTCCAGCTTGAGCAGCGCCTGCCCGCGGTATGCCTCACCGATCTGGGCGGTCTGATCCTCGTCCAGTTGAAGCACGTCAGGAAAGGTGCTCCAGATCAGCTCGCCCTGCTCGTCTCTCCCTATGGCGACCGCCAGCGTGTATGCCGGAAAGAGCCCTTCGCCCACCTTGCCCTTTAGCATTGCCTTGTACAGGGTGTCGATCTTGTCCCAATCCACCAGGGCCGACTTGGCCAGGTAGCGGATCTCGGTATAGTCCTTGGGCCCGGCGGCCTCGATCTCGGCCACGTTGGCGCCCGAGGCGTAGGGCTTGAAGCTGCCCTCGGCAAAGGGGATGAATCGCCCCGCCTGGCCTGGGTAGTTGGGATCGGCCACGTAGAGCTTGCCATCCTCGAACTTGTAGGCGACCAGCGCGTGTCCTGCGCGCCGCGTCTTGGTCGGGTCCTCTGGATCGGGGTAGTAGCGTCCCACAGAGACGTACTGCGGCTCACCGGTGAGCTGCATGGCATAGAGGAACGAATAAAGCGTCAGCCGGTCATCGTATCCGCCGAGTGAGCGCGTGATCGCTGCGCTCTGGTTGTCCCAGTCGATCGCCTTTTGGGCGGACGACGCGAAACGATAGCCCCACGCGTCGTCTTGCCACAACTGGGGTGTACCCCTGGCGCGCGCATTGTTGTCATATAGGCCATAGAGCGCGGGCTTGGACGCTGCCAGCCGCTGCTGGTCATAGTACCACATCGCCGTGATCGACTGCCCGGCGCAGTGGCCGCCCGGCGCGACGATCGAACCGTGGTTGGGGAACTGCCAGTCATCTATCCCGGGCTGAAAGCCCGTGTCCACGCTGCCGATCGCCTCGATCATCGCTGCGTCGATCACAGAGACAAAGAGGCTCGAAAAGTGCGAGGTGAGGACGACGATTCGGTCCGCTGCCAGCTCGGCGGTCGGCAGCCCCTCCAGCGTGCCGGCGATCTCGTCGTAAAAGAACGCCATGGCAAACTGGCCTGGCTGCAAAGCGATCGGGATCTCGACCCGCATCGGCTCGCCGGCAAAGCGGTGGCCGTTGTCGACCCGGATCAGCGGCGTGATCGGGTTCAGGTCGGGGCCAAAGCGATGTCCCTCGATCGGCCGGGCCGAGACCCGAAAGCGCGTCGCGGCCTCGTACGCACCGGCCGGCACGTCGATCGCCAGCCCATTGAGAAGGTCTGCTCCTGCTACGGTCAGCCTGTCCCCGGCAGGACCAACCGAGGTGTTGAGAAGCGAGATGCGCTCGCCGAGCTGCATGTTGTCGCTGCGCGGCGGCATGAGCACGCGCCACACCACCACGCCGCCTACGGCGAGGAGCAGTACGAGCACGATCCCCAGGCAGCCCCACATACATCCGAAGCGGCGGCGGCGCGGGGGCGGAGAGAGCTGTGAGCTCGGTGGCGGGCCGTAGACCGGTGGCTGTGTGTATGCCTGCTGAGGGTAGCCCTGCCCTGGCGGCGGATAGACGGGCTGTGGCCCGGCAGCGCCCTGTTGTGGTGGATAGGACTGTCGTGGCGGATATCCTTGTTGCGCGTATCCCTGCTGCGGCGGATACGCTTGCGGTGAGGATGGGTAGGCTGGCCCGGCGGGTCCAGGCGGCGGTAGGGGCGCGCCGCACGCGCCGCAAAAGCGTGCGTTGGCTTGGCAGGCGGCCCCACATCGGCTACAGGTGCGCGATCTGTTGTCCATACGGCGTCTCGTGACCTCTCTACCTAGCGCACCAGGTGCGGCAGCGTCTGCTTGAGCAGGTTCTTGGCCTCGCGCACGCTCGTCTGCAGATCGTAGCGCTGCTTGCCGCCCGTCGTCACCACCACCATCTGTCGCGTCGCTTCCTGATCCTCGTCGGCAAAGCTCTCGTGGAAGCGGATCCGCTGGATCTGGCCATTGGCGATCGCATAGCTGCCCGGAAAGTGAGCCAGGATCGCGTCAACCGGCATGTTCTCGTACTGTCGGCAGATCACGTTCATCCACGCCATCTGCGCTGCGACGCGCTTGAAAAAGCCCTTGCCTTGCGCCTTGGCCTCGGCGTTAGCGGTTGTCACGGCGTCCTTCATCATCTGCTGCGTCACCGCGGCAAAGACCAGCCGCGTCGGGGTGACGATCAGGTTAAAGGTATCCTTCTTCATCCCAAGAAATCCCCCGCTGCGCTGCAAGCCGGTCAGGATGCCGACGATCGGCTCCTGTACGGCAGGCGGTGGGGTCCAGGTAGCGGGCTGCGGCTGCGGGGCCGTCCAGTCTCGGGGTGGGGCTTGCTGTGTAGGGGGCGCGGGTGGCATGGCCGCTGTCTGACTCAGCGGCGCGCCGCATTGCCCGCAGAAACGGACGTCCGGTCGCAGTGGGGCACCACACTGGGTACAAAACTTGTCAGTCATCGAGTCGCTCCTCCAGGAAGTAAGGTGAGACGTGCATGATCATGCTAACACAGCTCGGCGGAGAGCACAACGTGGGATGGTACATTCCGACCTCCGAGGCTGCCCCTAGATCTCCGAGATCAGGAGCAGGATCTCGGAGATCTAGAAGCGCATTCTGGTGTGGCCTCGGAGGTCAGGAGGCAGTCGAGAGGACAGTGTTTCTACCTCAGGGAACTTCGAGCCCGTGGCGCTCCATCAGCGCCGCGTCGCGGAGGAGCGCCTGCGTCGCCCCGTCGACAGCGACTTGTCCGTCGTCGAGGATCACGGTCCGTGGGCACAGCTCCCAGACGAGGCGCATGTCGTGGCTGGCCACCAGCATCGTCTGCGGGAGGTCACGCAGCAGGCGGATGAGGTTGCGCCGGGCGCGGGGATCGAGCCCGCCGGAAGGTTCATCGAGCACCAGGATCGCCGGGTCCATGGCCAGCACGGTGGCGATGGCGACCCGCTTGCGTTCGCCCAGGCTCATGTGGTGGGGCATCTGATCCT
>CAZLMZ010000313.1:0-4187 GCA_964560475.1 uncultured Anaerolineae bacterium
TTTTTGCATGGACAAACGTCTCTGAAACTGCTATAATACGCTCAAGATATGTACGAGAACGGTAGAATGGCGCTGATCTTGGGTGCCTGCGATGAGCAGAGGTACCTGCCAGCGCCATCCATTTGAGGTGCCATTGTGAGTTTACGGCAGTTTCTGAATGTAGTATTGGGCAATGCAAACGAGCGCGAGCTGTCAAGTATGCAGCCGCTCGTGGCTGCGATCGACGACCTCGAAGAAGAGTACGAGGCGCTGTCCGACAAGCAGCTCCGCGCCAAGACGGATGCCTTTCTGGAGCGCCTTGCAGACGGCGAGACGCTCGACGACATCCTGGTAGAGGCGTTCGCCGCCGTGCGTGAGGCCAGCAAGCGCACCACCGGCCTGCGCCACTATGACGTGCAGTTGCTGGGTGGCATCGCGCTCCATCGCGGGCGTGCCCTGGAGATGAAGACGGGTGAAGGCAAGACGCTGGTGGCTACCCTGCCTCTTTACCTGAACGCATTGGCCAAGCGCGGCGCGCACCTGGTCACGGTGAACGATTATCTCGCTCGCCGCGACGTGCAGTGGATGGGCCCGATCTATGACTTGCTGGGCGTGAGCGTGGGCCTGCTCCAGCAAGGACAGGACCATTCCTACGTCTTTGACCCCGATCACAACCGGGGGGGCGACGATTACCGTATGTTGCGGGCCGTAGAGCGCCGCGAGGCCTATGCCGCCGACATTACCTACGGTACGAACAACGAGTTCGGCTTTGATCATCTGCGTGACAACTCGGTGCGCCTGCTGGAGGATCGGGTTCAGCGCGGCTTTTATTATGCCATCATCGATGAAGTGGACAATATCCTGATCGATGAGGCACGCACACCGCTCATTATCTCTGGCCCGGCCAGTGAACCGACGGACGAGTACTATACCCTGGCCCGCGTGGTGCGCCAGTTGACGCCAGATGACTATGAGATCGACGTGCGCACGCGCGGCATCACGCTGACCGATGCCGGCTACGATCACGTCGAGCAGTTGCTGGGCGTTCAGCTCTTTGACCCGGAGCATCCGGAAGAGATCTCCCCCCAGCAGAGCAAGCTGCTGCATCACCTGGAGCAAGCGCTCAAGGCAGAATACGTGATGCAGCGCAACCGAGACTATATCCTGCAGGGCAAGCACGTTGTCATCGTGGACGAGTTCACCGGTCGTACGATGCCAGGTCGGCGCTGGTCGGATGGGCTCCACCAGGCCGTCGAAGCCAAGGAAGGAGTGCCGATCCAGCAGGAGAACATCACGTATGCGACGATCACACTGCAGAACTATTTCCGCATGTACGAAAAGCTGGCCGGCATGACCGGTACGGCGGCGACGGAAGCGGAGGAGTTTGACCGGATCTACAGCCTGCAGGTGTTGATCCTGCCCACACACCGGCCAGTGGCGCGCGAAGATCATCCGGACGTGGTGCTGCGCACGCAAGAAGGCAAGTTCCGCGCTGTCGTTCAGGACATCGTCGCAAACCACTGCCGGGGACGCCCGATCCTAGTCGGCACGACCTCGGTCGAGATGTCAGAGCAGCTCAGCCAGCGCCTGGAAGCGCCTATGCTCAGGCGGTGGGCAAACGTGGTCCTGATTCGGGACCGCCTCAACGGGCGCGATGTCGACAATGCCACCTACCGCGAAGGCATGCAGGCCCTCAACCACTCGCTGTCCGAGATCTCGACCTCTGAACTGCGCCGTCTGGGGCGCGACGTGGACGTATCTGGGCGGCTGACCGATGACGAGAACCTGGAGGCATTGGCACGCATCCTGGAAATCGATGGACCTGATCGCCTGGCGGACGTCCTGAACCGCGGGGTGCCACATAATGTGCTGAACGCGCGCCACCACACAGAGGAGGCGCGCATCGTCGCACGGGCCGGCGAGAGCGGCGCAGTGACGATCGCCACCAACATGGCCGGCCGCGGCGTCGATATCAAGCTCGGTGGTGAGGTCGACGAGGAAACGCTGGCCCTGGTCAGCCGTGTACTGAATCAGAACGGCATCCCACCGTACGGCCTCTCTTTCGAAGAGATGGCTGCGGCTTTGCGAGGCCTCGATCCCGAGCGCTACTATCTCTACAAGGACAGCGTCGATCAGTTCTTGCGGCACGTCGACGATGAGCAGCGTGTCCGTGAGATCGGTGGGCTGCACGTCGTCGGCACCGAGCGGCACGAAGCACGCCGCATCGACAACCAGCTACGTGGGCGCTCGGGACGCCAGGGCGACCCTGGCTCGTCGCGTTTCTACCTCTCACTGGAAGACGACTTGATGCGGCGCTTTGGCGGCAACCGGGTCACCGGGCTGATGGAGCGCCTGGGCGCGGAGGATGACATCCCCATCGCGCTCGGCATCGTTTCCCGTGCCATTGCCAATGCCCAGACCCAGGTAGAGGGTTATAACTTTGACCTGCGCAAGCATCTGATCGAGTACGACGACGTGCTAAACACGCAGCGTGAAGTGATCTATGAGCAGCGGCGCCGCATCTTGACCAAGCGAGATCTGCGCGACGACGTGTGGGAGGTCGTGGAGGCAGAGATCGAACGCCGCGTGCAGGCCGTGTGGACGGAGGATCCACCAGATCCGCTTCGACTGGTAGACTACCTGGAACACATCCAGCCCACGACCGCGATCGCCGAGGGCAAGCTCTTTCCGTCCTTTGCGCTCCAGTACGTGCTCTCCTCGCTCCCGATAGAGGGCAGCGCGGAGGAACTGCGCCAGGCCCTCGTAGAGCGTGTACACGATGCCATCAAAAGCGAGCAGCGCCATGCACTGGCGAGTGTCGAACGCGGGATCGCACGCGCCCTGGAATCGGAAGGTGTGGCTATCGATCACTTGTTGGAAGCAGCCAGCATCGCTTTCGAGGGGATCGAAGCCGAACACGCGGACAATGGTCGTGACCTCGATGCAAACACTGTCGCCAGGGCAATCAGTGAAAACACAGGCCTCGAGATCGACACCAAGGAGCTTCAGGATCTGGCAGGACGGCACCTGGAGCGGGCCCTGATGGAGCAAGTAGAGACCGCTGCGCGAAGGCAGACGCGCGCCCGCATGCTGTCCCAGGTCCAGGTACGCGCGGGCATTGACTGGGCGATCGACGAATCGATCCTCACCGAGACGAAGGATCAGTTGGTCGTGGACACGGTGATGGGCGTCCTGCGACAGGTCATCGCAGAACGTACGGACGAGCTGGCAAAGGAACTCACGAGCGAGATCGAGGCCAAGGTGCGGCGGCCGGTCGACTGTACCGCCGACAGCGTGTTGCGCCTGCTGAACGAGATCCGTTTTGGCAGCCGCACCACGTACGACGACCACCATCGCCGGGTGAACCGGCAAACAGAGCGGCTGCAGTATATAAGCTGGGTCGCGGGCCAGGTAGCCGATTGGGAGCCAGACCCCTTGCTCGAGGCCATTCTGGACCACTTGAGGGATGCGCTCGACGCGTGGGAGGATGCCTGGGGACGCCTAGAGATGCAGCGCATCAGCTCTTATGCCTGGTCGGATCTGGACGAACAGACCCGGGAGGAACTCGAGCGCGCGCTAGGTGATGAACAGACCAAGCTCCTGGAGGACAAGCGCATCTCCGAATTGAGCCCCGAGCAGGAAAAGGCAGTACGCCGTCGCCTAGGCCGCCAGGTCATGTTCAACGTCCAGCGCCAGCTCATGCTGGACATCACCACCCGCTATTGGGTGGAGCACTTGACCGAGATGGAGGTCCTGCGTCAGGGCATCGGCCTACAGAGCTACGCGCAGCGGGATCCGTTGGCCGAGTACAAGGTCCGCGCGTACGAGATGTTCCAGGAGCTCTTGCTGGCCATTCAGGCCGACCTGGTCGCAGCCATGTTCACCTACCGTCCGCGCGACCTTTCGCAAGTGCGCGTAGGAGTGGATCGCAAGCGAACGTCTTCTCGTACATTAGCATCTACCAATGGAAAGGGCAAACGTCGCAAACGCCGACGCTCTTAAGAGCGGTCGGCGTCGACCGGCCGGTCTACTCGCGTGCCCCTGGCATAATGCCAGGGGCACGCGACGTATTGGGAGACGGATCACACCTTCGAATACTATACTGGCGACATTGTGAAACCCAGCTTTGCGCTGTGCCTCACAGAGCCCTTACTTGCATGGGCCTACGCTATATGGTACAATGTTTTTGGGTACAGATAGATGGACGA
>CAZLMZ010000314.1:0-4181 GCA_964560475.1 uncultured Anaerolineae bacterium
TCCGGAAAGAGCCCCTGCAGCATATCCAACCTGAACGGCGCATCAGGATGCTCGTCGATCGTCTTGCGGCTGCTCAACGCCTTGCGCAACCAGGTAAAGCGGACGTAAGGATGATAGGCCCACGGCACGGTGGCGACGACCGATCCGCCTGGCACCAGCAGGCGCTGTACCTCTGAGACGATACGCTCTGGAGCATCGGTATGCTCGAGCACGTCGACCAGCAGGATCAGGTCAAAGCTGCCGTCGCGAAAGGGCAAGCCCGTGCCATCCGCGACCGCCAGGCCATCGCTGGGCAGCTTCCTCTCGGCAAGATAGCGCTCCGCTTGAGCGACGTCGTCCAGGCTGATGTCGATGCCGACGACGTCGTATTCGCGCCGGCGCAGAGGGACGAGCATCGGGCCCGTGTTGCAGCCCACATCGAGGATGCGGGCGCCGGCCGGCAGCGCGAGCTCGTCGGTGAGCAGGCGCAGCAGTGTCTCGATCCGGTTGGTGTGGAACACCTTCTCAAAGTAATTGCCGTGCAACTGCGCGTGGTAGAGGTCGTGCCCGAACCCATCGCTGCTCGCGCCGCACACCATCAACGGGATCCGTCCTGCAACCGGGTACTGCGCGGCACACGCCTGGCAGATAGCGCACCCGGGCTCAAAGCGCAGTTCACCGTGACAGGCAGGGCAGATCAGTAGTGCCTGTAGACGCGGATCGACCATCCCTCTCCCTCGACTATTCGCGCACCAGGAGCGAGACGTTGGTGATCGCGCTATCCCAGCTCCAGCCTGAAGCATAGATACGTACGGCATCGATGTGCACGGGCCGGCTGTCGCCCAGCGTGCGCATCAGGTTGCCGCTCTCAAACAGGTACCACTCGCTCTGCGGGACCTTGTTCCCATTCACCATCTTGCGCCAGTTGGCGCCGACGCCGGGATTGAGATAGTAGAATCCCCAGTACGCAGAGCGCGCGCTGCCCTGCGCATCCTCGTACTGCAGCTCGACCATCACCGGGAACTCGGTACTTTCGTAGCCGCCCCCGGGCAGGCTCTGGTCTTCGACCATCACCTCAAAGCTCATGGTCAACGACTCGACATCGCGCACATCCTTGTCGATGTGCTGGATCACGCTGGTCTCCCCGTGCGTCCTCGCCCCGCGGCGCCTGAAGGAGAGCAGGCTCTTGTCATCCTGGAACGCGATCTCCACGCTGCCGTATGGATCGGACTCGTCATCGCGCTGTTGGAGCTGTACCTCCCACCCCAAGCCGAGTGGCGAGCTAAAGTCGTGATTGAGGATCAGGTTCTGCTCCGGCGGCAGCCGCCCCTCGATCCCCTGCCCCTGCACGATGAGGCAGCGTCCACTGCTGAAGGAGAGCTGGTCGTCGTCCGTGATCACCGTTGCCTCGCCGGGCCGGATGGTGCGCACGTAGAGCTGCGTCTGCGCCGGTTCGACATCGGCCTTGTAGCTGCCCTCCTTGAGCATGACAAAGGCGTGTGGGGTGTGCACGCCGATGTAGGCCGTCTCTTTGAGCGGTGACGCCACCGCAATGCCCACCCGGCCGCGGACGATGCGGATCTGGATGTCGTTCTGCTTGGGGCTGCGCGCGTAGCGAGGCGAGCGCACGCGCGTCAGGACGACCTCGGTGTCGTTGTAGAGCATCAATGTGCTGTCGTCGAAAAACCGCAGGAAAGCGCGCGAGTGCTCGTCGGTCGCAACCGTGGTGCCCTCGAGGATCTCATCCTCGCGCTGCGTGACCCGGATCATGTTCTGCGCGCCCGGCTCGCGGACGCCCACGGCACCATCGATCGGTTCCTCAAGCACCGACGGCTCGACGGTGGTCGCGTTGATCACGCGCCAACGGATCGCCAGCGGCACGCTGACTATGATCGTGCAAAACACGACAAACCCGGCGATCAGCACCGCCCAGGCCCTGCGCTCCGGCGTAGCCAGCACTAGAACCGCACCTGGAATCCAGAGAACTCGCCGCGTCCGGGCAGCCACGTCTCTTCGACGCGGTTCACGCTCGCCGCCGAGGGCCCCTCGCGCAGGTAGGCAAGGAGCTCGCGCAGCGCGCGTTCGCTGCCTTCGGCCACCACTTCCACCGTGCGGTCGGGCCGGTTTCGCACATAGCCGCTCAAGCGGAGCCGGCGCGCGACCTCGCGCGTGCGGTAGCGGAACCCGACGCCCTGCACGTAGCCGTGCACGACAGCTTTGAGACGTTTCTGTTCCGAGGACATCTCTCTTCTCATCACAAGGGCCAGATTATAACACTGCACGCTGGATCTTGGCAATTGCAGCGGCTATGTCATCCATGTCCTCGTGATCCCCGAGGAACAGCCGCTGCTGGAACCAGATCGTGCGCTGGCACAGATCCTCCGCCACCGGGCAGGCCGGCAGCTCGGGCAGATCGACCTCGCCCAACTCCCACGGGCCGATCTCTCCCGCCTGCTCGGCCAAGGAGCGCCGGATCGCTGGGCTGCGGTTGAGCGGCACGTACCCGGCTGAGCACGGGATGCCCTCGGCGTTCAGCATCTTGAGGAATTCAGCACACGTGCGCCCGCCAAAGGCCGCCGGATCGTAGGTCGCGATGAACAGATGCCAGGCATGCCCGGTCACGCGCGGGTCGACCGCCGCCGGGGTAATGCCTTCCACCTCGCCCAGCCGCGCCGCGAGGTAGGCCGCATTGTCCGCCCGCAGCGCGACATGCTCGGGCAGGCGATCGAGCTGCGCCAACAGCACGGCGCCCTGCCACTCGGTCATGCGATAGTTCCAGCCCAGGAACTCGTGCTGGTACCACGCTCCCTCGCGCACGCGGCCCACGTTGTGCAGCGACCAGCAGCGCTCGGCCAGCTCGGGGTCGTTGCTCACGATCGCGCCGCCCTCGCCGGCGTTGATGTTCTTGCTGGCCTGAAAGCTAAAGCAGCCCAGGTCGCCGATCGCCCCGACCGGCTGCCCGCGCCACGATGCGCCCCACGCCTGGCATGCGTCCTCGAGCACGTACAGGCCGTGGCGCCGGGCAATCTCCATGATCGCGTCCATGTCGCACGGGCAGCCGCCGATATGCACGGGCACGATTGCCCGCGTGCGGTCCGTGATCGCCGCCTCGACCTGCGACGGGTCGATCAGGTAGGTTGCCGGGTCGATGTCGGCAAAGACCGGCCGGGCGCCGACCAGGAACGCCGCGCTCGGCGTCGCGACGAAAGTATAGGGGCTGGTGATCACCTCGTCGCCTGGGCCGACGCCCAGGGCGCGCAGTGCTACTTCCAGCGCCGCCGTCCCGCTGGTCACGCACAGGGCACGCTCGGCGCCCTGGTACGCGGCGAACGCGCGCTCGAACTGCGCTACCTTGCCGCCGTCCAGGATCCCCCACTGCCCCGAGTGCAGCACTTCGAGCAGTTGCCGCTGCTCGCGCTCGTCCCACACCGGCCACGACGGGTAGGGCATCGTCCGCAGCGGTGTCCCACCCTCGATCGCTAGCTCTTCCACGTTGCGCTCCTCTTTTGCTCCTTGACTGTCCTCACGGCGACCGGCGCTCAGTGCAGCGTCGCCACCACCCGCGCTTGCTCGACCCCATCGGGACGCGGTGGGACGACGTCGCCCTCGATGGGCACGCCATCTACACGAAGCGATATGGCATTGCCCGGTCCTTCGCGCTGTACCGCGATCCGGTAGGTCACCCCCCTCCAGACGCGCGTCGCCCGGTAGCCATCCCACGCTGCGGGGATCACCGGTGCGATCTGCAGTCCATCGTACGTCGGGCGGATGCCCAGGATCCACTGCGAAATCGCCACGTAATTCCACGCCGCCGTCCCGGTCAGCCACGAGTTCTTGGCCTCGCCAAAGGTCGGGGCATCGCGCCCGGCGATCATCTGTGCGTACACGTACGGCTCGCAGCGGTGCAGCTCGCTGATCGCTTCGCGGGCCGAGGGATTGATCCGCAGATACGTTTCGAGCGCCTGTTCGCCGTGCCCGAGCATGGTCTCGGCGATCGTGATCCACGGGTTGTTATGGCAAAAGATGCCGGCGTTCTCCTTGTAACCGGGCGGGTAGGAAGAGATCTCGCCCAGGTGCAGGTAGTAGCGCGAGTATGCCGGCTGCTGGAGCATGATCCCGTGCGGCGTCGCCAGGCGCTCCTGTACTGCAGCCAGTGCCCGCTCGGCGCGCCCGTCCTCCAGGCCGATCCCCGCCATCACGCA
>CAZLMZ010000315.1:0-4177 GCA_964560475.1 uncultured Anaerolineae bacterium
TCGTACGCCAGCGTGCACAGAATCAGCGTGAGGATCAGCGCGTACGGCAAGATAGGGCGCACGCCCGACAGTCGTGTCGAGCTTGAAGCAACTTGCCGTCCTTTGGAGCTCCTGCGGCGCCCTCTGCGTCGCTCGCGCCGCGCCCTTTCGTTGCGTACCTCGGAGACGGCCGGCGAGGACTCTTCCTCTTGTGGTATCATGTATCCCGTTACGACCATCAGTGCCGCGTAGGTCCAGAAGTAGGTGCGCGTCGCAGCGATGCTGATCCCAAAGTGGATCTCCACAAAGTGCGCCAGGACGGCCGCAACCAGGGCCACGATCAACAGGCTGTAGGGGGAATCCCTTCCTGAGGTCTCGGTCTCACCGCTCGGGCGTCGACTCAGCACGAGTCCCCAGACTACGAGGTAAAGCCCCAGCCCCGCAGCAATACCGGCCGGCAGGCCCACACCGAAGAACTCGGCCCCTTGCCAGACTACCATCGTCACCGCACCGAGGGCACCGCCCCCGATCCAGCAGCCGAGGAACAGGTTCCGCTGCGTCTTGTCCGCGATCACGCCGAGCCGACGAAAGCCAAAGTAGACCACGCTGGCAAACAGTACCATATACGCGGCAAAGCCGATGACGCCGGTTGTCACGAGGGCGTCGAACGTTTCGTTGTGGGATCGGTCCGGCGAGGCATTTCGCGCCTCATAGTGCGCCAACCCGGGTGGGTAGAATCGGTTGTAGGCAACATACATCGATTCCGGGCCATAACCGATCAGGGGCCTCAATGGGTTCAGCCAGTCGCGCGCACCATTGGGTTGCTCCAGGGGAGGATGTGGCAGGATCAGATCGATCGCCCCCTCCCAGATGTAGAGACGGACCTTGGAGGTTGCTTGCTCCTTGTCGAGCACCTGGCCCAGGCGGCCCACGTACGGAACGCTCTTCAGAGGCGCCAGCGGGCTCTGCGGAAGGTTAAAGACGACGAGGAACGCGGCGATCACGAGAACGCCGACGACGCTGCCCCACACGAGCCAGCGCCACCTCCGCACCACCGCCAGGGCGAGGAAGAAGAAAAAGAGGCCCCCGATCAACCCCAGCCAGGGGCCGCGGCTCTGGGTGAAAAAGATCGCGATCCCCTGAATGGCCACGATGAACACATAGCTCGCCCCGAGGAGGACGTCGACGAAGCGGCTCTCTTCGGCGGTCAAGATCACCGTGAACGATTCGACGGCCCGGTACAGCGCCAGCGGAAGTGCCATAATCAGGTACGCTGCAACAAAGATCGCGTTCCCCATGTTGGCAGCCACGCGTGTCTGCACATTCCCGCCCCAAGGCAGTGGGTCGAGCCCATAGTGCTGGACGATGCCATAGAGAGCGATCGGCACGCTCGTCAACACGACCGTGGTAACCAGCCGTTCGACCTGCTCTCGCGTTCGCAGCCCCTGCAAGATGAGCGCAAAGATCACGATGTAGGCTAGCGTGGAATAGGTGCCCTGCAGCCGCTGGTAGGAGCCCAGGAGGCTCACCCTGGGCACGATAGAGGTGGCGGTCGCAAGCAGATACACGATCGCCAGCGCGAGGACGGGGAGCACGAGCGGCGTCGCCCTCGCCCGTCTCCAGACCGTCCTGGCGACCTCGATCGGGCCTCCCTCACCGCTCGGAATCCTGATCCCGCCGTCTACCGTCTTGACCACCCACGCGATGGCCGCAACGACGGCGATGGACCTCAGCGCAGTGATCTTGTCGGGCTCAAAGACCCGGCTTGAGTAGACGTTAAAGAACAATGGCACCACCACCAACGCCGCAAGCCAGCTAGCCTCGATGACCTTGTCGCAGAACCCCTCAAGCCTTGTTTTCGGCATATCGTGAACGCTCCGCTGGTTCATCCACCCACGAATTCATTCTAGCAGAAGCGAATCGGTTGGGCAAGCGAGATCACGCCTGTCCAGATCACGCCCATCCAGACCACGCCCGTCCAGATCGCGCCTATCTGGATCGCGCCCGACAGATCATGTCTGCCCAAAGAGCTCATCGAACGGCACGTACTCCAGCTCATCCGCCAGCTCCTCTTCCGTGTCTTGTCTTTCCTTCTCTATCACAGGCTCTCGCGCCAACCATTTCGCTGCCTGCCCGGCAAGGTCGGCAAGTGGACCCCGCACGGTCGTACACTTGGGCAAGGAATCGACGAACATCAGCCCATATCCCTTGGTCTGAACGCGCACGTCCATAACCACGACAATGCCACGGTCACTGCGGGTTCGAATGAGACGCCCAAAGCCCTGCCTGAAGCGAAGGATCGCGTCAGGGACGGCATACTGGATAAAAGGATCGTCCATCTCGGCCGAGCGCGCTGCAAATACCGGATCGGTTGGTACGGCAAAGGGAAGCTTGGTCACGACCAGGCAGCTCAGCGCCTCGCCCGGCACATCCACCCCTTCCCAGAAACTGCGCGTGCCGAGCAAGACCGCCTTTGGCGTCGTACGAAAGCGGTCCAGTAGCTGGCTGCGCGAGATGCCCTGTCCTTGCGCGTACACGGTAACCTGGTGCTGGCCCAGAGGATGGTGGATGGCATTGTACGTTGCATGAAGCTGCCTGTACGAGGTAAAGAGGACCAGCATCCGCCCCTCCGTCGCCTGGGCTAGGGCGACCAGCGCCTGGTTGAGACGTTCTTGGTGGTATGGTTCATTGGGCTCTGGAATGTCTGTGGGCAGATAGAGCAGCACCTGCGACTCGTAATCGAAGGGAGAGCCCACTGCCAGTTCCTCTGCGTCCGCGGCCCCCAGGCGCTCCTTGATATAGGTGAACTCGCCGTTGGTCCGCAGCGTGGCAGAGGTGAAAATCACTGCCTCTTTTTGCCAAAGCAGGTGTTGTTCAACCAGATGCCCAACCCGCAGCGGCACAGCGCACAGGAACACCTCATCCGAGCGTGCCCGCGACTGAACCCAGGTCACTGTGCCCGGCTCGGGCTCGAGCAAAATCGCCTCGATCTGCCTGTGCATTGTTTCCAGTTGCTGCAGCAACCCCACTCCATCCTGAACCAGATCCTCGTAGCCCGGGATACCTGCTCCCTCCAGGTCACGCAGCGCATCGATCGTCCTGCCGAGCTCGTCCTCGGCCGAGCACATATTATCGGACACGCCGTCCCAGGTCAGCTCGATACGCTCCCACGCAGGCTGAATACGCAGATCCCGGGTGAGGCGGATCCGGTAGTCGTACGCGCCAGGCGTGTCCTGGTACTCTGCGACGAACAGAGCGAGGTCCTCGAACAGCTCCCGGACACCATGCAGGACCCTTTCGTTGCATACGTGCAGCGCCTCGATCGCCTCTTCCACATCGGCCAACCCCTCATCCGTTGCTCGACCCTGGCAGTACAGCCAGGCCTGGGTGGTGAACCCACCGGGAAATCGTCCCCTGAGCCCGATCTGCACGATCAGAGACTCGATCGTCCACCGTGCGACGCTGTACCCGAGTTGATGCGTCGTCGCGTCTTCGAGGTGATGCGCCTCGTCCACGATCAGGTAGCCATAGTGAGGCAGCACGCTGTTCTCCGTCACCACGTCAGAGAGCAGCAAGGCGTGATTAACGACGACGATGTGCGCACTCTCTGCCAAGCGTCGCGCGCGTTGGTAGTAGCAGGTACCTCTCCGGCGGTGCCAGCAGCGTGCGGCAGTGCACATGTCCGAGTCTGAAGAAATGCGCGACCACACGGACCACTCTTCCGCCTCGTACATCGAGAGTTCGGCGCGATCTCCGGTTGTTGTCACCGGCAACCAGACGAGCACTTTGGCGAGGACGCGCAGCTCATCGAGCGTCAGCTCGCTCTTGCTCTCCAAGACCTCTAGCCGCCGAGGACACAGGTAGTTGCCCCGTCCCTTCAGTACCGTCGCCCGCACCTCGAACGGAAACAGCGACCTCAGATCGGGGATGTCTTTGCCATATAGCTGGTCCTGCAAGTTGATTGTGTTGGTCGACACGACGACGCGCTCGCCGTTCTGCACAGCCCAGTGGATCGCCGGCAAGAGATAGGCAATCGACTTGCCCGTTCCAGTACCCGCCTCGACGATCAGGTGCAGGCTGTGATTGAACGCTCCTGCTACGGCCTGCATCATTTCGACCTGCTGCGGCCGGTATTCAAAGCCCGGAAAAGCCCGCTCCAGCGCGCCCTCCGGTTCGAGCATCTTGGTCAGGCTTTCTA
>CAZLMZ010000316.1:0-4113 GCA_964560475.1 uncultured Anaerolineae bacterium
GCGACGTTCGTCGCCTTCAGGGACGGGCCCGTGACCGTGCGGACCCAAACAGCCTGCTTCTGGCATTATGACGCCTGATGACGTATCCTATCCGAATTGCGGAGGTTGAGCCGATAGAACACGGGGGAGCTGACTCATCCTGTCATGATCTCTACGTCCACGCTCATTCCCCAACGCAGACCCGGCGGCAGCTCATCTAGCTCGATGGTGACCTGGTACACCACGTCGCCACCCATCATGGTAGCCTCCGGCGAGATATCCACCACACGCCCATTGATCTCGGCGTTCAAGCCGTCCACGTGGACAGTGGCTTGCTGACTCACCTTGACCTGATCCACGTCTCGCTCACTCAGATCGGTCGTCTCGGCCCGCAAGGTATTCAGGTCGGCCAAGACGACCAGCGCCTGGCCAGGACCGACGAATTCGCCGACCTGTACATCCACCGAAGCCACCGTGCCGCCAAAGGGCGCACGGATCTGTGCGTCCCTGACCTGCTGCTCGATCTGAGCCACAGCTAGCTGGGCTTGCTCTAGACGCGCCCTGGCCTGGGCGATCTCGGCATCAGACGCCTTGTCTAGATAGGGATTCTCCCACGCGCGCAGGTGATCGAGCTTTGCCTGCGCTGCCCTGCTCTCGGTATCCAGTACGCTCAGCGTGGCACTGTATGCCTCTTGGGCGTGGATCGCCTGCATCAGCTGCGCTTTCGTCTCCTCGATCTGTGCAGACAAGACGTCCAAGCTCAACTCGTGCGCCTTTTGACTGTTCAAGGCATTATCAAGCTGTGCCTGGGCCACCTTGTAGTCGAGCTGCGCCTGCTTGAGCCGATCAGCCCACGTGTCCCGGATCGACTGGTCTTCCCACGGCCGGTCGAGAGCCTTGGTATACTCATCCTGGGTGCTGTTCAGGGCGATCTCGGCTCTTTCCAGCTCCACCTGGGCGATGGTCACTGCCGGCGCGGGATCCTGCGCGCGTGCTTGCTCAAGCTGCAGCTCAAGCTGCTGGACCTTGGCTTGAGCCAGGACGACGTTCTCCGCTGGATCGCTCCTGCGGGCCTGATCCAGCTGCTCCTGACTTGCCTCAAGGGCCAACTCGGCCTGGGTGATCTCGTAGGCGTTGTCTCTATCTGCACGAACGACCACCTGATCGCTGGCTCCTTGGAGCAGTTGATCCAGGCTGGCCTGCTGCAGGGCGACGCCTTCCTGGGCCTGCTGGAGCGAGATCTGCAGGTCCGTCGTATCCAGGGATACCAGCAACGCACCGGCGGGGACCTCCTGCCCTGGCTTGACGGCCACCTCTGTCACTATGCCGCCCGTCCGGGCACCGAGGGCAACCCACTTTTCAGGTGCGGCTACTCCCGACGCTGTGACTGCACCGCTATACGAACTGTAGCCGTCTGCCGATGGTGACTCTGTAGTAACCAAGGTAGGCGTGGGTACGAGCGCATGTGCACCTCCACCTGCATCTGTGCACCCCACCAGCACAGACAGGGCTGTCAGCAGGCCCAGAAACCGTACACTGGTTCTGTACACGATCTCATACCTCCTACGCGTTTTGGGCGTCGTGCGCAATCTTGCCATCACGCAGCTCGACCGTACGTTGAGCAAACGGGATCACGCGCGGATCGTGCGTGGCAAAGATAAAGGTGGTCCCCGTCTCCGCGTTGAGGCGCTGCATGATCTCCATCACCTGGCGGCCATTCTCCGTATCGAGGTTGGCCGTCGGCTCGTCGGCCAGGATCAGGACGGGGTGGGTAGCCAGCGCACGGGCAATGGCCACGCGCTGCTGCTCGCCGCCACTCATCTGGTCGGGCCGGTGGCGAGCTCGCGCCGAGAGGCCCACCGCCTCCAGCAATTCCTTCACCCGCGCTCGCCGCTCGCCAGCCTTCTCGCCGATCAGCAGCAGCGGTAGCTCGACGTTTTCGTATGCGGTCAGGCCGGGGATCAGGGCAAAGAACTGAAAGACAAAGCCAATGGTCCCCTTGCGCAGGTCGGCACGTTTGCTGGGGCTGAGCTGTGTCACCTCTTTGCCATTGACAAACACACGGCCGCTGGTGGGTCTGTCCAGGCAGCCCATCAGCTGTAGCATGGTTGTCTTGCCCGACCCTGAGGGGCCAACGATAGCACCAAACTCCCCCTCTTTGACGTCGAGTGTGACGCCTCGCAGGGCTTGCGTCTCGACTTCCCCGATACGATAGACTCGGGTTACATCTTGCAGCTGGATGACTTTCATCTCATACCTCCGTCATTTGGCTAGAGAGCCTGCAGGGCCTCGATCGGCTCCAGCCGTGCAGCAAACCAGGCCGGGTAAAGTGCACCCAATAGGGTGATGGCCAGCCCGGCGATGGACAGGGACACAGTATCTGGCAGCGAGAAACGGGCATAGAGAACGTTGCCATAGGTGATCATGTTCGAGGCCTCTCCGGCAGCGGCCGCCTCACCGATGGGCAATCCCACCGTAGCCAGGTAGACGATACCCAGTCCTCCCAGGACCAATCCCAGGACAATGCCAGCCAGTCCCAGAGTCCCTGCCTCCAACAGGAACATGGACAGGATCTGCCGGCCTTTCATTCCCAGGGCAGCCAGGATGCCCATCTCTCGCGCGCGCTCAAAAACGGCCATGAGCAGTGTGTTGGCGATGACGATGGCGACCACCGCCAGCACCACCAAGTTCATCATGTCCAAAAAGACGGCCGACGCATCCATGGCCTGCAGCAGCACCTGGTTCAGGTCGCGCCAGGTCAGTGTGCGCAGTCCCTGTGTCTGTTGCCCTGATGCGCGCAGGGCCGCCGCAGTGGCATCAGCATCGTTCTGGCGATCGAGCAGGACGACAATGGCGCTGGCGTGTCCCTTGGTCTGCGTAAAGGCTTGGGCCTTGGGCAGCGGCAGGAAAACCCGCGTCTCGTCATAGCTGGCCACGCCCGTGCTGTACAGGCCACGGATCGTAAAGAGGGCCTCATCCGGCTGTTGGTCGGCAGTGCTCACCACCAGGCTGATCCGATCGCCGACGGACAACTCTAGGCTGTTGGCCAGCCGCTGGCCCATGAGCAGCCCGCTGCGGTCGTCTGGAGAGAGGAACGCGCCGGCGACCATGGCCTCCCGGATGGGCGCATAGAACTCTGAAAGGGGGTCGATGCCAAACACCTGGACGCCGACCGACTCGTCGCCTCCGGTCAACATGCCATTGGCCCACAACACCGGCGTAGCCAGCCGCACGCCAGCCATCGCCCGAATCTGCGCGGCAAGCTCATCTGGATCGGCGAGGAGGTCCTTCCATTCGAGGCTGACTTTTTCCTCGTCGTAGGATGCCGCACGTACTTGCAGGTGGCCGGTTTGCAGACGGATGGCGTTCTCCACCGAGCCATCTACAGCGCCTTTGATCAGCCCGCTCATCACGATGAGCAGCCCCATTCCCAAGGCCACCGCCACCAGCGTCAACGACGACCGTCGCTTGTTGCGGCCTAGATCGCGATAGGCGATCAACCACAGTTTGCCGATCGATAGTCCACCCATTACCACCCTCCTCGCTAGACATAGTGCAGGGCCTCGGCCGGCTCTCGCCTGGAAGCTTGCCAGGCCGGGTAGAGCGAAGCCAGCGCGGCGATGACGGCGACGGTCAGCGCACGCTCTAGCAGCAGATCGATTCGAAGCGTGGGATACAGCCGATCGCCGAGCAGGGCCATCATCTCGCCCATCCCCGCGATGGAGAGCTTGATGCCCACCTGCCCGATGACGACGACGACGAGACCACCTAGCACGCAGCCGACCAGAGAGCCCAGCAGCCCGATCAGCACGCCTTCCAACAAGAACAGACCCAGGATCTCGTGCCGCTTCAAGCCCATCGCCGCCAGCAAGCCGATCTCGCGCGTGCGCTCAAAGACCGCCATCAACATCAGGTTCAAGATGCCAACACCGGCAATCAGCAGCACGACCAAGCCAAAGATACCCATCACCTGCTTGTCGGCTTGGAGGGATTGGTTCATCTCCGGGTTCAGCTCTTGCCACGAAGCCACTTCGTAAGCAGGTAGTGTCGCTTGCAGGGCGGCAACCACGGCTTTCTCTTGCCCCACGCTCTGTAGGGCGACGACCACCTCGGTTGCCTGATCCCGTAGGTCAA
>CAZLMZ010000317.1:0-4072 GCA_964560475.1 uncultured Anaerolineae bacterium
AAGCCGACCACTGGGCAAAGTTGGGCGCCTGGCGGTCGGCTCTCTACGCAGTCTAGTCCCTCCACAGCCCGCAGTATGCCACATTTACCGATCCTTGTCAAACCAGGTCGAGCGCACCGGGCCACCTCGGTCCTCACGACGATCGAGGACGATGGGCGGGGGTTTGACGCGAAAGCACTTGTGGAGCGCCAGACGGCCCCTGAAGACGCTGCAAAGCACCATGATCGGAGCTTTCGCTTCAGCAAGGGAACGCCTTTGAAACGCTCCTGTAACGCCCAATCCGTATCATGGGTGTATCGTAGCTCTGGAACAAGAGAACGCGCAGCAGCCGGATGCTGTTGCGCCATCCGAGAACCCATTGGGATCGCAGGCGCCAGGGGACATTGCGACCAGCGGCAGCGCAACCGGCACGAACGCGCAACTGACGAGCACGAAACCGGTCGCAGGGCACAGGGACTCGTCAGTACCACACAGGCCGCTGCTGCGGTGACCTTCACCAGGGGTGGCTCGGGCCAGAGGGCGATGTGTCAGCATATGGCGCGGTGAAACGTGATCGGGCCCCCACCGAGGGCCCTGCAAAGGAGAGACGACGTGAAAAAGCTCTATCTCATCGGCATGCTCGTGATGTTGTTGGCCACGGCGCCCGAGCTGGTCTGGGCGACCGAAGGAAGCGACCTGGCCGTGGTCCGCCAGGCGACGGCCAAGTACCACCGCTTTGAGGTGGCAGACGCGGAGGGCTGGATGCCCCTGTTCGACTGCATCTCGAGCCCGGGCCAAGGGGCTATGGGCTTCCACTATATCATGCCCAGCCGGTTCGATGACCAGCTCAATCTTTCAGAGCCCGAGGTCCTGATCTATGAACAGGGACCACAAGGCCAGATGAAGCTCGTCGCCGTCGAGTTCATTATCCCGGAAGCGGCGTGGTCTGACGACGGGTCGCCCACATTCCTGGGCCAGACACTCAAGTACAAGACCACCGTCGGGCCGTACGGCGCCGCGGATGGCGTGACTCCCTACTATGAGCTGCACGTGTGGACCTGGCGTCACAACCCCAGCGGCGTCTTTGCCGACTGGAACCCGAACGTCACCTGTGGATAACATGCGATCTGGCAGCGCATACGGCCTCGTGCCGCTGCGCTAGCCCTGCGACCTCGTTCTCAGGCCACCAGACCGTACGGTCTGGTGGCCTGCCCTTCTACCGTGATCCTCCACCCAAGGCGCTTGCGGTTGCTTCCTAGATCAAGTACAATCAGGCAGCGTCGCTTTGCAGAGTCATCGGAATCGAGGTGCTCTTGTGCCATCTGCGCTCAATGACCAGGCTGTCCTGGACACGATGGCGAGCGTTCGCCAGTCCAGTCAAGTCCAGATCGCCGTCCCAGGCTGTGCCGAGCCACAGACGATCGCCAAGCCCTTTCCCTCTCCCGTCGACTGGCGCGACCACTGGATCTACTTTCTCATGACCGATCGCTTCAACAATGTGGCGGCGCCGCCAGCGCTGCCCTGGGATCGGGAGACAGGAGACCGCCAGGGCGGGACTTTCGAGGGCGTCCGTCGGCAACTGGCCTACCTCGAAGAGCTCGGCGTCGGCGCGTTGTGGCTCACGCCCGTGCTCAAGAACCGGCAGTCCGAGAGCAGCCACCACGGCTATGGGATCATGGACTTTCTGGAGGTCGATCCCCGCTTTGGTACGAGCCCCGATCAAGCCGAGGCTGAGCTGGCCCGATTGGTTGACGAGGCGCATGCTAGGGGCATCTATGTGATCCTCGACGTCGTGATCAACCATGCTGGCGACGTCTTTGCCTACGACGTCGGCGGTGCAGTCTGGGACGCTGCCCCGTGGCACGACCAGCCGTATCCCATCTACTGGCGCGACGAGGACGGCGCTGCCCGGCGGGAATGGACGGCGCTGCCTGCAGATGCATCGCGCGATGCCGGTGTCTGGCCGCGTGAGTACCAGCGCAACAAATGGTTCCGCCGTCAGGGCAAGGGTGGCCCCGAGCTCGGCGATTTCGAGACGCTCAAAGAGTTCAAGACCGAGCTGCCCGACCAGTACGACGACCGGCCGGTCTGGAGCCTCCTGATCAAGGCCTACCAGTATGTGATCGCCAGGTTCGACGTCGATGGCTTTCGCATCGACACGCTCAAGCACGTGGAGCGCGACTTTGCCCTCGTCTTTTGCAACGCGATCCGCGAGTTTGCCTCTTCTATCGGCAAGGCCAACTTTTTCCTGTTCGGCGAGATCAAGGGCGGCGAGGAACTGCTGGCCGAATACACGGGGCGCTACACCAGCGAGGATGAAGGACGTACGGGCGCCGATGCTGCGCTGGACTTTCCGCTCCAGTGGACGCTGGGCCCGGCGAGCAAGGGCTTTGCCCCGCCTACTGTGGTGCAGGACGTCTACGATCTGCGCAAGCGCGTAATCCAGGACAAGCATCACCTGAGCACGCACGGCGAGGCCTCGCGTTTCTATATCACGTTCCTCGATAACCACGACGACCACAACCGCTACCTCTATCCACGTGCTGGTGGCGACTATGGGGACCAACTCCTGCTGGCCCTGGGCGCCATTTTCGCCTTGCAGGGCATTCCCTGCCTCTACTATGGGACGGAGCAGGGCCTCAAGGGGACGCAGGAGCTCTACGAGCCGGGCAATGGATCGCGCGATGGCAAGCCGGAGCACGTGCGCGAAGCGCTGTGGGGCAAGCCGAACGCCTTTGACCGGAATCACCCGCTCTACCGCCGGATCAGCGAGCTGGCACGCGTCCGCGCTGCTGAGCCGGCGCTGCGCTACGGGCGGCAGTACTTTCGCCAGGTGTCAGGCGACAACCACGGCTTTGGCTTCTCCGGCATGACCGGTGGGATCGTGGCCTTTTCGCGCATCCTGGCCTACCGAGAGATCGTGGTCGTGGCGAACACCAACACCACCGCGCAGTGGACCGGCTGGGTGCTGGCCGACGCGCGGATCAACGACGACAGCACTCCTTTCGAGGTCGTCTACAGCAATCTGGGCACCGCAGGCTCTGGCACGTCGTCCAGCGGTGGGGTCCGCTTTTACGAGCGCGATGGCTCATCTCACGACGGCTGGGCGCGGCGCCTGTTCGTCCAGCTCAAGCCCATGGAGATCCAGATGCTGGCTCCGCGGATGGAGCCTGGTCCCTGAAAGGGCCGTCGTACCCAGGGAGAACCTGCCTATGACCGGCGACCGGCCATTCGAGATTAGGGATCTGCTCGACTGCATGGGCATCGAGCGTGTAGCAACCAGGTACGAGCTGGCCGGCGAGGGCATCTCTGGATCGCGTACCTGCCGCGTCTGGTTCGGCGATGAGGGCACCGTGCTCAAGATCACCGGCCCTGCGTCGCCGCCATGGGTCCTTGCACGTGCGCGTCGCGAGCTCTGTTTCTACCACGTCCTGGCAGGCAGCGTCCCGCTGCGCGTGCCCGCGCTGCTGGGCGCGTGTGACGACGAGCGGGCCGGCATCTGCCTCTTGCTTGCCGGCTATGAACCGGCGCCGCCCGCTACGGGATGGTCTGCAGACGACGCTGCCGAGATCGCGCGGCAGCTCGCCGGCTTTCACGCCTGCTTCTGGGGGGCGGGCGAGCGGCTCGCCGGGCACACCTGGCTGCGCCAGCCGGAGGCACAGACAGACGAACAAACCATTCTCCACGCGCGGGAGCAGTGGGCTGCACTGGGTCGCCTTCCGCGCTTTTCCTCGCTGTTCACCGCAGAGACCTGCCGTGCGCTCGACCGGGCGATGGTGCGCGTGGGCGCGCTTGATGCGACGATCCATGCTTTCCCGGTGACTCTCTGTCACGGCGACTGCCACCTGGGCAACGTGCTGCGCGACGAGGAGGGGCATTTCGTGTGGGCCGACTGGGCGGAGGTCGGCATGGGCGCCGGGCCGGCAGACCTCTCGTTCCTGATCCAGCGTGCGAACGCCGGCGGCGCGCGCTTTTCTGTCGATGAACTCTCTTCCGTCTACCATCGGCAACTGATCGAGGCGCTGGGCGAGCCCATCTCGCTCGATGAGATCCGCCGCGTGATGGACGCCCAAGAGCTCCGCACGCGGCTCCT
>CAZLMZ010000318.1:0-4057 GCA_964560475.1 uncultured Anaerolineae bacterium
AAGGTAGAGCCGGCCTCGAGGGCGGTGTCGACGGCGATGCTGCCACCCAGCGCTTCGGTCAACCCCTTGGCGATCGCCAGGCCGAGGCCAAAACCGGGCCTCGATCGTGCTGGCTCGCCCCGATAGAAGCGGTCAAAGAGGTGATCGCGCATTTCAGGCGGCATGCCCGGCCCGTCGTCCTGTACGGCAACCGTCACCTCGCTGTCGCACGTCTCGGCGGTCACCTGCACCGGGCCCTTGGTGTGCGTCAGCGCATTGTCGACCAGGATCCACAAGATCTGCCGCACCGCGTCATGGTCGGCCAGTGCCGTCGCCTCGGCATCGACACGGCACGTGACCGTGCGCCCTGGCGCGATCGCGCTGGCGCGTCCGCACACTTCTCCGGCCAACATGCCAACCTCGACCGGCTCACGCTGCAGCGGTACCGCCGCGTCGGCGTGTGCCAACTGCAGCAAGTCGTTGACTAGCCGGATCAGGCGGTCGGCTTCTTCGATCATGTCACTGACGATATCCGCTTGTTCCTCGCCCGGGATGGGCGGGTCGCGGCGCAGCAGCTCGAGGTTACCGCGTATCGTCGTCAGCGGCGTGCGCAGCTCGTGCGAGACGTCGGCCACAAAGTCGCGCTGCTGCTGCAGCGATCGCTCCACCTGGTGGTAGGCGCCTTGCAGACGGGCTAACATGGCATTGAACGTCGTGGCCAATTGACCGACCTCGTCCTGTGGGCCGTCGTGCCGGACGCGGCGTTCCAGATCGCGCGCCTCGCCGATCGCCTGCGCGGTCTGCGTGATGCGGTGAATGGGACGCAGCGTGAGGCCGGAGAGCATCCAGCCGATGCCGCACGCGATCACTGTGGTCAACGTGCCACCGACCAGCAGCGTGCCGCCGAGCGCGCGCAGCGAACGATCGCGATCCGAAAGCGACCGTGCGGCCTGGACGATGGCGATCACGTTGCCGCGCACCGACAGCGGTTCGCTGTACACGAGCCAGCGCTCGCCCCCCATCTCGACCACCTCAGACCAAGGTGCACCGCCCTGCAGCGCCTGCAGACCCGCCTCGCTCAGCGGCAGGGCTTCGTCTTGCTGGTTGACCGGGTGGTCAACCAGCGCCCCTTCGGCGTCGAGGATCTGGATCCGGTCGCGCGTGCGCACCTCGCGCAGTACCACTTCACCGACCTCGAACCCCCAGCGTTCTTCGGGACGGCGGGCGACCGGTGGTGGCGCGCCGATAGCGGGCGAGCGGTAGACGAGCATCGCCGCGCCGTTGACCGTGCGCATCAGGTCGTTCCGTAGCAGCGTGAGCGTGTACTGCGAGTGGACGAAAAACAGCGCCGCACCGAATGCAATCAACGTCAGAGCCAGGATCGTGCTGTAGAGGATCGTCAGCCGGAGGCGGATCGACATCGCTACATATCCTCTCGCAGCACGTATCCCACCCCGCGCACGGTCTGGATCACGCGCGGCAGCCCCTCTACCTCCATCTTTCTGCGGAGATAGCTCACATAGACCTCCACCACGTTGGCGTCCCCGCCGAAATCATAGCCCCACACGTGGCTCAAGATCTGTTCGCGCGCCAGCACCTGGCGGGGATGCAACATGAGAAAATGCAGTAGCTCGAACTCGGTCGGCGTCAACTGCAACGTCACCTCTCCACGTCTGGCCTGGTGCGCGACCGGGTCCAGGTAGAGGTCGCTAAAGGAAATGGCACGCTTTTCCGCCCTGGCCTCCGTACGCCGCAGCAGAGCGTGCACGCGCGCCACCAGTTCGGCAGGCGCAAACGGCTTGACCAGGTAGTCGTCCGCGCCGCTCTCCAGTCCCTCGACCCGGTTCTGGATCGCATCCCGCGCGGTCAACATGAGGATCATGGTCTGATCCTCCTCTCGTCGGAGCTGCTGGACCACCTGAAGCCCGCTCATCTCTGGCATCAGCCAGTCGAGGACGACCACATCCGGCTGTCGCTCTCGCACGAATGCAAGCGCCTGTCGCCCGTTTGTCGCAGTAAGCACGTCCAGGCCCTCGTAGGTCAGCGTGCGCTGTAGCATCTTTAGTAGTCTTTCGTCGTCGTCGACGATCAACACAGTTGGCACAAGTCTCCTCCCTCATGTCATTATAGCCAATGCGAGGCCGCCATGCAAGGGCTGCTCTAAGCAAACTCTCAGCGTTCTCATAGGCTCCTCTCAGGCAAGGTTGCTAAGCTATTCGTGTGTAAAAGGGGTCGTGCACCGCGTCGTCGTGCCCCATGGTCCGCTCGCAATCGCAGGTCGGGCCGCGCGGCTGTTGTGCCCCAAGCTGGATCACCAGGAGGACGTATGTTTCGCAAGAAGGCATTTTGGATCGTGTTGGTCGTGCTCGCTCTGGTCGGCGGGGGCACCTATGCCGCTTATGCAACGGACCTGCTGCCGTGGTTCGCTCCGGAAGCGAACACCGAAGAGACGACGCTCGAGACCACAACGGTGACCGTAGGCGACATCTCGATCACTGCAGATGGCACCGGCGTGCTGGTGCCGGCGTCCGAGCTCGATCTCGGCTTTGATAGCGGCGGCACATTGGCTGGGCTGCTCGTGGAACCCGGCGACCATGTGCAGGCTGGCGACGTGCTGGCCTGGATCGACGATACCGACGCACGCAACGCCGTTGCCGACGCCCAGCTCGGTGTGCTGCAGGCGCAGCAGGCCCTGGATGAGGCCAGCGATACTGCAGCGCTCGAGCAGGCGGTCTCCCAAAGCAAGCTCGCCGTGGCCCAGGCGGAAAACGACCTCTCGACCGCGCAAAGCGACCTGGCGGACCTGCAAAACTGGGCGCCTGACGAGACCGAGGTCGCGACCGCCAAGGCCAATCTGGCGGTCGCACAGGCCAGCTACGACAATACCGTCGCCAAGGCCAAGCTGTGGGACGAGCAGCTCGCCTCGACCCGGATCAAGTTGGAGGATGCCGTCCGCAGCCTGGATGAGGCACAGGTCAACTATGCCAACGCCATGGATGCGGCGCGCGACTGGGAGCGAAACATCGAGAGCACGCGCGAGAACGCGGCCAAATCCTTGCAGTCGGCCAAGGACAACCTCGAGATCGCTCAGGCCAGCTACGACCTAGCTGTGATCGACACTCGCCAGATCGACATCGAGAACGCCCGCATCAAGTTGCTCAATGCGCAGCAGGCATTGGCCGATCTGCAGACACCTCCCGATGAGAGCGAGATTGCCGCTGCACAGCTCAGTGTACAGCAGTTCGAGGTAGCCTTGCAGCAGGCCAAGCTCGATCAGACGGACGCAGAGCGAGCCCTCGCCGAGTCAGACACCACCCAGGCCGAGCTGACGCTGCAGCAAGCCCAGCTCAAGCTCGAAACCGCGCAGCAGACGCTGGATGAGACCACCCTCGTGGCGCCCTTTGCGGGCACCGTGACCGCGGTCAATGCTGAAGTGAGCGAGAAGGTGAGCGACGGCGTGATCGTGCTCGCTGACATGGGTGCCCCGCTGATCCAGTTCTGGGTCGAAGAGTCCGATCTGAACAGCGTGGCGATCGGCCATCCGGTGCGCATCGTCTTTGAGGCGCTGCCCGACCTGACCTACGATGGCCAGATCATCCGCATCGATCCGATGCTCGTCACGGTCGGCAACACGTCCGCCGTACAGGCCTGGGCCAGCATCGACACGGCGGCCCATCCGGCCACGCTGCTGGGAGAGATGAATGTCGAGGTCGAGATCGTCGCCGGCGAAGCACTGAACGCGCTGGTGGTACCGCTGCAGGCGCTGCGTGAGATCGGCGATGGGCAGTACGCCGTGTTCGTGGTCGGTGCCGATGGCGAGCTGGAAATGCGCACGGTCGAGGTGGGGCTAAAGGACTATGTGAATGCCCAGATCCTGTCCGGCCTGCGGCGCGGCGAAGTGGTCAGCCTTGGCCAAAGGACAGCTTCGACGACGAGTCAAACCTCAACCAACAACAGCAGCAACAGTGGCGGGTTCCAGCGGGGCTTTCCCGAGGGTGGTGGCATGCCGTTCTTTCCCGGAGGAGGCTAGTATGGCACGCGCGCTGATCGAGACGGCCGGCTTGAGCAAGGTATATGG
>CAZLMZ010000319.1:0-4042 GCA_964560475.1 uncultured Anaerolineae bacterium
GAAGCGAACGTCCGTTGGAATTTCGGCGTCAACCTGATCGACGGCACCTTTTACAGCCTGGGGCTGAACCTGGTCTCCCAGGCGACGATCATGCCGCTGCTGGTCAGCGAGCTGACCGCGTCCAAAATCGCCATCGGCCTGATCCCGGCGACCTATAACCTGAGCTACCTGCTGCCGCAGCTCCTCACGGCCAACTATTCCGAGCGGCTGCGCTACCTCAAGCCGTTCGTGCTCCTGCTGGGCAGCGTGGGCGAGCGGCTGCCCTACCTGTTGATCGGCCTGCTGGTGTGGTGGCTGGGGGCGCCGGCCCCCGCGGTGGCCCTGATCGCCTTTTACCTGCTGTGGGCGACCACCGCCGCCTCCAACGGGATCGTCACTCCGGCCTGGTACTCGATGATCGCCAAGGTGATCCCGGTCCGCCTGCGCGGGCTGTGGTCGGGGCTAGGGCACAGCCTGGGCGCGTTGTTGGGCATCCTGGGTGCCGTATTGGCCGCGCGGATCCTCCAGTCGCGGCCCTTTCCGGCCAACTATGCCCTGTGCTTTATCCTGGCCTTCTTGTCGGTCTCGATCTCGTGGGGCGGGCTGGCCCTGACGCGGGAGCCGGCGAGCGAGACGCGTAAGCCGCATACGGGCCAGGCGCACTATCTGCGGCGGCTCCCGGCCCTGCTGCGGCGGGACCGCAACTATGCGCGGTTCCTGATCGGCCGCTCGATCGCCAACGTGGGGGCGATGGCGGGGGGCTTTTTGATGGTCTATGGCAAAGAGCAGATCCCCGGCACGGTGGCACACGTCGGGACGCTGACGGCGATCCTGGTGGGCGGGCAGGCGGTCATGAACCTGCTGTGGGGCCTGGTCGGCGACCGGCGGGGGCACAAGCTGGTGCTCTGCGGCGCGGCCTTCACGATGGCGCTCGCCGTTGGCGTGGCCTCTGCATCCCGGTCGCTCGTCGGTCTGGGGGCGGCCTTTGTCCTGCTGGGCATCTCGGTGTCGGCCGATACGGTGTCGCGCATGAACATCATCCTCGAGTTCTGTGCGCCTGAGGACCGTCCGACCTACATCGGGCTGACCAATTCGCTGCTCGCCCCGGCCATGCTGGCACCCGTGATCGGCGGCTGGCTGGTGACGTGGATCGGCTACCGCGGCATGTTCAGCGTGGCGATGGCCGTCTCGCTCCTGGGCGGTGCGCTGCTGGCGCTGTGGGTCCGCGAGCCGCGCACCGCTGCCGTGGCGAGCGAATACGCGGCCGATTGACCCCTGCATCATCCCGATTTGACAACCCCCGGTTTTCAGATATAATTCGCCGGCGAAATATTAGCTGCCCAAATATTGGGTGGCGAAGCAAGATGGAGGGGTAGGAAGAGGTGAGCGATGTTGGAGGAACCGCGGGGTGAACGGATCGTGCACCTGTTGAGCAGGGTGTGCGAGCACAAGCACCATCGCATGCACGAGCTGCTGGACGCCCTGGGCCTGTACCGGGGACAGCCATCCATGCTGCGCGCGCTGTGGGCAGAGGATGGGATGACGCATTCCGGGCTGGCCGACCAGCTCGAGCGCTGCCCGGCGACGATTACCAAGATGGTGCAGCGCATGGAAAAGGCGGGGTTCGTCGAGCGCAGGTCGGACCCGAGCGACGAGCGCCTGTCGCGCGTGTACCTGACGGCTGCCGGGCACGACGTCCGGACGGCGGTAGAAGAGGTGTGGGGTGCGTTCGAAGCGCAGATCGTTGCCGGGTTCAGCGAGCAAGAGATCGCGCTGTTACGCAGTTTATTGGTGCGGGCCTGCCGGAACATGGAAGCCGAGACCCGCGCCGAACGAGCCTAGGAGGTCAAGTGGAGCCACTGAAATTCGTGTTTAAATACGCCCTCAAGTACAAGGCAGCGCTCATCGTTACCGTGGTGAGCATGCTCTTGCTGGTGGGCGTCGAGCTGCTGGCGCCGTGGATCATCAGCCGCATGGTCGGGATACTCACCGACGTGGGCCTGAGCCCCGAGTCGCTGGCGAGCATGTCCCGGCTTGCGATATTGGCGCTGGCAGTCTATATCGCACGCGCGGGGCTGCAGTTTACGCGCAGCTATATGGCCCACGTCGCGGGGTGGCACGTCGTGGCCGATGCGCGGCGGCACATCTACGAGCACCTGCAGCGCCTCTCGCTCAACTATTACGAGGACAAGCAGACCGGCCAGTTGATGTCGCGCATGGTGAACGACTCGGACCTGTTCGAGCGCCTGATCGCGCACGCGATTCCCGAGGTACTGGTCAACGTCCTCAGCCTGATCGGCGTCAGTGCCGTGCTGCTGAGCCTGAACTGGCAGCTCATGCTGCTTAGCCTGATCCCGGTGCCGATCATCGTCTTTGCCATGCGCGGCTTTGCCCAGTACGTGCGCCCTGCGTTCCGCGAGCGGCAGCAAGAGCTGGGCGAGCTGAACGGCACGCTGAACGACAACCTGTCCGGCATCCGCGAGATCAAGGCCTTTACCCGCGAAGAGGCAGAGGCGTACCACGTCGGCGAGCACATCAACCGCTATCGGGACTCGATGCTGCGCGCCCTGCGGTTGATGGCGACCTTCCGGCCCTTTGTCGAGTTCGCTTCCTCGCTGGGCACGGTGGGGCTGATCTACTTTGGGGGCCGTCTTGCGCTGCGGCAGATACTATCGCTTCAAGACCTGGTGGCCTTTTTCCTCTACCTGGGCCAGTTCTACCAGCCCGTGCGGGCGCTCAGCGGGGTGTGGGAGGGCTTTCAGGAGGCACTCGCCGGGGCAGAACGGGTGGCGGATCTGCTGGATGAGACGCCAGACGTGGCCGAGCGGCCCGATGCGATCGCGCTGCCGGAACGCGCGCGCGGTGCCCTCTCGTTCCAGGACGTCGGCTTCTGGTATGCCCAGGGCGGCAAGGTGCTGGAAGAGATCAACCTCGACATTCCCGCCGGGAGCGTGGTCGCCCTGGTCGGGCCGACCGGCGTGGGCAAGACGACCATGGCCAACCTCGTGCCCCGCTTCTACGACGTGTGCGAGGGCAAGCTGACGCTCGACGGGCACGACGTGCGCGACCTGACGCTGCGCAGCCTGCGCGAGCAGATCAGCGTGGTGCGGCAAGAGGTCTTTTTATTTCACGACACGGTGCGCGAGAACATTCTCTTTGGCCGGCCCGAGGCGACGGAAGAAGAGATCGTCGAGGCGGCACAGATCGCGAACGCGCACGACTTTATCACCGAGCAGTTGTCAGATGGCTACGAGACGGTGATCGGCGAACGTGGCGTCAAGCTGTCCGGCGGGCAGCGGCAGCGCATCGCCATCGCGCGCGCGATCCTAAAGAACGCGCCGATCCTGATCCTGGACGAGGCGACGTCGTCGGTCGACGCCGAGACGGAAGCCCTGATCCAGCAGGCGCTGGAGCGGCTCATGGTGGGGCGGACGACGATCGTGATCGCTCACCGCCTGTCCACGATCCGCAGCGCGGATATCATTGCCGTGCTCGAGGGCAGCCGCATCGTCGAGCTGGGAGCGCACGAGGAGCTGATGCTCCGCGGCGGGCTGTACAGCCGCCTGAACCGGGTTCAGGTCGAGGACGAGCCCAAGTGGCGCTTGCTGCGCGCGCAGCAGCAGCAGCTCATGGCGAGCGACTAGGAGAGGTTGCGGATGCTGGGCTGGCCCAGCCAGACGAGGACGAAAACCAGGGCAAAGAGCGCGCCCTGTACGGCAATGACGATCGGCACCCCCAAGTGGTCGGCGATGGCACCTGTCGGCATTGTCCCAAGCTGGGTCAGCCCAAACATCATCATGTAGGCGCTCATGACGCGTCCCAGGTAGGCCGGCTCGCAGTTGAGCTGCAGCAGCGTGCGGTTGGTGACCATGCAGATGTTGCCTGCGCCACCGACGATCGCCAGCAAGACCAGCACGACCCAAAAGACCTGCACGTTGCCGAACAAGGCCAGGGCCACGCCCATGGTCACGCCCGATGCAAGGAGCAGTAGCCCCTTGCGCTGATAGTCGCCCAGCGAGGCCATCACCAGCGAGCTGATCAGCGACCCTGCGCCGGGCGCAGC
>CAZLMZ010000320.1:0-1924 GCA_964560475.1 uncultured Anaerolineae bacterium
ACCTGTTGCCCGACGGCGCTGCCCACGCGCCGCCGCGCGTCACCATGCGCGTGCCGGATACAGAAGCCCAATGCCACTGGCATTGGGCTTTTCTTGTTTGCCGGCTTGGCCAGGTATCCGATAGATCGCCAAGGAGAAGACAATGACCAAGCGCGCCCAAGTGCTCTATGCCCTGCAACAGATCGACGCACGCCTGGGGCGGGAAAAGCGTCGCTACCGCGAGGTTCAGCAGCAGCTCGGCGAGAGTGAGGTGCTCAAAGATGCCCGGGTGGCCTTCAAGAAGGCCGAGGACGAGCTTTCTGAGGCGCGCGGTAGACTGCACGACCACGAGCTAGAGACCGAAGGCGTCGCGCAAAAGCTGCGCGAGACCGAAGAGCGGCTGTACAGCGGGCGGGTCACGAACCCCAAGGAGCTGTCCGACCTGCAGAAGGAGGGCGAGTATCTCAGGCGGCGCCATTCCACGTTGGAGGAAGACACGCTCGAACAGATGATGACCGTCGAGCGCCTGGCTGCCCAGGCCAAGGCGCGTGGCGAACGCTATGCTACCGTCGAGGCCGAATGGCGCAGTGAGAACGCCGAACTGAGTGCCGAGTACGATATCCTACGCCAGGGCCTGACCGAGCTGCTCGCCAAGCGCAAGGCCCTCGTCCCGCACATCAACGAGACCGACATGGCCGAATACGATGCCCTGCGCCGCCTGCGCAGCGGCGTCGCCGTCGTTCCCGTCCGGAACGACGTGTGCCAGGTCTGTCACGTCGAGGTCCCGATGCGCGACGTGGAACGAGCCCGCGACAGCGACACCCTCATGTATTGCAGCGGCTGCGAGCGGATCCTCTACGTCACCGACTAGCGTGCCGGTCACCTATCCTGGAAGCGCGCGATCGTCGCCTCTAGCTTGGCAGGCGCGAGCGCCCCTTCCATGGTAAAGACGAGCACACCCTCCACCGCCGGGTGGTCTAGGAGGGCGTCGAGCACCGCCCCATATTCCTTTGCCGGGAGCGTATCCGGCTGGTCGACCGACTGCACGATCGGCCATACCGGCTTGCCGCTCTGCTCGTGGACGTGCGCCGCCACCGCAGCCGGCCATGCTGGCCCACGCCCGCACATGCGGTGATAGACCATCGGCGAAAAGACGTCTACCTCTGTGCCCAGCGCGCGATAATCCTGCCCGATCACGTCGAGGATCGCCCCTTGATAATCATCGAGCTGCCACGGTACCCCAAACAGCCCCAACAGCGCTCCCGGGCGGACGCGTTCCACGACCGCCCGCGCGGCTTCGACCCAGGACGTGATCTGGTCGCAGCGCCACGTGCGCCATGCCTCAGCATACTGACCGAGGATCTGGTCTGCCATCCCGCGTGGTGCCTCAGCCTGGACCTCGACTCCCACATCTCGGCAGAAACGCGCCACTGTGCCCGTATCGAACGACGTACGTGGCAGCCTGGGCTCGTGTACTTCCCAGTGACAGGGCCACCGGATGAAATCTAGCCACACCCCGTCGATCGGGTACATAGATAGGAGCGCCTCGAGCTCCTCCAGGCGTGCCTGCCGCACCGCTGGTACGGAGGGGTTGACCCCGTAGTACCATCCCTCCGCCTCCAGCGGCTGGCCCGTGGCGGTCACGGGGCGGCTCTCTGGGACCTGCTCCCACCACTCCCGCCCCACAAAGCAGCCAAACTCGGCATAGACTGGCATCCCAACCGCGTGCGCAGCCTCTACGAATGCCGCGTCGCGGTACCCGCCGAACACCGCCGTGTTGCCCCACGAGCGTAAAAGCGCCACTTGCTCCTCTGGCCCCTTCCCGGCAAACGGCGCCAGGTCGGGCGAGAATCCATAGAGACACTGGGTTACCATCTTCACACTCCCGTATGCGCCACCCGTTCGTAGTGAACACCACCCGTTCGCAGTGGACGCCACCCGTTCG
>CAZLMZ010000320.1:2024-4038 GCA_964560475.1 uncultured Anaerolineae bacterium
AGCCCGTCGAGCCCGATCTCGATCAGCTCGGGCAAAAAGGGGTGCACGTCACCGCACGAGTGTAGCTCGGCTACCATCCCGTGCGCGTGCGCCCACTCGATCGCGCGCCGGTGTACCGGCTTGAGCAGCTCGCGGTAGGTCTTGAGCGAGAAGAACTGGTTGTACTTGTAGCCCATATCGTCGGGCCAGCGGATCCCGTCAAAGGTATAGCCTGCTGCCAGCACCTGTTCCCACAGCGCGATATTCACGTCGAGGAAGTGGTTGAATACGTCGACGCACCACTCCGGGTCGGTGATCATGGCGACCAAAAAGCGCTCGGTCCCCACCATGCGCGCGTGTGTCACGTCAAAGCCGAACCAGAACCCAGCGTTGATCCATGCGCCCTCTTGCCGCAGGTGCGGGTAGCTCGTCTCCAACCGAGTCCACGGGATCCGGTCGCGGCTCGGCGTCATCCGTTCCTTGGCCTCGCGCCATTCGTCCGGCCCCTTGACCCGAAAGTCGAGCCATTCAGGCGTGGAGGTAATGTGCTTCCAATCGCGCAGCGTCGCACCCCAGCGCGTGGTCCGGACTATATACTCGTCCGTCTCTTCGATCACTTCCTCGGGGTAGCGCGGGCTGTTGTCTACTCCGAACCCGGCAAAGCGGTCGAGCCCGAAATAGTCCACGTACGACACACCCTCGGGCATCCCCTCCCGCTGCCAGCGCTCGATCGTCGTGTGCCACGGGCCGTCCGTGATCGGGATCCGGTCTGCTTCCTGGTGTGCGTACATGCGCTGCACCCGCTCGCGCGTCGTCATTTCGTCCATACAGTCTTTCCCTCTCCGTATCTATGAGCTTCTCCTCTTTCCTTCCACCGGTGGGGTCGAAGATACCCGAAGGGTGGGAGCTGGAGGGGGGCTACCGCAGCACCAAAACCAGGCTCTCCCCTGCCGCCAACGTGTCCACTGGCACATACCCCTCGATCGCTCCCTGTGCTCCCACCGTGAGCGGCGCGATCCCGCGCACGCCTGCCAGCATCTCCCGTACCCGGTATCTGCCCGGTGCCAGCGGGCTGGCGCGCACGTTCAGCGTGTACTCGCTCGCCGGGTCTGCACCCAGGTTGTGCACCACCAGCACGTCCTCCGCCTCGCTGTGCCGCACGTACGCATAGACGTGCACGTTTCCTGTCTGCACAGCGATCAACGACCCCGTGCGCAGCGCCTCGTACGCCGAGCGCAGACGGATCAACCGGATATAGCGCCGTAGCAGCGAGCCATCGTCCGCGCGCTGCGCCTCCACGTTCCGCGTCGCATAGTCGGCCTGCAGCCCCTCCCAGGGCGTGACCGTGCTGAACCCGGCCTGATCCTCGCCCGACCACTGCATCGGTGCCCGGATCCGCTCGTCCGGTTTCGCGCCGCTCATGCCGATCTCTTCGCCATAGTAGAGAAAGGGCACGCCGGGTAGGGTGAGATAGACCGCCGCCGCCGTCTTGGCCTTGGCCTCGTCACCGCGCAACTGTGTCATAACACGTTCCTGGTCGTGATTGGTCAGAAACGTCGCGTACTGCCCCGGCGGATAGAGCATCTCGACCTTTTGCGCGATCGAATCGACCACCCCCGTCGTGCCGCCGCGTGCGCCATCCAGGATCGCGCTCGCCAGGTCGAACTCGAAGCAGATGTCCATCTCGTCGCCCACGTATGGCACCACGTCCTCGCTCCGCGTCCACACCTCGCCGACCGTCATCGCCTGCGGGCGGATCCCCTTGTAGTAGTCGTGCCACGCCTGCAGCCAGGCGTGCGTCTCGGGCGTGTTCTCTTGCTGCTGCCCGTCTTCGATCAGGTGCCGGATCGCGTCCATGCGGTAGCCGTCGACGCCCATCTCCTCCAGCCAGAAGCGGCTGACCTCATAGATCGCGTCGCTCACCGCCGGGGTCCGGTAGTTCAGGTCGGGCATGCTCTCCACAAAGACGGCATAGTAATAGGCGTCGCCGCGCTTGTACCACACCTGCTCGCCCCACGGCCCGCGGTAGGTGAGG
>CAZLMZ010000321.1:0-4036 GCA_964560475.1 uncultured Anaerolineae bacterium
GCCTGTTCGTAGCAGAAGGTGGGTCGCTCATAATAGCCGTCGATGCTCGCCGCACCAGCGGCGTCGTCCATACGAGCATAGTCGCCCAGATACTGGTCGCGGCCAAAGGCGGACGCAGGATCGTCATCCCAGAAGGTGAACTTGATCGACCAACGGAGGCTGTGCAGCATCCGCTCGACGAGCAGTTCCTTGACCTCCGTCCGCTCGCCCAGCGTCTGCCACAGTGCGGCACAGGTCGCATGCCAGTCGATCTGCCGGTAGCCGAGCGCGGCCAGTTCCCGAGCGGGCGCTTCAGGCGACGCGCTGGCCAGCCAGGCATCGAGGCAGAACGCATAGTCCTGCGCCTGCCGCTTGCGTGTACGAGCGACGGTAAAACAGCTATGGACGAGATCCGGCGCCGCCTGGGCGCCGATCGCGTCGAGCACTTCCAGGTAGGGCTGGGGAAAGAGATAGTGCCCGCAAGGGCAGGCAGAACGGATCGATCGCGCGACGATCTGTTGAGCCCACGGCGGCACATCGTCCAGCGCAGCTTCCATCTCTACGATCTGCCGCAGTTCCTCGTCTGCCTGGATCGCGTCGCTCCACTGTCCCCCATCGTAGGGCGTAAACCACCAGCAGCGGCTGGAGAGGCTCTGCTCGTACGTATCCTTGCTCCACCGGAAGGACACTGCCGCATCTTCCTTTCGGGCCTGTCGTGCCGGATCCCATCATACGCCGTGCATCACGCTCTGGCAAAGACGCTGACCGGGGATTCTACCGGATTTTCCTCATCCTCGCCTGGACCTGCCGCGCCTGGTGCATGAACGCCTCCAAGCGGGTCTGGATGTTGGTGCCGCCCTGCGCGTCATAGATCACGTCCAGCCAGGGGATGCGACCATGGTCTGCGCGGACGGCCTCGGCCAGCCCGGTGACAATGATACCCGGCATGCAGGTAAAGGGCAAGATGTTGAGCACGCCGCACAGCCCGTGCTGGGCAAAGTCGATCGCCTTGCCCACGCTCAGCGCTGCCTCTGTGCCCAGCGCCGGGTGATAGTAAGGGCGGACGTGGTCCATGAGCTGGCTGACTGGCGCCTCGTGCGCGTGGGTGAGCAGGTGGCGCACCGGCCGCAGCAGCCGCGCCTCGTCGTAGCGCTGCACCCACTCGGTCAGGACTGCCTTCAGCCAGCCACCGGCATCCCTGGCCTGGCGGGCGCGCATCTGTGTGCCCCACAGCGAAAAATAGAACCATTCCATCATCGGCGCGACCCACGCCTGCCCACCCAGTGCTTCTACCTGGCGTACGATCTGCTGGTTGGTGAACGGGTTGGCCCGCAGATAGATCTCGCCGACGATGCCGATCCACGGCTTGGGCTGGCTGCGATTCACCTCGATCGCAGCAAACTGCTCGCCGGCCCAGGCCATGGCCTCGATTGCAGCCCTGCCCCCGCCGGCCGCGATCGCGTCCAGCAGCCTGCGCTGGCAGGCGTGATAGACGCGATCGGCCTCCCCGGGCACTCGCTCGTAGGGCCGATATTCGTGGCACAGCTTGAGCAGCAGGTCGATGCCGACGATCCCCTGCCACGCCAGGCGGCGCAGGCGCAGCGAGTGCTCGCCCAATCCCTGGTAGCCGTTTTCCGAGTTGGGAGAGACAATCTCGAGATCCTGCAGGCCCGCTTCGTCGAGCAGCAAGCGCTCCATGGTGCGGTACTGGCCAAAGCGGCAGGGTCCGCAGGTAGTGGGCATCATGTAGGCCGAGCGCGCCGGGTCGAAATCGGGCTGCCGCGCCCGCCGCAGGATATCGCCGGTCGAGACAAAGAGGGGCAGGCACTCACGGCCCAGGCACAGCTCGCGCCCCAGGTCGAGCGTCTCCTGGTCGGGAGGCGGCAGCGTTTCGGCCGGCGTGCCCAATGCGTGCAACGCGGCCTCCAGCGCCAGTGCGTGATCGCACATGTAGGGGATGTAGAGCTTTTTCTGTGTCGTCAGCTCAGGCACGGGCCCACGCCCCCTGTGCGGCCAGGCTGTCGAAAAAGGCCTCGCAGCGCGTGTTTACGCCCGCATCCGCGGTGTGGTCATCCAGCTCCAGCTCCAGGTAGATCTTGTCTTCCATGATCCGCCGGAAAAAACTCAGCAAGAAAGAGTCGGGTCCGCAGCCAAAGTTGGTGACATAGATCGCCTGCAGGCGCGGCTCCTGAGCGATGAGGCGTCCGGCAGCGAGGATAGCCTGGCCGCTCCGCCAGTACATGTTGTCGAAGCGATCCGAGACGTCCACCTCCTCCAGGGGCAGACTGTCCATCGGCAACGGCACGACGCCCAGCGCGCGCAGCTTGTAGGGGAGTGCCATGCTCACGCCTGGGTCGCAGGTGTTGTAGGGTCGCCCAACCAGGACGGCAACGTGTTCCCAGGCGTCGAGGCTGGAAAGGAATTCCGCGCCCATCGCCTGCAGGCCGGCATGAAAGGCGCGCTGCGCCTCCTCGGCGGCAGCCATTGCTACCCGCACCTGTCTCGTCGAAACGCCCAGCGGCCGGACCAGCTCGCGCAGGTCGTGGAGCAGGGTGCGCCGGTTGAGGAAATCCACCGGCCCGCTCAGCACACCAACCCCGGGCGTCACGTGGGACACGTGACCTACGAGCGGATCTGAGTTCGACCCCAGGTTGTTCACGACCAGGTGCGGCACCGCCTGGATGAAAGGGCAGTGCCTGTTGTGTGCCTGGCCGGGCGCCGGGCCCTCGCGCGTCGTGACCGAAGGCAAAAAGAGGTAATCCACGCCTCTAGACAGTAGGTCGAGCGCGTGCCCTTGCATCAACTTGACCGGGAAACAGGTCTCGGCCGGGGTGTGTTCCCGCGTCTGCTGGACGATGTGCGGGTTGGTTGTTTCCGAGAGCACGATGTCTGCCCCGAGCTCGACCAGGAAGCGATGCCAATAGGGGAACATGTCGTAGAAGAGGAGCGCGCGCGGCATGCCTACGCGTGGACGGCCGCTCCCCTCAGCCGGAGGCGCGTATCCTTCCATGAGCAGCGCCGAGCGCCGGGCAAAGAGATCGGGCAACTCGTCCCCTCCGCCACCTCGCTGCCGCTCGTAGCGGTCGCAGCGCGCCCCGTAAAAAAGCGGCCGCTCTCCTGCCAGGCCGACGCGCGTGATCTCGCAGCGGTTGACGCAGCCCTGGCACTCGAAGCTCCTCGTATCGTAGGTACGCTCCCGCAGGTCGAACCCCTGAAAATGCGTGGATCTCTGGCTCTGATCTTGCTCTTGAGCCAAGATCGCAGCCCCGATCGCGCCGCTGACGTCGTGCTGCGGGGGTACGGTGACGCGGGTCCCAGTCAGTTGGCGAAAGGCAGCCACCACGCCCTGGTTGCCGGCCACACCGCCCTGGAAAAAGACGTGTTTCCCCACCGGCCGCCCGTTGACCACGCGGTTGAGATAGTTCTGGGCGATCGAGTATGCCAGCCCGGCCGCCAGGTCGGGCACCGGTGCCCCTTGCTGCTGGCAGTGCACCAGGTCTGACTCCATGAACACGGTGCAGCGTTCCCCCAGGGCGGCAGGGCTCGACGCCCGCAGTGCCAGCCGCCCGAAATCGCGCTCGATGTCGATGTCGAGCCGGTCGGCCTGTTCCTCCAGGAAGGAGCCGGTGCCCGCCGCGCAGGCCTTGTTCATGGCAAAGTTGACGACCACGCCGTTGCGCAGTTGGATATACTTGCTGTCCTGGCCTCCAATCTCGAAAACCGTATCCACCGTCGGGTCGAGGGCCACGGCGGCGCGCGCCTGGGCGGTGATCTCGTTGCGCACCACGTCTGCGCCGACGTACGCTCCGGTCAGGTAGCGCCCGGATCCGGTCACGCCCACACCGCGCACGACCACGTGGCTTCCCACGCGCCCGTCCCCTACCCCCTGCCCCACCTCCAGCAGTCCCTGTTTCACCGCCTCGAGGGGGCGCCCTGCCGTGCGCAGGTAGCGACGGGCAATGAGCCGCTGCTCCTCGTCGATCAGCACCACGTTGGTGCTGATCGAACCGACGTCGATGCCCAGGTAGACGGGCAAGGGCTCGCCGCCGTCGAGCGA
>CAZLMZ010000322.1:0-2689 GCA_964560475.1 uncultured Anaerolineae bacterium
CTACACGTTACGTCTGGATGACGATCGAGCCACACTCGCGCAGGTCGGTGGCAAGGGCGCAGCGCTGGCCGAGATGGCCCGTGCCGGGCTACCCGTGCCGGACGGCTACCACGTCACCACGGCCGCATACCAGGCCTTCGTAGAGGAAAACAGCCTGGGGGACGCTATCGACGCTGCCCTGGAGGCCGCTGATGCCGACGTGCCCGCCACGCTGGCGACTGCCTCGCGCACGATCGAGGCGCTGTTCCTGGGTGGACAGATCCCACCGCAGGTGGCCAGCGCGATCGCCAACGCCTACGCCAGCCTCCCCGGCGCCGAGCCGGTGGTCGCCGTGCGTTCTTCGGCCACGGCAGAGGACCTGCCCGAGGCATCCTTTGCCGGGCAGCAAGAGACCTTCCTCAACATCGAGGGAGCGGGCGCCGTCCTGGACGCGGTCAAGCGCTGCTGGGCCTCGCTGTGGACCGCACGCGCGATCGGTTATCGCGCTCGCCATGGGATCGAGGCGGAGGGACTGAGCCTCGCTGTGGTGGTGCAGCGCCTGGTCCCGGCCGAGGCGGCCGGCGTGCTCTTTACCGCAAACCCGGTGAACGGGCGGCGGGACGAGGCGATGATCAATGCCGCATGGGGCCTGGGCGAAGCTGTGGTCGGCGGACAGGTCACGCCCGACACCTACGTCGTCGACAAGGGCACGGGCGAGATCCTGCAGCGCGAGATCGCAGAGAAGGACCGCATGACGGTGCGCGTCGACGGCGGCACCGAGACGGAACCCGTGCCCGAAGCGCTGCGGCGTGCGCCGGTGCTGGAGAACGGGCGTGCCGCCGAGTTGGTTCGGCTGGGCGTGCAGATCGAGGCGCTGTACGGCGACCCGCGCGACATCGAGTGGGCGCTGGCCGACGGGCGCTTTGCCATCGTCCAGGCGCGGCCGATCACGGCGCTGCCGGAACCGGCCGCAGGGCGCGTGGAGGTCGAGCCACCGCAGGAATGGCCCATGCCCGACCCGAAAGGGAAGTATATGCGGGGCAGCATCGTCGACCTGATGCCCGATCCGCTCACGCCGCTCTTTGTCTCGCTCTTTCTCCCGGCGGCCAGCGAGGCTATCGGGCCCATATTGAGCGAGCTGACCAGCGCCAGGGGCACGCCGGAAGGGTTCCTGAGCAACTACATGGTCACGATCAACGACTATGTCTACATGAGCGGCAGCTTTGCCGGTAGGGACCTGTGGTGGATGCTGGTCAGACTGGTCCCCGCGTTTCCACGCCTGCTCAAGAACGCGGCGGTCCACTACCGAGAGGTCGCACACCCGCGCTACGCGGAGGCGGTGGCGCAGTGGACGACGCCGCCGCAAGAGAGGAGCGCCGCCGCGCTCCTGGAGGGAGCACAAGCGTTGACCGAGGCCATGGCTCGCTACCTCACCACCCTGCAGGTCGATACCCTCGGCATCGCCGCCGGCACAGAGATGCTGTTCACGACTGTGTACAACAAGCTCATCCGGCGCGAGGGCGACCCGCCTGCGCCGACCTACCTCCTGGGTGAGGACAGCCTGCCTATCCAGGCCGAGAAGGCGCTCTATGACCTGGCAGCGTGGTGTCGCGAGCACGACGAGCTGGCGAACTACCTGCAGCACACACCGGTCAGCGAGTTGGCCGAGCACTGGGACGGCGACGATGTGCCCCCGAGCATCGGGGCAGCGGTGTGGCAGGAGTGGCGGGAGCGGTTCCAGGCCCACCTCGATCGCTACGGGCACAGCGTCTATGACCTGGACTTTGCGGTGCCGGTCCCGGCACACGATCCCGCACCCGTGCTGCAGACGCTGGTCGTCTTGATCCAGAGCCCGGAGCGCGACCCTCACGCGCGCCAGGCGCGATTGCTCGAACAACGGCAGCAGGCGGTCGAGGCCGTGCGCGCGCGGACGCGAGGTCTCAAGCGCTGGGCGTTTGACAAGACGCTCGGCTTTGCGCGGACACACACCCGCCTGCGCGAGGATAGTATCTTTGAGATCGGCCTGGCATACCCGGTGCTGCGGGAGATGCTGCTGGAGTTGGGCCGGCGGTTGGCGCTGGGCAGCGCCATCGCTAAGGCGGAGGACGTCTTTTGGCTGGAGCGGGACGACGCCGAACGGGCCGCCGCCGCGCTCGATCAGGGCGAGCCGCTGCAAGACCTCACCGAGCGCGTCGAGGCGCGACAGAGACGGTGGCGCGCCGAAAAGCGCGTCACCCCGCCCGTGCAGTTGCCCAAGAGAGAGCGGATCCTGGGCGTCGCGACCGACGTGTACCTGCCCGTCAGTGCCGACGAGCAGACGGACACGCTCCTCAAGGGCGTCGCCTGCAGCCCGGGCCGGGTGACCGGCACCGCGCGCGTGCTCCACGGACACGAGGATTTCGGGCAGATGCAGCCGGGTGACATCCTGGTCGCCGACATCACCACGCCGGCCTGGACACCGCTCTTTGCCATCGCCGCCGGCATCGTCACCAACGTCGGCGGGCCGTTGAGCCACGGCTCGATCGTTGCTCGCGAGTATGGCATTCCGGCGGTGCTGGGTACGGGGGTGGCCACCAAGCGGATCCAAAGCGGGCAGCGCGTCACGGTCGATGGGGGAGAGGGCACCGTCACGCTCTTGGACGACGATCGGTAGCGACTGAAGGTAGCGACTGAAGGTCGCGGCGACAGAGATCGTCGCTACTACGAACGG
>CAZLMZ010000322.1:2789-4030 GCA_964560475.1 uncultured Anaerolineae bacterium
GTCGCTACTACGAACGGCGGCACTGGCTAGCGCCTGCCGGTGCAGGAGGACGAATGCTGAACTACAGCCGCAGAACCCTGATCGTGCTCTCTTTTACGCTCGCCGTCGTGACCCTGGGCTACGGCCTGGTGGTGCCCATCTTTCCCTTCTACATTGAGGAACTGGGGGGCAGCGGCAGCGAGCTCGGGATGCTGGTCGCGCTGTCGGCGCTCACCGAGCTGCTCTTTGGGCCGCTGTGGGGCAACCTGTCCGACCGGGTCGGGCGCAAGCGCGTGCTCATGGTCGGCGTCTTTGGCTACGGCGTCTCCCTGCTGCTCATGGGCGTTGCCTCCAAGCTGTGGATGCTCTTTGCCGCCCGGGCACTGTCGGGGCTGCTGACTGCCGCCACGATGCCCTCGGCCATGGCCTACATCGGCGATACCACTGCCGAGGAGGAGCGCGGCGGGGGCATCGGCTGGCTCGGCTCGGCGGCGGGCCTGGGCATCATCCTGGGGCCGGGCGTCGGCGGCTGGCTGGGACAGGGCTCGCTCTCTCTTCCCTTCTACGTGGGCGCCGGGCTGGCGTGGACGGCCCTGCTCCTGGTGTGGTTCCTGTTGCCCGAAAGCCTGTCCACGGCAGAAAGCGCGGATCGGCAAAAGGTCCACGGCCTCCAGCTCCGCCGGCTGTGGGACGCGCTGTGGAGCCCGGTCGGCTTTCCGCTCTTTATGCTCTTCCTGGTCAGCTTTGGGCTGGCCAATTTCGAGGCCGTCTTTGGCCTGTACGCGGCGCAGCAGTTCGGCTTTGGGCCCGGGCGCGTCGGCACGATCCTGGTGGTGGTCGGGCTGGTGACCACGCTGGGCAAGGGCGCGCTCACCGGCCCGCTGACCAAGCGCTGGGGCGAGGTGATCGTAATCCGGGGATCGATGATCGCCGGGGCGATCGGCTATCTCGTCCTGCTGGCGGCCTTTGACTACCCCACCGTGCTCCTGGCGACCGGGGTCTTTATCCTCTCCAAGACCGTGCTGCGCCCCGCGCTGCTGGCGCTCATCTCGCGGCGCGCCGAGATGGGCCAGGGGACGGCGATGGGCCTGGGCAACACCTTCCTCAGCCTGGGGCGCATCGTCGGCCCGCTGTGGGCCGGGTTCATCTTTGACGTCGGTGCCAGGCTGCCCTACCTGAGCGGCGCGGCGATCATGGCCGCCGGGTTTGTCGCGAGCCTGATCTGGCTCGTGCCGCAGCGCGCCCTCACCTCGCAGACCGAG
>CAZLMZ010000323.1:0-1273 GCA_964560475.1 uncultured Anaerolineae bacterium
GACCGTGGGCCGCAGCGCGGCAAGGAGGTGTAGGCGTGCCGGCAACCCTGGATTGGATGGGATTCGCGGCGCTATCGCCCTGGATGCAGGGCGTCGTCGTGGTGTTGTTCAGCGCCGTCACCTTTGTCGTAGCGCGCTATTTCCTGGCGCGCGGCTTGACCTACATCGCCCGGCGCACCAGGAACAAGGTCGACGACATCATCGTCCAGCACCTGCATCCCTTTCGTTTCGCCTGGATCGCGCCGCTGGTGGTGCTGCACTATTTCGCCGATCTCCTGCCGTCCGGAGTGTGGGCGATACGCCAGATCCTGCTGTTCCTGATCCTGTGGCTGGCCCTGGTGACCGGCAACGCGCTGCTCAATGCGATCAACGAGATCTATGAGCGGAGCAGCTACTACCGGGGCCAGCCCATTCAGAGCTACCTGGACCTGCTCAAGCTGGTCATGATCGCCGTCGGCATCATCCTCAGCATCTCGCTCTTTACCGGCCAGTCGCCGCTGGTGCTCCTCAGCGGCCTGGGTGCGGTGATGGCGGTCCTGCTGCTGCTCTTTCAGGACACGCTGCTCTCGCTCGTCGCCAGCCTCCAGATCCACTCCAACGACCTGGTGAAAGAGGGGGACTGGATCGAGATGCCGGCCTACGATGCGGACGGCGACGTGCTCAACATCTCGCTCCACTCGGTCAAGGTCCAGAACTGGGACAAGACGATCACGACCGTCCCGACACACAAACTGCTCAACACGCCCTACCGTAACTGGCGCGGCATGCAAGAGAGCGGTGGGCGACGCATCAAGCGCGCGATCCATCTCGACCTCAATACCGTGCGCTTTTGCGATGGGGAGATGATCGACCGCTATCGCGAGGTCGCCCTGGTGAAGGACTATGTCGAGGGCCGGTTGGCCGACGTCGTAGACTGGGCTGAGACGCACGAGGCAGAGGCATGCAGTCCCTTTGCCGCCCCCGAGCTGACCAATCTCGGCGTGTTCCGTGCCTACGTCACCAGCTATTTGCAGTGCCGGCCCGATCTGCACCGGGAGGGGATGCCCTTGCTCGTGCGCGAGCTGGATCCGGGGCCCTCTGGCCTCCCGCTGGAGGTCTATGCCTTTACCAAGACGACCGAGTGGGAAGCGTACGAGGGGATCCAGGCCGACATATTCGAGCACCTGGTCGCTGCCGCGCCGCAGTTCGACCTGCGGGTCTTTCAGCAGCCGACGGGCGTCGACTTTCGCGCGCTGATCGGGCCGCAGCCGGCCCTGGAAGGCCCGGGCGTAGA
>CAZLMZ010000323.1:1373-2814 GCA_964560475.1 uncultured Anaerolineae bacterium
CTGCAGGACGCGATCGATCAGGCCAGGATCCTGGAGGGGATCCTGGACGAGTTGGCCGGACGAGGCCGAGAAACATCGGACCCCACAGACGAGGACCATTCAGGAGGGACAAATGGGTGAGGGAAGCAAAACAGGGGCGGGCGACATTGCCCGGATCATCGAGTCGGCACAGCGCCTCGGCGTCGAGGTCGACGAAGAGGAAGCGCTGCAGTGGCTGGCTGCCATCGCGTCGTGGAACAGGGAGAGCGACGTCGTCTTTGACCCCAAGAGCGGCGTGTACGGCCACACGGTGACCATGCTCGACTTTAGCCCGCAGGAGCTGGCCTATTTCCGCGAGGTGGGCCGCGTGGTCGAGTTCGACGACGAGCCTGGCGTGGTCGAGACGGCGCTGGCCCTCTCGGGCTCGGCGGCACAGAGCAAGGTCCAGACCTACCCGGGCGACTGTGACTATTTCGAGCGGGTGAACATCATTGCGCCGACGCGCGAAGAGGCGTGCCGGATCCTGGCACGCGTCATGCGCGACAAGGCGCTGGGCGCGGAAAAGGGGCCGACCCACCAGTTGATCCAGGTGCGGTTTGGCTCCTTTCCCGAGGAGGTGGTCAAGGAGGGCCGCACCTACAGTGCGGGAACCTCGATCGAGTGGCGCGCGGACGAGATCAAGGCCGGGCAGATCGAGGCCTTTTGCCCGGACGGGCGCCGCATCGCGGTGCGATGGGACGACGTGGCCATGGACCCGGGGTGGTGCAAGCTCGACTGGGTGATCGCCGATCCGGTGCGCGGGCGGCTGGCCAACGCCAGCAACATGCTGGACGTGACGTGGGAAGCACCTGACGGGACGATCACGCCGCTGGACGGGTACCTGGACCCCTATTTCCAAGAGGTGTACCTGCAGGCCGAATCGATCCCGGTCTTTTCCAAGCTGGTGCGCCACGTCTCGAGCGACGCGCTGGACGAGTACGTGCGCCAACTGGAGCACGAGGTGGAAAAGTACCTGTACAAGGACGTCAACTATGGCAAGGCGGCCAAGCGGATGTACAACGTCTTTCGCTACACCGGGCGCTACTATGAGGCCGCCTATCTGCGCGAGCTGTTCGACGAGCCGACCACGGTGCTCTACCAGATCGGGGCGCTGGTGCGGACGATCGACGAGGCGATGCTCCCGGGCTCGGACATCTCGCTGGACATGGTCCACCACCAGGCGGACGAGCTGATCATGAGCGTGGTCGATGCGCTGGAAGGGGGCGTGGAGGAGGAGATGGTCCGCGTCCTGCTCCGCCTGCGGCAGGCGCTTGCCGACCGGGGGGAAGACGAGGAACGGTGGCAGGCCGAGGTGGAAGGGGTGCGCGCGCTGACGATCAATATGGTGAACAACTTTTTCTACGAGCGGCTGACCGTGATGCCGACGATCAAGGACTATATCGAGCATTTCGAGCACGAGTGA
>CAZLMZ010000323.1:2914-4028 GCA_964560475.1 uncultured Anaerolineae bacterium
CCAGAGGGTGGGAATCCGCCAGGGAGGCTGGGCCATAGACTGAAAGCCCGGCTCGGAGGAAAACGCAGAGTTCGCTCCCGAGCTGACGGGTGAAACCGCGTGACGGCGCGTAGCCCGGTCCGCAGGCCCAGCGTTAGCGGGGCATCCGATATCGGGTCGATCCCGCGTCGGAGTGAGTGGGCTGGCGGTGTCCAGCCAATGAGGGTGGTACCACGGGAGATGATGGCTCTCGTCCCTTGCGGGACGGGGGCTTTTTTTTGTGTATCGCGTTGAAGGAGTGATCCATGCTCGATCGACTATCGAACCTGCAGGCACAGGCGGTGGCAGAGCTGCAGGAGGTTCACGACGAGGAGGCGCTGCAGGCGTGGCACGCCGGGTACCTGGGCCGGCGCGGCGCGCTGACGCCGCTGCTGCGGGGAATCAGCGAGCTGCCGCCGGAGGAGCGGCCCGCGTTTGGACGTGCGGTGAACGAGGCCAAGCAGGCGCTGACCCAGGCGTACGAGGAGAAGGAGGTCGAGATCGAGGCGGCGGCGCTGGAGGCAGCGCTCGCCGCGGAGGCGATCGACGTCTCCCTGCCGGGGCGCCCGCCGACGGCCGGCCACGTGCACCCCAGCACGCAGACACTGCGCCGCATCTATGCCATCTTTGCCGACATGGGGTTCCAGGTCTATCGCGCGCCCGACGTCGAGACCGACGAGCTCAACTTTTCCCTGCTCAACATCCCGCCGCACCATCCGGCGCGTGACATGTGGGACACGTTCTACACGACCGAGGAGGGCGTGCTGCTGCGCACGCACACCTCGCCGGGCCAGATCCGTGCCATGCGCGAGTACTATCCGGAGCCGATCCGCGTCATCCTGCCCGGCATGTGCTACCGCTACGAGCAGGTGACGGCTCGCTCGGAGATGATGTTCCACCAGGTCGAGGGGCTGGTCGTCGGCAAGTCGGTCACTATGACCGACCTAAAGGGGACGATGGCCGCCTTTGCCGAGCGCATGTTCGGCACGGGGCGCAAGATGCGCTTCCGGGCCAGCCATTTCCCCTTTACCGAGCCGAGCGTCGAAGTGGATATGGACTGCATCCTGTGCGGCGGCGAGGGCTGCCGGGTGTGCAA
>CAZLMZ010000324.1:0-1867 GCA_964560475.1 uncultured Anaerolineae bacterium
CCCTTCGCAAGGATAGCTTGCCGGAATGAGCAAAAGCGTGTACAATCGTCCCACACTAGACATCGAGGGTAGTGATTGTGTTGATTGCAGATCGTATTGCCCAGTTGACCCGAGAGGCCATCGCGCGCGCACAGGGTGCGGGAGACCTGCCAGCGTTCGAGATCCCCGAGGTACCCGTGCAGCCGCCGCGCCGCGCCGAGCACGGCGACATGTCGACTTCGGTGTGTATGCAGTTGGCGCGCTCTGCGCGGATGGCGCCCATGCGCATCGCCGAGATCGTGGTCCAGCACCTCGGTCGCCACGCCCTGATCGGCGAGGTCGACGTGGCGCGGCCCGGGTTCCTCAATTTCACCTACTCCCCAACCTGGCTGGCGCAGCAGGTGGAAGAGATTAACGCTGCCGGCGCTGCGTGGGGAAGGATCGACGTGGGCCAGGGGCATCGCTACCAGGTCGAGTATGGCAGCGCGAATCCCACGGGCCCGCTGCACGTCGGCTTTGGGCGCAACGTCGTGCTCGGCGATGCGATCGCCAACGTGCTGGATGCAGCCGGATACGAGGTAGAGCGCGAGTACTATGTGAACGATGCGGGTACACAAGTGCAACTGCTGGGCGAGAGCATGTACGCCCGCTACCTGGAGCTGTTGGGGCGCGAGGTCTCCTTTCCGGAAGAGGGCTATCGCGGCGACTATATCGTCGAGTGGGCACAGCAGGTGATCGACGCCGAAGGCGCGCGCTACCTGGACATGCCCGTCGAGGAGGCCCAGTCCAGGCTGCGTGAGCTTGCCGTGGACAAGGCGCTGCGGAACATCCGCGAGGACTGTGAGCGGCTGGGCGTCCACTATGATACTTGGTTCTCAGAGAAGGCGCTGTATGACTCGGGGCTCTTTGACCGGATCCTCGGTGAGCTACGGGAAGGCGGCTATGTCACCGAGCGCGAGGGGGCGGTCTGGTTCACCTCGCCCGAGCTCGACGCGGATGCGGTGCTGATCCGTTCGCCCGAGGTGATCCCCGACCCGGACAAGAGGCCTACCTACCTGGCATCGGACCTGGCCTATGCCTGGAACAAGCTGGTGCAGCGCGGTTTCGAGCGCGCGATCTATGTGTGGGGCGCGGATCACCACGGTGACGTGCCGCGGGTCGAGGCAGGGGTCAAGGCGCTCGGGCTCGACCCGCAACGCGTGGTGCTGATCATCTACCAGATGGTGAGCCTGAAGCGAAGCGGCGAGGACGTGCGCATGTCGAAGCGGGCCGGCGAGTACGTCGCCCTGAGCGAACTGCTCGACGACGTCGGGCCGGATGCAACGCGCTTTTTCTTGCTGCTGCGCTCGGCCGACAGCCAGATGGAGTTCGACGTCGACCTGGCCAAGAAGCAGTCGGACGAGAACCCGGTGTACTATGTGCAGTACGCGCACGCGCGGATCGCGAGCGTACTCCGCACTGCCGAGGAACGCGGCTGGGAGGATTGGTCTGACGGCGACGTGCTGTTGCTGGATCATCCGCTCGAGCTCGACCTGATCCGGAAGATGATCCAGTTGCCTGAGGTCGTGTCGCGGGCGGCGAGCGAGATGGCGCCCCATCATCTGTGCTACTATGCCCAGGAGCTGGCGAGCGCGTTCCATTCCTTCTACCGCGAATGCCGCATCGTGTCCTCGCTGCCAGAGGACACGGCAATCACCAAGGCTCGTCTCAAGCTCGTGTCCGCAGCGCAGCACGTCCTGGCTAACACCCTGCACACGATCGGCGTGTCGGCGCCCGAACAGATGTAGGCTGGGATGGTAATTGCTCTTGACAGCGCTCCCGGATCACGTATAATCGTGGTAGCGGGCGGTTAGCTCAGTTGGTTAGAGCGCCTCGCTTACACCGAGGA
>CAZLMZ010000324.1:1967-4022 GCA_964560475.1 uncultured Anaerolineae bacterium
GCGGGCCGGTATCGATGGTCCTCGACACGGATACGTACAACGAGATCGATGACCAGTTCGCCGTGGTGTACAGCCTGCTGAGTGATGCCTTGGACGTGGAAGCGATCTATGCCGCGCCCTTTTACAACAGCCGCTCTAGTGGCCCTGGCGATGGCATGCACAAGAGCTACGACGAGATCCTGCGCCTGCTCGAACGCCTCGATCACCCTGGCGCGGGCCTGGTGTACCACGGTTCGGAGCGCTACCTCGAGCATCTGGACACGCCGGTACACAGCGAGGCGGTCGATGATCTGATCGCGCGCGCCTTGGCGCCGCGGGACGGGCCGTTGTACGTGGTGGCCATCGGCGCGATCACCAACGTCGCTTCGGCACTGCTGATCGAGCCGGCGATCGGGGAACGGATCGTGATCGTGTGGCTGGGCGGGCATCCACAGTACTGGCCCCACACGCGCGAATTCAACCTGGGCCAGGACGTGCTGGCCGCGCAGGTGATCTTTGATTGCGGCGCGCCGGTGGTGCAGATCCCGTGCAAGAACGTGGCGGAGCACCTGCGCACCACGGTACCCGAGATGGAGGCGTACGTGAAGGGCAGGGGGGCGATCGGTGACTATCTAAACCAGATCTTTGCCGATTTCCACACCGACCATTTCGCGTGGTCGAAGGTGATCTGGGACATTTCCACGATCGGCTACCTCAATAACCCCGAGTGGGTGCCGAGCGAGGTACGGCCCTCGCCGGTGTTACTGGACGACGCGACGTGGGGCCCTGAGGACCCGTCACGGCACCCGTTCCGCGTGGCGGTGGACATCCACCGCGACCAGGTGTTTGGCGACCTCTTTCGCAAGCTTGCGCAGCGCGCGTAGGTTCGCGCGTCATCTATGTGTGCCAAAGCGCTTCGAGGCGGTGCACCGGTGAGCGCCACGCTGCCGGCAAACAAAAGGCACTGGTCCATCGGACCAGTGCCCGGTGCTCGTCTGCCGATCTAGCGAATCAAAAAGCTGAGAATGCTGGTCAGCAGGGCGGTTGCCACTCTATTGGCGGGGGTCTTGATCTTGCGGTAGCGCCAGTTCTCTGCCGCCTGTCGCTCTGCTCGCTCGACGCGTAGCTTTCCGATCTCATTGCCGACGTATGTCTCGTACACGTTTGTCTCCTCTTGATGGGCATTGCCCCTAACGGGCATCAGCTTGTCGTTTCTTCAGCAAAGAAGGGCACCGCATCTGCTGAGGTGTCCTTCTTTGACGCCTGCGAGGTTAGCTGGCGGGCTCGGGCTCAAGAAGCTTGCCCTGCGACGATCCTCGTCGGTTCGCCCTGTCTGGTTCCCCCGCTGCGCGCGATTGGGCGCGCATTCGGCGTTTTGTCTATCTGTTTTCTGCCTATATTATACCGTAGCTCGTGCCCTCTGTATAGGACTTGAGTCACATTCGTGTGTCTGCTCGCACTTGACACCGGAATAGGTGCCTATCAAGCTGCCTCCCAGGCTACGAACTGCCGCTCGTACAGTTCGCGATACAGGCCCCCGCGTGCGACCAGCTCGTCGTGCGAGCCCTGCTCCACGATCTGCCCTCCATCGATGACATAGATACGCTGGGCGTTGCGGACAGTAGAGAGGCGGTGGGCGATCACGATCGCGGTCCGGCCTGCCAGCAGGCGAGCGAGCGCGTCCTGGATCAGTCCTTCGGTGACCGTGTCCACGCTCGAAGTCGCTTCGTCCATGATCAGGATCCGCGGGTCGACGAGCAGTGCCCGGGCGATGCAAAGCAACTGGCGCTGCCCAACCGAGAGGTTGGCGCCTCCTTCGAGGATATGCGTGTCGTAGCCATCGGGGAGGGCAGAGACAAACGCGTCCGCGTTGGCCAGTTGCGCGACATAGCGAATCTCCTCGTCGGTGGCTTCCGGTTTGCCAAAGCGAATGTTGTCGGCGATGGTCCCCGAAAAGAGGAAAGGATCCTGCGGGACCAGGCCCATGTGCCGGTGCAAGCTCTGGACCTTGACCTCTCGCACGTCGTGCCCGTCGATGTACACGCCCCCCTCCTCGATCTCGTAAAAGCGGGTCAC
>CAZLMZ010000325.1:0-4016 GCA_964560475.1 uncultured Anaerolineae bacterium
TCGCGCCGTGGTACGCTGCCGGATCGAGCGGCACGCACGCCGCCGCGAGCCCATTCGCCGCCGCGACTGTATTTGTCGCCGCGACCGCATTCGTCGCCGCGACCGCATTCGTCGCCGCGACCCGCGCCGCGGCCTCTTGCAGGGAGGACCGCTCACGCTCGGGATAGGCCAGCGCCGAGCCGACCAGCGGAGCCAACGAGCCCAGCGGGGTCAGGTAGGCAGCACGTGCGCCCAGGACCTCGTCACACAGGGCCCGGAACCAGGCCTTGACCTCGAGGTCCAGTGCCGGAGAGGGGGAAGGAGCCAGCAGGTGCTCGTACAGGTGCGGGCTGGCCACAAAAGGCCGTAGATGCGCCATCGTGCGCTCCCGCTCGGCAAAGGAGCGCCAGCTCAGCAGGGCATAAAAGAGCGTCATGAGCAAGGTCGCCAGCAGCAGGCCATAGATCGTCCGCAACTGCAGCGTCAGGCTCCAGCCCACCACCAGCCCATACCCTGCGGCCAGGATCACAGCCCGGTGCCAATGCTGCTTGAGCCCCTGCCGGGGCAACGTCTTGCCGGTGAACACCTCGTAGGCCACGATCGCCTGTCCCACCAGGACGATCGACACCCCGATCAGCGAGGCGATGGCCAGGTCAAAGCGGGCCAGGGGGAGCGATAGGCCGGGATCGAGCCCGTACGGTGCGCGCTGGCGGGCGCTAGACACCACCCACAGCATAGCCCATCCCACGAGCAGGCTGACGGCGAGCAAGACGAGCGAGCTGGCGGCCAGCCAGGGACGCGCACGGTGACGGGCCAGGTCTCCCATCGGCCGTGCCGAGGGCTCGGGACGGCGCAGCGCATCGAGCGACAGGCCGATACAGAGCACCGTATAGAGCGGATAGAGCAGCATCACGATCGGGATGCCTGCCACTGCCGGCGTGGCGGCAAGGTCCAGGCGAGCGACCTGCCCATAGGAGGGCAGCGGGTTGGCGACGGCCAACAGCAGGATCAGCACGAGGATCTCTGCCCCGGAGAAGATCAGCCAGGGGCGTTGGCGACGACGGAGCGCTCCCTGCCGGTTGTCCCAATAGCCGGCATACCACAACATGAGCACGTACCACACAAAGGGCAGCGCGACGACGGGCACCCAGCCTACGTGCCACCAGAACTCTGTGCCCGGTCCCACGTAATCGGTCCCGATGCCCAGGATCGCGGTATGGCTGACAAAGAACGCCGCGCCCATCAGCAGCCCGCCGCTCGCCAGCCAGATGCCCCACGTGCGCCGCTCGGCGTTGAGCAGGACGGTCAGGCCCAGCCACAGCAACGAGATCGTGTCGAACAGCGATACAGCCACGATCGCCCAGTCGAGGGCAAACTGTCCAGACATACACCCTTCCCTACACGCCCCGCGGTGCTCCCCACCGTCGGATCCGGGCCGTTCGGAACCTCATTCAGCCCTCCGCCAACGGCACCCACTCTCCGCGCCGCCCATTGTCCTCCACCCAGCGCGTCTCGACCCCATCCGCCGCCATCGCCACGCGGACGCCGTCGCCGTTGTAGGTATAGACCAGCGTGCTGCTGATACTCCGCGCCCCCACCAGCCGGCCCGCCGCGTCGTATGTGTATGTAAAGGTGCCGTCGTGGGCCAGGTTGCCACGGTCATCCCAAGTACAAGCCTCCTCGCTCACGCTTGTCAAGCGGTTGGTCCCGCCGTAGGCATAGGTCACCACGCCGGCCGTGGTGGTCGGCGCCTGGCGGTTACCCACCGCGTCGTACGGGTAGGCAAAGACGATGCGAAATCAGACCGTCAGGCCTGGTCGTCCTCTGCGAGCGGCATGGTGAAGGAAAAGGTACTCCCCTCGCCGACCCGGCTGTCGACCCAGATGCGGCCGTTGTGCGCCTCGATGAGGGCCTTGCACACGGCGAGGCCGAGGCCCACGCCGCCCCTGCGCGCAGTGACCTCGTTGGGCACACGGTAAAAGCGCTCGAAAACGGACCCCACGTGCTCTGGCGGGATCCCGATCCCCTCGTCGCGCACGCGAACGAGGGCATGGCCGCCCTGGCGTGCGATCTCCACGGTGATGGTACCCCCACGCGGCGAATACTTGACCGCGTTCGTGAGCAGGTTGCTCAAGACGCGGGCCAGGGCCGATGGGTCGCCAAAGACGAGGAGCGGCTCCTCGTCCGCGTGGCAGCGCAGCGTGTGCGTGGGCCCGCGGCTATGCCGCGGCGACAGGCGTTCGACAGCAGACCGGGCAACGGCAACGACGTCGAACGGGCGGTGCTGCAGCTCGAGCATATGCTCCTCGCCACGCGAGAGCAGCAGTAGGTCCTCGACCAGCGTCTCCAGGCGACCGGTCTCGGCCTCGATGATGCGCAGCATCTCGGCCTGCACCTGCGGCGGAAAGCGCACGTCGGTCGCGAGGAGCGACTGGCTGGCAGAGCGGATCAGGCCGAGCGGGGTACGGAACTCGTGCGAGACGTCAGCCAGGAAACGGGCCCGGAGCGCATTCACCTCCTCGCGCACCTTCACCTTGGCGGTGAGCGCGTGCAAGCGCCAGTTCTCGACCGCCCAGTCCACCTGTGCGGCGATGGCGGTAAGAGTGTGCAGCGTCGCCTCGCCGATGCGCAGTTGTCCCGGCGCCAGGAGGGCCAGGATGCCGCCGCCGCCGCTCATCGGCACCGGCAAGGAAGCCAGGTGGCGGAACCCGGCATCTACGAGAGCGTCGTGCAGTGCTGCCGGCATCTCGTCCACGCTGTGGAATAGGATGGCCCTCCCGCCGGAGTGAAGCTCAATCTCGACGTCATCGAGAAAGCGCCGGAAGCAGAGCCGATCGAGCAGGCCGCCGCGCCCACTGGCGTCGATGCCGCGTGCCACCAGCAGCGGTCCCTCATCGCGCAGCCCCTCGCGCAGGCACAGCACAGCGCCGCCGATCCCGTCGCGCTCGACGACGTGATCCAGCACCAGGCCTAGCGAAGTCTCGAGGTCGAGTGAGCGAGCAAGGATCGCCGCGACGCGGTTGAGGACGACCAGGTCGCGGTTGCGGTGCAGCAGCGCTTGCCGTGCAAGCTCGGAGGCCTCCTCGGCTTGCTGCCGCCGCGTGATGTCGCGGGCAAAGACGGCGACGCGCCCCACCTGCCCGTTGGCGTCAAAGACGGGGCAGACGTGCGCGTCGAACGTGCGTCCCTCACGCCGGTCGACAAAGCGCCGTGCACTGCCGGTGCGCGCCACCTCCTCGATCGCTGCGCGGTACGTGCCAGCCGCCTCGTCGGGCAAGAGCTCCCACATGCAGCGGCCAACGAGCTCTGCCATCGAGCGACCGACGCTGTTGGCCAGTGCCGCATTGGCGGACAGGACCCCTCCAGCGATGTCGAGCAGGGCGGCGCTCTCTGTCGACGCGTCGAGCAGGGCCCGTACCGAGGCCTCCTGATCGCGCAGTGCACGTTCCATGCGTGCCCGCTCGCTCACATCCTGGACGGTGCCCTGGGAGAGGATAGTACCATCTGCGCACACGGTAGAGACAGAGAGCTCGACCTCGATCTGCGTGTCATCGGTGCGCACGACACGCGCCTGGTAGACGCCGGGCACGGCCTCGCCGCGCACGCGCCGCTCGCCGTAGCGGCGGACGCGCGCCCGGTCTTTGTGGGCAAAGAGCGCGTCGACGACGTCCTCCATCGCGAGCAGCGCCTGGCGGCTGTAGCCGGTCATGTCACACAGGCAGGGATTGACATATAGGAGACGAAAGCCATCGGCCAGAAACATGCCGATCGTGGCCTGTTCGGCCAGAGCGTACATGGCTCCGGCAGAGAGTCCTGCTACCCTCTCCTCCGCAGGTAGGTGTGGCATTGCCGCTGTGTCGGGTCGCCGCTCGTGCCTCGTGCCCACGTTTTCCTCTCGGCCAGGGGTGTGTGAGGGAGCAAAAAGCCTACGTATTACATGTAACGCCACGTAATGATATCTGTACTACCAACTGCGTTCATTCTACCGCGGATAGGTGGAGCTGTCAAGCGGCCACAGGCGCAGCGATGCCAGCGGC
>CAZLMZ010000326.1:0-3980 GCA_964560475.1 uncultured Anaerolineae bacterium
TCTGCGGAGAGCTGCTGGGCGCGCGTGGCTGCCGGCAGATAAAAGCACTCTGTATATTGCTGGACCATACGGTGCGTGTTAAAGAAATGGCATAGGGTCCCGATGGACGATTTCATCAGCGCGAGCCAGCGGCGGGGCAACCCGTCCGGGCCCTGATCGTAGAAGGTGGGGACGACGTCTCGTTCCAGCAGGTTGTACAGGGCCTCGGATTCCACCTGATCCTGGTACTCGGGGTCGTCGTACGTCTCTCCACGGCCGATCGCCCAGCCAACACCTGGCTCGTAGGCCTCATCCCACCACCCGTCCAGGACGCTGAGGTTGAGCACGCCGTTGGCGGCGGCTTTCATGCCGCTGGTGCCGCTGGCCTCTCGCGGTCGGCGGGGCGTGTTCAGCCACACGTCCGATCCCTGCACCAGGTAGCGGGCGATGGTCATGTCATAGTCTTCCAGGAACACCAGCCGCCGGCGAAAGGGCGGGCCCTGCTGCGCGAGCTTGACGATCTGGGCGATCAGCTCCTTGCCGGCGTTGTCCTGCGGGTGGGCCTTGCCGGCGTAGATGATCTGGACCGGTCGATCTGGGGCGTCGAGGATCTTGGCCAGGCGCTGCGGGTCGCGCAACGGCAGCGTCGCCCGCTTGTACGCCGCAAAGCGCCGCGCAAAGCCGATCGTCAGCGCCTTTGGGTCGAGTACCTCGTAGGAGGCTTCGATCTCGGCCTGGGGGGCCCCACGCCGCACCAGTTGCTCGCGCAGCCGGCGCCGGGCAAAGGACACGAGCCGTTCTCGCCGTCGCTCGTGGGTACGCCACAGTTCCTCCGACGCAATGTGCTCGGCACGCGCCCACACAGCCTGGTCGCCCGGCTCTTCCCGCCAGCGAGGTCCTAGGTAGCGGTCGTAGAGTTGGTTCATCTCTTTCGATATCCACGATCGAAAGTGCACCCCGTTGGTGACGTGGCCGATGGGGACTTGGTCCTCAGGCACGCCGGGCCAAAGCATGTGCCACATGTGGCGCGTGACGCGGCCGTGCAGGCGGCTGACCGCATTGCTGTGTGCAGCCAGGTGCAGGGCCAGGGTGGTCATACAAAACGGTGCGCTCTCGTTGCCCGGGTCCTCTCGTCCCAGGTCCAGGAATTCCCGGCTGGAAAGGCCAAGATGGCCCGCATAGCCGTCCAGGTAGCGCCGCATCAGGTCTGGTGTGAAATAGTCGTGACCGGCAGCCACAGGCGTGTGCGTGGTGAACACCAGGCCGGCAGAGGCCGCCTCGCGTGCCTCGGAAAAGGAGAGTGACCCCGCTTCCATCAACTGCTGGATACGCTCCAAGGCCAAAAAGGCCGAGTGTCCCTCGTTCATGTGATAGACAACTGGGCGCAGGCCCTGCGCCTCGAGGGCGCGATAACCGCCGATGCCCAGCACGATCTCTTGCTCGATCCGCATCTGCGAGTCGCCGCCGTACAACTGGTCGGTGATGTCCTGATCCCGCTGGCTGTTGGGCGGGATGTTGGTATCGAGCAGGTAGAGTGGGACGCGGCCCACCTGGGCGCGCCACAGTTGCGCCGTCACCTGCCGGCCCGGAAGTGGGATCTGGATGGTGAGCGGCGTGTGATCCGCCTGCCGTATGAGGGTGAGGGGCAGGTTGTGGAAATCGTTGCCCTCATAGACCTCTTGCTGCCAGCCGGCGTCGTTCAGATACTGGCGGAAATACCCCTTTTGGTAGAGCAACCCTACGCCGACCAGGGGCACGCCCAGGTCGCTGGCCGATTTCAGGTGATCGCCGGCCAGGATGCCCAGCCCTCCGGCAAAGATGGCGAGACACTCGGTCATGCCGAACTCGGCTGAGAAATAGGCGACCAGGGGACGGCTATCGACGTTGGGATGCGCCCGTGCAAACCAGGTCGATTCGGCGCTCATATACTCGTCCATGTTCCGCGAGACGCGCTCGAGGTGTGCCAGGAATCCGGCGTCGGCACCGGCAGCTTTGAGCTTGGCCTGCTCGACGTCGCCGAGCATCAAGACCGGGTTGTGTCCCGACTGCTCCCACAGCTCCTCGTCTAGGCGCCGGAACAGCTCTATCGTATCGTGGTCCCATGTCCAGCGCAGGTTATGGGCGATCCCCCGGAGCCGCTCTAGCGATTCTGGCAGCGAAGGCTTGACCGTAAAGGTGTCGATTGGCTTCATCGGACGTCCTTTCCGCGACGCGTGCAGCGCGAGTCGAGTCGGATTGCGGGCTGCAGGTAGTTGGAGCGTGTCGTGGCTTCGTGGCCGCTGCGGCGAAGGCTCATTGATAAGGGAGTGCCGGCCTTATGGGTTGTCGCTCCACTTCCAGTCCTTGATTTCGGGCATGTCCTCAAGATGCTGCTCGACGTAGGCATGGTGTTTCGCCAATTGCTCGTCAAAGAACTGGATCACGTCCTCTGACTTGGACCGGAGCCTCGACACCCGGCGCAATGCTTCCATCGCCAGGTGGTAGCGGCTGACCTGGTTGACGACCACCATGTCAAAGGGGGTCGTCGTCGTGCCCTCCTCGATGTACCCGCGCACGTGAAAGCGCGCCGGGTTTGGCCGGCCGTGTACGAGATCGTGGATCATGCGCCGGTAGCCGTGAAAGGCAAAGATCACGGGCGCGCTCTCGGTGAACATCTCTAGAAACGCCTCTGCATCCACGCCGTGCGGATGGTACGTCGGCGGCGAGAGCGTCATCAGGTCGACCACGTTGACCACCCGCACGCGGAGCTCGGGAATGTGCTTGCGCAGCAGCCACGCCGCGGCCACCGTCTCTAGCGTCGGCACGTCTCCAGCGCAGCCCAGAACGACATCCGGTTCGCTGCCGTCGTCGTTGCTGGCCCATTCCCACACCGATGCGCCGCGCGCGCAGTGCCTGCGCGCTGCAGGCATGTCCAGCCACTGCAGCTCGGGCTGCTTGCCGGCGACGATCACGTTGACATAGTTCCGGCTGCGCAGGCAGTGATCGACGACCGAGAGCAGGCAGTTGGCGTCCGGCGGCAGGTAGATGCGGATGACGCTGCTCTTTTTGTTGATCACCACGTCCATAAAGCTCGGCCCCTGGTGGCTGTAGCCATTGTGGTCCTGCCGCCAGGCGTGCGAGGTCAGCAAATAGTTCATCGAAGCGACGGAATGCCGCCACGGCAGCTCGTGGTATCGCTTGAGCCACTTGGCATACTGGGTAAACATCGAGTCGACGATGGTGACAAAGGCCTCGTAGCAAGGAAAGAGCCCGTGCCGGCCGGTGAGCAAGTAGCCCTCCAGCCAGCCCTCGCACAGGTGCTCGCTCAGCACCTCCATCACCCGGCCATCGGGTGACAGATGATCGTCGATATCGATGCGCTTTTCGATCCAGCAACGATCGGTGACCTCAAAGACCGCGTCGAGGCGGTTCGAGGAGGTCTCGTCGGGGCAAAAGAGCCGGAAGTTGTGATCCTTTTCGTTCTTGGCAAACACATCGCGCAGGTATTTGCCCAGGTTACGCGTTGCTTCAGCGTATACCGTGCCGGGCGACTCGACCTCCACGGCATACTCGGGGTATTCCGGCAGCCGCAGGTCAATCAGGAAGCGTCCCCCATTGGCATGGGGGTTGGCGCCCATACGGTGGGCGCCCTCTGGCGCCAGCGCAGCCAGTTCGGGGACCAGGTGCCCCCGCTCGTCGAACCGCTCCTCGGGCTTGTAGCCGCGCAGCCATTCCTCGAGCAACTGCAGCTGGTCGGGATCCTGGCGCACGTTGGTCAGCGGGACCTGGTGAGCGCGGAACGTGCCCTCGATCGGCACCCCGTTCCACTCCTTGGGTCCCGTCCATCCCTTGGGCGTGCGCAGGACGATCATGGGCCACGTAGGCCGTCCGGAAAAGCCGTTGCTGCGCGCGCTCTGCTGGATATCGCGGATCGCGCCATAGATCTGGTCGAGCGTGTCGGCCATGGCCTGGTGGACGGCCATCGGCTCGTCGCCCTCGACGAAATAGACCTGGTACCCGTG
>CAZLMZ010000327.1:0-3961 GCA_964560475.1 uncultured Anaerolineae bacterium
TGTTACAGGAATGTTGGAGATATCCAGATGGTAGCTCCTGTTCTTGGCCGTCCTTACCACGACTCTACCCATCGCTCATCATAGCCAAAAAAGAATCAATCTGGATTCAATAAAAAAATTTGTAAAATTTAAAAAAATTCTTGGATTGTGACCGTATTTGTCAAAACTGTCTGTTATCATACGCGCACATCACTGATCAGCCATTCGTTAAAACGCCCGGTTTCCATAGATGCTAAGTCTCAGAATAATTGAGCCCGAAAGTCTTAAAATAGACTAACCCGCCAGCCCGCTATCCCGGCATTCCGTTGCCCTCTATCTGGATCCCGTTAGCCTGCCGGGAGGCTGTCCCAGTTCTGATATCCCGCTGTCAAGGTATCCCGCCCAAGAGTAAACAGAGAGTACCCCGCCCTTTGAAAAAGTATCCCTCCTGGTCTATAGGAAGGTTGTAAGCAGCAAAATCCAAAGACAGGAGGGATATGTAAATGCCGCCTACAGCGACAATACAAGACATTAAAGCATATCTGGAGAAAAGCGAAAAGGGAGAAATCACACCTCACAATCTGCCTCCATGCCCGCGCTGCAATATTGAGGCACACCATTTCAAGATCCATGCATACCGGGAGCGCCGTTTTTTGATCATCGTCGATATGGTTGTCCAAGCTGCCCAATGCCCGCTGGTTCGATTCGTCTGTCCCGATTGCGGAAAGACCTTTACCTTTTATCCCGATTTTGCAATTCCCCATAAGCATTATACCCGCCAGTCCATAACCGGCTTTGCCGAGAATTATGTAGCCTCCGACGACACCTATCACCAGGCCGTCATGGACAAGGACGAAAAGAGCGCGCCCGGGTATCCCGACGGGGAAAGAACACTATCACCATCAACGATCCACCGATGGGTCTCAGGAGTATCCCGTTTGGTCAACACCACACAGAAGGCATTGGACCTGATCTGCCAGGAAAACCCACTGTCCAGTATTTGCCGCGACCTTGCACAATGGGTCGTCCCCCGGTCAAAGTACAGAACCGAAGGCCGCAAAGCGTGTCTGTTAAACTGCTTTCGGCTGCTTGCAACCGAAGCCCTTTTTAAGACCGTCTTTAATCTTTCGATTTTCACCAAGTTGGCAATAAGCTGCGCCTTTGCCTGATGTAACTTCACCTCCATCCCGCCAAGCGGGATCGAAAGGAGGTGATTCTTTGGACAAAGAGCAGGAAAAATGGGCCATCTTCTGGTGCGATCTGTTAAGCCCAATCATTTACGGGGAGATCGAGCCGGAGGCAACGAACTGGTTTCTCAAACAAAAGGCCTTAGAGCAGTTCCGATACCCGGACGGACATATCGGCACGCCCTCTATCTCCACCCTGCGTCGGAAGCTGAACCGCTACCAGGAAGGGGGATTTGACAACCTGGCGCGAAAAAAGCGCACAGATCAAGGAAAGCCGCGCAGCACCAGCTCCGAGGTAATCGACAAGGCCATCGAGCTGAAGAAAGAACAGCCCCGCCGCAGCCCGCAAACCATCAACTTCTTCCTCAAGGACATGTACGGGACCAGCGTCCCCCGCTCTACCCTGTACCGACACCTTAAACATGCCGGTGCCACCCGTATCAAACTCGGTGTAACCCGAACCAAAGTGCGCAAACGATGGAGCCGGGACCATACCCATGATCTCTGGATCGGCGATTTTGAAGAAGGTCCCTACGTTTTTGACCAGGGCGACGTCGTACCTACGCATCTTTCGGCATTCATCGATTGTCACAGCCGCTATGTGGTCGAAGCCCGCTACTATTTCAGGCAAAATCTGGATATCCTTATCGATTCATGGATCCGTGCCCTTTCCATTCACGGCGCCCCGATTGAGCTATATGTGGATAACGCCAAAGTTTACCATTCAAACGGGCTCAAGGCCGCCTGTCACCGCCTCAACATAAGGCTTTTGCACAGGCCGCCCAACGACCCGCCTCCAGGCGGTCTTGTGGAACGATTCTTCCAGACCGTTCAGGATCAGTTCGAAGCCGAAGTACGTGCCGGTGACATCATAACGCTCGATGAGCTCAACCGTGGCCTATCCGCATGGATGGCTGTCAGCTATCACAAAACAAAAAACTCAGAGACTGGACAAAGCCCACAAAAACGATATCAACAGGGCCTCACCGTCATCCGTCAGGTCCATATGAACCGCGTCATTGAGTCCTTCATGCACACAGACTTTCGCACCGTCAATAGAACTTTCTCAGATGTTCAACTCGACAAACGCTTCTACCGTGTTGACCCCAAACTCCGTGGGGATCGCGTCCAGGTGCGTTTCGATCCCTTTTCTTCATGGGATACCGTCCAAATCTATTCCCTGAAAGACGCGTATCTGGGAACAGGCACCCTCCACAACCGAACCAAGGCGCCTCTCGGGTCCGAACCCGTGCGGGCAAAACCCAAACACAGCTTCATAGACCTTTGGATCCGTGAACACAAGAAAACCTTAGCCGAGCAGACCGGCCGCATCGATTACCGAAAAATCGTTCAGCAAAGGCCCTGGCCTTTTCACGAGTTTGCCAAAACAGTAGCCCATCTGATGGGACGAAGGGCCGGTCTGGCAGATCTTTCAAGCGCAGAACTCGAATCCCTGAAAAAAGTCTACAATCAAAGCCGTTCCATCAATCGTCAGATGGTCAAGCAGGCCTTTGAAAAGGCCTCACATCCAACCCTGATCTATATCATTGCAGAACTCAAACATCTCATTCACTGCGCCAGAGGCGCATAAAAAGGAGGCAGACCATGTTTCTTAACCATTTTTCGCTCAACGACCATCCTTTCACCGAAAATCCACCCATCCAGTGGCTCCTGCGCGATCCGCGTATCGATCAGGCCCTGGCAGGACTCCAGTTCTTTGAACAACAAGGCGCCATCGGGCTCATCTTAGGCCAAACCGGCATCGGAAAGTCCTCTCTTCTGAGGCTCTTTATCCATGGACTGCCACAAAACCGCTATCACCCCCTCTATCTTCATCTAACCCCTCTCAATGCCAACGCCTTTCTCAGACTCATCGTCACCAGACTCGGTGAAAAACCCAAGATGGGCAAAGATCGCATGCTCCTGCAGCTCCTCGATCGCATCAACCAGAACGAAAAGACGACCCTCTTAATTATCGACGAAGCCCATTTGATCGATCCCCAGACCCTTACCGATCTCAGAGTCTTGATCTCTTCAATCGGGGACCAGATACCCCTCAAAATCCTATTGTGCGGCCAGGAGAGTTTACGCCAGATCCTCAAGCGTTCCTCACATGCCGACCTGCTCCACCGTATAACCCTCCGGCTTTTCCTCAAACCATGTTCAAAAGATCAAACCTGCGCTTATATCGACAACCGCATCGCTAAGGCCGCAGGCTCAAACAAAATCTTCGAACCAGAGGCCAAAGAACTCATCCATGACTATGCCGCAGGCGTGCCTCGACAAATCAACAATGTCGCCACCGCCTGTTTGCTCAACGCAACCTCTCAAAACCTCAAAAAAATTACCGACGCCTTGGTCAACGATACCATGGCCGAGTTTCAACTGCCATAGGAGGTGACAGGATGCCAAAAAAATACTTCTCCGCAGATTTTCTCAGAATGCTCAGAAACCAGGTCCCCATTCATACCGTCATAACCAGCTTCTTGAACATCGAAGCCCGAAACTCACACAACTTATTGCGCTTCCGATGCCCCTTGTGTCGAAACTTCCATACCGCAGTCAATCCTCAAACCAACCTGGCCAGATGTTTCGATTGCCAAGAAAACTTCAATCCCATAGATATGGTCATGGCCGCCGCTCCATGTTCCTTCATCGAGGCCGTACAGTTCCTCGAAGACAAAATGAATCAGTAGCATAACCCCTTCGCTGCCGGTCGCTTAAAAAGCTTCCGGCAGCTTCTCTCAAATCAAATATCTCGGCACTATCCGCGTCAAATAAAGTGGGACTTAGCA
>CAZLMZ010000328.1:0-2226 GCA_964560475.1 uncultured Anaerolineae bacterium
GTAACGACCTTCAGTCGTTACCGGTCACCCTGGCGAGGCTCGCGCCTAGGATCGATGCTCCTGCAGATCCTGCACGATGCCTTTCAGAGTACGCAATGCCTGGGGAAGGTGATCTCGGAAGCGAGGGCGGATCTCCATCACATAGAGCCCCTCATAGTCCGGCAACTGCTGCAGCGCTTCCCGGTGCGGCAGGTTGCCCCAGCCGTGTGGCATGTGCACATCCCCATCGCCGTACGGGACTCGCATATTCAGGTCATCGAACACGCCACCCAGCCGGCCAAAGTTGTCACTGCCGTGCAGGTGCCGCACGTATGGCGACGCCTCGCGGATCGCCTCCAGGTAGTCGAACCCGCAATAGTTCGCGGCCAGGTACAAGTGCCCCATGTCCAGCGTCAGCCCAAAGCGAGGATGCGCCACCGCCTGCACTTGCTCCACCAGGGCAGGAACCATCATTCCCGCGTGGTATCTCGGGAGCTCTGTGTGCGGCATCCCCAGGCGCGCCAGCGTTGCCACTTCCCAGGGATGTGGATCGCGGTTCTCCATCGCCACCATGACGCCGTGCGCATCGGCGAGCGGCATCAGCTCGCGCAACGCCGTCACCTCTTGCTCCCGTGCAGCAACCAGCGCATCGTCGTCAGGCAAGGGCTGCAAGCCAGCATGCGCCTCGTGCAGCGCCATCAGGCCGCTGTGATAGACCATCGTCCCCGCGCCCAGCGCACTGCACACCTCGAGGCACGCGGCGAAAACGTCCATCTCTAGCGCCAGTTCGGAGGGGCAGCCCGGGATGCGCTGCGGGAAGGCCAGGTTCAGGCGATCGGGAGCGTGCACGCTAACGCATCCTGCGTATCCGTTCAGGACCCGCCGTACCCGGTCGAGCTGCAGTCGGTTCACCCTGCCGCCGACGACGAGATCCAGGCCGTGCACAGACAGCTCCACACCGTCGTAGCCGCAGGCGCTCGCATAGTGCAGGCACTCCTCGAGCCGCGTCACGCTGCCGCCGAGATAGCCTCCGTCCGTGTTGATGCAGATGGCTTCAATGTGCATTTCCCCTGCCCCGTCGGCACGAGCATGCAGCCGTGATGGCTACACGAATATGCTTTACGGCTCTACCTGTCCATCACGCAGGCCCAGCGGCATCCCCGCCGGGCGCTCGCAGGTGCTTTGTAGTGCGATGTGCCGGCCTTCGTTGGACGCATCGTGGATCGCGTGCATGATGTCCAGCACGTGATACGCCATCTCGCCGTTCGCGCGGTGCTTCCGGCCCGAAAGCAGCCCGGCCGCCATGTCCGCCACGCCCAGACCACGGCTGTTGTCCGCATAGCCGTGCGTCAGCGGCACCTCTTGCCACTCGCGCGACCCGGCCTGGCGGATCCGCACCGGCCCGCCAAAGGTGTTTGGATCGGGCACACTCAACGTTCCCCGCGTGCCATAGATCTCGATGAACGGCAGGTCCCCTCCCCACACGTCGAAACTGGTCACGATCGTGCCGACCGCGCCGTTGGCAAACTCGAGGATCCCTGCCACGTGCGTCGGCACCTCGACCTCGATCACTGACCCGTACTTGGGTTGGCTCGTGATCGTCCGCTCAGGAAAGGTGACGCGCGTCAGGCCTGCCACCTGGCGCACTGGGCCCACCAGGCTGACCAATGCGGTCACATAGTAGGGCCCCATATCGAACATCGGCCCGCCGCCGACCTTGTAGTAGAACTCGGGGTCCGGATGCCAGCTCTCGTGCCCGTGCCCCATCATGAATGCCGTCGCCGCCACCGGCTCGCCGATCCACCCATCGTTGATCAGCTTGCGGCAAGTCTGGATCCCAGCACCCAGGAAGGTGTCCGGCGCGCCGCCGATCCGCAGGCCCTTCTCCGCCGCCAGGTCGAGCATCGCTTTGCCGTCCTCGCGCCGTACGGCAAGCGGCTTCTCATTGTACACGCCCTTGCCGGCGCCCAGCGCCGCGAGGCCGACCTCGGCGTGCGCCTGTGGTGTAGTCAGGTTGAGGACGATCTGGATATCCGGGTCCGCCAGCAGTTCCTCCACAGTGCACGCCCGCGGCACGCCGAACTCCTGCGCCCTGGACTGCGCCCGTTCCATCACCAAATCGGCACAGGCGACGATATCCAATACTTCGAGCCGCTTCCCGTTCTTCAAGTAGATCGGGCTAATGTTCCCACAACCGATGACACCGACTTGCACTTGAGCGTACATGCACATCCTCCCTCGTCAAAA
>CAZLMZ010000328.1:2326-3921 GCA_964560475.1 uncultured Anaerolineae bacterium
AGGCCGCGCACATCGAGCCCGTAGCTACCTTCCTGCATTGGCTCCGCCCCCAGTTCGGACGCCGTCGAGAGATGCGGCAGATACAGCGACACCTCCGCCGCGACATCCAACGTAAACGGATGAGGAGGATCCCCGGCGTGCTTCCACAGGATAGCCCGTACGTCTCCCTCGGTCTCGACAGCGAACCTGCCGAACGTGGTCCCCTGGTCGCGTACAGGTCGCAGCACGCGGTAGTAGGAGACGCCATCCCGTGGCGGTAGCGCCAGCTCAAGTTCGAGGTGCCCGCGCAGTGCTGGCGCGTCGAGATGCCCTCGCGCTGACGTCAGCTCACGCGCCCGCGTGGCAATCAGCTCATAGACCGGCGTCGCCCCTGCGTCGATGACCTGCCCGTCCGGCGCAGCATACAGATCCGCTTCCGGCAGCACCTCGACCTCGACGTGCTCCGGCACAGGTAGGCCGGCATGCTGGCAGAAAAACGCGAGCATCGCTTCCTGGTTGTGCACCGAGTACCCGTGTCCCTGGGGACCTATGAACAGGTCGACGTTCTCTTTCGGCGCGTTCAGACGCTTGTAAAAAGAGCGTACGTCCTCGTATGCCTCGCGCAGGCCACGCGGGTCGAAATAGTCGAACCGCTGCCCCATCAAGAGCACGGGCTTGGGCGCTGCGGCGATGATAAAGTCGGCCATCTCAAGCCCCTCGCCAATCACTCCAGGAGGGCACTGCTCTGCATCGCCCGGCAGCTCGTTCTCCAGGTTACGGAGAAACGTCGTCACGAAACAGCTCGGCGCCGCCATGGTAAACCGGTCCTCGATCGCCCACAGCCAGGTGGTCATCGTCCCCCCACCCGAGTTCCCGGTGACGCCGACGCGCGTCGGGTCTACCTCGGGCCGGCTCAGCATATAGTCGAGCGCGCGCACACCATCCCAGGCGCGCCACATAGCCAGGTTCTCCCCAATCAGCTCGAGTTGCTTGCCCATCATGTTGTGCGCACGCGTACCCCAGCCGACCTGCTCCCGGTACCCGGACCGATAGTACTGATCCCGCTCGCCCTGGCTATACGGATCGTAGATCAGCACCACGAAACCGGCGCGGGCCAGCCGCTGTGAGAAGGCCTGGTATAGATCAGCGGCCTTGCCCGGTTCACTGTGGCCACACGTACCCAGCACACACGGTGCCGGCCCATCGAGTCCACGCGGCAGATACAGGTTTGCCGTAACGAGGCAGCCCGGGCGGCTCTCAAAGATCACCTTCTCGATCCGGTAGCGTGGGAGGTCGAGCGTCCCGGTCACGCGTGGGTTGAGCGCTGTCTTCTCCGGGCGTGGCGCAAAGGCACGCCTGATTGCCGCCCGTACGCGTTCCTGGTACGCCAGTGCCTCCTCGGCCGTCTTGATCTGTTCAAGCCGGTCCGCGCGTGTGGCGTGAATCTGTCGCACCTGCGAGACCAGGTGGTCGTGCACCATGTGTGGGTAGCTGCTTCGCGGCATCGTCCCCTCCCTTGAAGGTTTGTCGTCTCTCTCCGCGCCCTACTCCAGCTTGCTCAGGAACCACTGCAGGCGGTCCATCGCCTCTGTGATCTCTTCCATGCTCGCCGCGTA
>CAZLMZ010000329.1:0-3916 GCA_964560475.1 uncultured Anaerolineae bacterium
TCGCTGATCACGCTCGTGCCGGCGAGGGTCTCGAGCAGCACGTCGTACAGCTCGTCCTTGCCCGCCACTGCAGCTGTCGACTCCCACACGGTGAGTGCGAGATCGGGGTTGCAGCCATACACCATGTCGCTCAGAGCGCGATAGTCGGGGCCGTCGAACCAGCCATTGGAGTCTGAGGCCCAGCTCTGATCCCCGTCGCAGTCGGGCCACGGTGGGATAAACGCATCCACAGCCACGGTCCAGTTCTTGGAGCCGAGCACCGAGACCGGCTGCCATGGATCGGCCGAGGCCGCCTTGCGGTAGAGGATGCGGAACTCGTCGACGTCCGGGCAGATGTTGCCCTGAAAGTCGATCTGCCCGCCAAAGGGCATCGGCGCATTGATCCCGACCACGCCGGACAAGACGGTGCCGTCGACAGGGTCGATGTCGGCAATATCGATGCCGCCGATGCGGTCGATGCGGCTCACGCAGGGCTGTTCAGTGGGCGCACTGACCGAGAGCGCGTCGAGGCCCAGCTCCCGGGCCTTGGGCTGGAAGCAGCCCACGAGGTCCCAGTTGGTGGCCACCACCCCATTCCCCTGCAGCAGCACGTCACCGTCGGTGAACGACAGCCGTTCGCCCTCGAACAGGATCTCGGTGGAAAAGTGGATGCGCTGGCTCTGCGGGCTGCGATCGGCAGTGACCGCGTCCAGTCCGAAATCCACGCCGCGGTCTGGGATGCCGGCGGGTACATCGGCGGGCAGCAGGTCTTTGTTCGAGGCGATGATCGCCCCGGTGCGCGCCGAGAGGAGGTCGCCATCCAGGAACCCTGCAGGGTCAATGGACGTCCAGGTCCCCTCGGTCGAGAACCAGATATCGATGCTGTAGGTGTCGAGCATACCCGCGAGTGTGTCCAGGGGATCGAGGAAGTCGGCGCGAGTCATGTTGCTGGCAGCAGCCAGAAAGCGGCTGATGCCATCCGCTGGGCCCACAAAGTGGATCGCATCCAGGCCGACGTCGTGGGAGACGCCCCACTTGTAGGTCAGCGCCTGGTTGGGGATGATCGTGCCGTCGGTAATCAACAGGTCGCCGCCCGAGAACTGGCCGGTGTTGGAGCTGGCCAGTTCGGTGGAAAAGGCAACCAGGTATGCGTCGACATCCAGCACGTCGGCCGCGTCCAGGCCCAGATCCACCGCTGCGGGGATGTCAAAGCCTTCGGTCAGATCGGCGTTGCGGGCGCAGACCACGCAGCGCACCGCGCCAGAGGCATCGCGCGTCAGCCCGAGCAGGTCGCCGTCCGAGATGATCGGGTTACCGTCGACCGGCTCGGGGCCCTGAGTTACGAAATCCTCTTCGGTGGAAAAGGCGAGCTCGCTGCAGTCCTTGAGCGCGTCCGGTCCCACCTTGCTCGCCACCATCACCGGAGATGCAAGCAGCAGCAGGCCCAGGATGGCGGCCACGATTGCGATCCTATGTACCTTGTTCATCGGTCAACCTCCTCGGTAGCCGCGCATAACCAGCGGCAGGTAGACATCGAAGGGCAAGCCCTGGATGTCCACGTACAGGGCGTCGAGCCCCAGGAAACTCGCCTTGGGCTCGAAGCACCGGATCAGTTCCGTGTTGGCGTGGACCACGCCATTGTTCAGCCGCAGCACGTCTCCATCGGTGAAGGCGGGTTCGCCCCTGTAGAGGATCTCGGTGGAAAAGAGGACGCTGGTGCGCGAACCGAGGCGATCAGCCGTGACCGCGTCCAGACCGAAATCGACGCCGCGATTGGGGATACCGCCGGGGACGGCGGCAGGGAGCAGGACGCCGTTGGAGGCGACGATGATCCCCCCTCGTGCTGAGAGGAGGTCTCCATCCAGGAACCCGGCAGCGGCGGCGGGTGCCCACGTCCCTTCCGTCGAGAACCAGATGTCTACGTCGTGCTCGGCCAGCAGGTCGCCGAGCAGAGCTGGGTTCTTGAGCCAGTCATCGCGGCTGACCTTTGCCGCGGCATCCAGGAAGGCGCGGATCCCCTCGATCTTGCCGACAAAGTGCACGGCGTCGAGAGCTAGGTCATAGGGGACCTGCCACTTGTGGGTCAGCGCCTGGTTGGGGATGATCGCCCCGTTGGTGACCAGTAGGTCGCCCTCGGTGAACTGGCCAAGGTTGGGGCTGTCGAGCTCGGTGGAGAAAGCGATCAGGAACTGCTCGGGATCGATGACGTCGACGGCGTCGAGGCCCAGATCTACCGCGACGTCAAAGGTCTGTCCGAGCAGGTCGGCGTTGCGGGCGCAGAGGATGCAGGTTACGTCGCCCGAAGGCAGGACAGCTACGCCGAGCAAGTCGCCGTCGGAGAGGACCGGGTTGCCGTCGGCTGGCTCCGGCCCGTGGGTGACGAATTCCTCTTCGGTCGAGAAGACTAGCTCTTTGCAGGGCGGGGGCAGTGTAGGTTGCTGTCCCAAGGCGGGAGGATAGGGAAGTACGGCCACGAGGAACAGGACGATGCCCAGTGCCGCCCGGGATACACGCACGCGCATGTCGACCTCCTTACGGTGACTCGCCAGGCCAGGTAGGCTGGCGGCGAGATGCGATCGACAGTCAGAAGAGGATCATAAACACCTCCCTTCGCCCGGCGAGAGCGCTGGCGCGGCGGACACAGGTAACGATGGAGCGGCTCAAGCCAGGCCATCAAGAGTGGCCGAGGCACGGATTCGGTCTGGTCGAACCGTGATCGAGATGCCCGGATAATGTAGATCAGACGAGGTAGATAGAAGGGTCACGTGCAGATGGATGTACACGCTGGCCCAACGTGTCTCTATTGTACCTGATCTGTGGGTTCTGTGTCAATGGGAATCTAGTCTCTCGCGGCGTTTCCCTGGACTGCCGCGAGAGAGCGCGTGGGGGTCTGTGTATCCTACCTGCTATGGCGTGGCTGGCTCAGTTCACTCGTACCGCAGGGCGTCGATCGGCTTGAGCGCGGCCGCGCGGCCGGCGGGATAGAGCCCGAAAAAGAGGCCGACGGCGACCGATACGCCGAGGGCCATGGCGACGCTGTCGGGGGTGACGATGGCGCGGCTGCCCCCCAGCAGCGGCGTGATCAGTTGGGCGCCACCATAGCCACCCAGCACGCCGAGCACTCCCCCTAGCAGGCAGAGGACCATGGCCTCCACCAGGAACTGGGCCATGATGTCGCTTCGCCTGGCGCCGACCGCCTTGCGGATGCCGATCTCGCGCGTGCGCTCGGTGACCGAGACCAGCATGATGTTCATGACGCCGATGCCCCCGACCAGGAGGGAGATAGCGGCGATGCTGGCCAGGAGCACGGCAAAGGTGCCGGCGGTCTCTTGCACCGTCTCGACGATCTGTGCCTGGTTCTGGATGTTAAAGTCATCGCTCTGGCTGGACGCCAGCCCGTGGCGGGCGCGAAGGATAGCCGTCAGCTCGGCCTGGGCCCGGTCCATCTGGTCGGACGAGGCGACCTGGACGTTGATCGCGCGCAAGGACCTGTTGCCCGCGCCGCCAAACTTGATCTGAGCCGTCGTGAGAGGGATCAGCACCTGATCGTCCAGGTTCTGAAAGCCGCCGACGCCCTTGCTGGCCAGGATGCCGACGATCTCATAGTTCTGGCGGCTGATCTTGACCATCTTGCCCAGGGGATCGACGAGCTCGCCAAAGAGCTCCTCGACCACGGTCGCGCCAAGGACAGCCACCTTGGCCTGGTTGGCAAGATCCAGGCTCTCGATAAAGCGCCCGCGGTCGATCTGCCACTCGCGAACGACCTGGTACTCGGGCGTGACGCCCAGCACTTCTGTCTGGGTGTTCTTGTTATAGTAGACCACTTGCTGGGACAGTGTCGAGTATTCGGGCGCAATGGCAGAGACAGAGGTGGCCAGCGCAGCGATGGCCTCGACATCCTCGTTGGTCAAGCTCTGGCTACTGGCCCCTCGGGATA
>CAZLMZ010000330.1:0-3889 GCA_964560475.1 uncultured Anaerolineae bacterium
GCGGGAGTCACGCTCACCGACTGCAGCGTGCTGTTGGGGTGGTTCTGCCCTCGCCTCTCCAGGTTCCGGGCGATGCGCTCATTCCACGCGGCCACCCGTTCCTCGGCGATCGGGTTGTCGTTAAAGGTGGCCTCCGAGATCGTCGCCGTGAGGTGACCGTCGGCCACACCAAGGATCAGGTCGAAGCGCAGCGTGTCGGTGTGCCCGCCAACGGGCAGCTCCCGCACCCCCGTGACCTGCATATAGCCCTGCCGTAGGTCGACGGTTAGCTCCTTGACCTGGGTCTCACCGAGGGCGAGGGCGATCTCTTCCTGGATGCTCGCCTCGGACATCTGCGACTCGACGCGCAGCGAGCCGTCGTCTTGGCGATCGACCTGAATCGTGCATGCGCTCAGGGCGACGACGGCAACCAGTAGCCAGACCATCCATCGAGCTGTTCTCTTGATCACGTTGTGCCTCCTCTGTGTACGACTGTGACTGCGATTGAGCTTGCCTATCTGGCTCCAGTGTACCAGAAAGGAACGGAGCCTGACCAGTCCCCCCGATCACGTCTTGGCCTGAGCCCGCTCACGGCCGATCGTGACAGATGTCATACTCTGCCTGTGATTGCGCTCAGTTGGCCTGCGATCCCGGCTCTGTTATAATGGAGCTATGAGACGCACCTTCGAACCAGGGACACTGAACATCTTTCGCTGGCTGACCGCGTTGCGGCTCGGTCTTGCCCTGCTCACGGCGCTGCTCAAGGTCTTTCTACCTGGACAGCGGGCGCTGCGCTATCCCGCGCTGAGCATCATCGAGGCCACCTTCTTGCTCGGCTACCTGCTCTGGCCCTGGCTGCAGCGGGCCCTGGGGACGTTGTACCTGCCCCTGGGGCTGGCGATCGCCTCCGGCGGGCCGATCTTCGAACACGCGGTTACGGTGGTCCTGCGGCTGCGCGCGGGCGTGCCCCCGACCTCGGCGGCGCAGGACCTGTGGATGCTGATCCCGATCCTCTTTGTGCCCCTGATCCTGACCGCGTGGGAGTACAACGTCCGGGCCGTGCTTTTCTTTTGCGCCGCCACCTCGACCCTGGAGCTGCTCCTCTACCTGCCACTGGTCGTGCGGGGCAGGATCCGTTACGCGATGGTCGTTGGGCTGGTTTTCGCAGGCTCATTGCTCTTTGGCCTGGTGGGCTATGTCGTCGTCCGCCTGGTGCGGGCGGGACGGGAGCAGCGGGCGGCGCTGGCACGTGCCAACCGTCAGTTGGCGCACTATGCCACGACGCTGGAGCAGCTCACGGTCAGCCGGGAGCGCAACCGCATGGCACGCGAGCTGCACGACACGCTGGCCCATACCTTGAGCGGGGTGGCGGTGCAGCTCGAGGCGGTGCGGTCGCTCTGGGAGAGCGATCCGGAGGCGGCGCAGGAGATGGTGGAACAGTCGCTGGCCTCGACGCGTGCGGGACTGGGCGACGCACGGCGGGCGATCTACGCGCTGCGCGCAGCCCCCCTGGAAGATCTGGGCCTGGCCCTGGCGATCCGGGAGCTGGCCCAGTCAGCAGCCGGGCGGGCAGAATGGGCACTCGCGCTCCAAGTGCCGGAGGATATGCGGGAACTGCCTCCCGCGGTCGAGCAGGCCGTCTACCGGGTTGCTGACGAGGCGCTGGCCAATGCCGCCCAACATGCCGGGGCGCGGAACGTGCGGGTCTGCCTGGAACGAAAGGGCACACGAATCGCCCTGGTGGTCTGCGATGACGGGCAGGGCTTTGACCCCGCGCAGCCGGTGCCGGAAGGGCACTATGGCCTGCAGGGCATGCGCGAACGAGCCGAGATGGTCGGTGGGGTACTGACCGTGGACAGCACGCCGGGCCGGGGGACGACGGTCCGGTTCGAGGTGGAGGTGGAACCAGACGCATGATCCGGGTCTTGGTCTGTGACGACCAGATGGTGGTGCGGGCGGGCCTGCGCGCGATCCTGAGCACCGTGCCCGGAATCGAGGTCGTTGGCGAGGCCAGTGACGGGGACGAGGCGCTCTCCCAGGTAGAGATCCTAGCCCCCGACGTGGTGCTGATGGACCTGAAGATGCCGGGGACAAACGGCGTGCAGGCCACGCGCACGATCCGCGACCGGCACCCGGAGGTGGGGGTGCTCGTGCTGACCACCTACGACGCCGACGAGTGGGTCTTTGACGCCGTGCGTGCCGGCGCATCGGGCTACCTGCTCAAGGACACGCCGCGCGAGGCACTGGTGGCGGCGATCGAGGGCACGGCCGCTGGCGAGACGCACGTCGATCCGGTGGTGGCAGGCAAGCTCTTTCGCCAGGTTGCGCAGGGCCCCGCGCCCTCCACGAGCGCGCAGGCCATCGCGGCCGAGCTGAGTCCGCGTGAGCTGGAGGTGCTGCGCCTGCTGGCGCGGGGCCTCAACAACGCCGACATTGCCGGGCAGCTCCACCTTTCCGAGGGCACGGTACGCAACTATGTGAGCACAATCCTGAACAAGCTGGACGTGGCCGACCGCACGCAGGCCGCCGTGCTCGCCCTGCGCTGCGGGCTGACCGCAGTGGACGGCCCCTAACTCTGATCAGACCCCCGAGGTTTCGGAAAACCTCGGGGGTCTAGCCAAGCCTCTCTAGCACCTCCCGTGCCGGGTTCTCGGGTCGCTCCCCCTCGCCGGCGTCGATGACGTCTGCCATCCGTGCCAACTCAGCCCGAGCCGCTTCCTCATCCAGTGGCGCCGGCCGGGCGCCGTACAAGCACTCGAAATTGGCGTGATAGATCTTGACCAGCATCTCCTCCGGCAGGGCCAGCGGCCGGATCGCCTCCAGGTCGTCCTCCAGCCAGTGCGGGATCAGCGGCGAGGGGGTGAACGGTTCTTCTCCCTCCAGGAAGGCCCGTACGTAGCGCGCCTTGGCCAAGGGGTGCTCGACCCCGTCCTGGGCAATGCCACGCGTGCTGGTGTCGGTGCCATAGACGATCCGGTCCTGGTACGTGGTAAAGAACGCCCGCGCCGCGTCATACTGCCGAGTCAAGTTGTTGTACATCTCGGCGCCCGGGGTGATGTCGAAACAGACCGTCGGGTGTGCATCGAGAAAACGTGCCGCCCGCTCCAGGTCCGCCGAGAGAAAGTAGAAATGAGCAAAGATGATCTGAAGCGAGGGATGCCGTTCCAGGACGCGGTCGATCTCGCTGTACAGGCCCTCCTTGCTCGGATAGGCCCCCTCGCCATAGAACCATCCGTTCTTCAGCGCCCAGTCCGGGATGCGATCGCGATCCCAAAAGGTCTCTGGATCGGCGACGTGGCACACACACGGGAACTGCAGCTCTTCCAGGGCGGCCCACATCCCCTCATAGGCTGGCGAATCGAACGGTAGGCCGTAGCGCTGCCGCGCAGTAGGCTTGCCATCGATCAGCTTGAGCCCATCGAACCCGATCGCTTTCAGTTTGCGCACCTGCGCACCCAGCAGCGCCGACCGCCGCGCCGGGTCGTCCATCGCCCCCTGACCAGCGACCTGGACATAGTCGAGCCCACCGGAGGCGTAAAAGCGCCCGGGATAGCGCGTCTTGAGGTAGATCTGGTCGGCGTTCTGGTTGATCGTGTCCGGGTTGGGCGTGCTGACCAGGTTGATGCACGCCAAGGGCACAGCTTCCATCAGATCGAGCAGCGGCTCCGTCCACTCTAGTCCGCGAAAGTGGACGTGCCCGTCGACGATCTGATAGTCCTCAAGGGGAGCGTTGGTCATTGTGACCTCCTAGGTGAGATAGCCTGCAGTTGCCTTGATCGCACTCGCTGCCATAGGCGGGGGAATCCGAACTCGATTCTACTCGATCCGCTGCCGGGCGCAAGTGGCCACGTCGTGGCACCCCCGTGCGGCAGAGCAACAGGCTGCTTTCCATGCAACGAGATACGGGAGG
>CAZLMZ010000331.1:0-3886 GCA_964560475.1 uncultured Anaerolineae bacterium
CGTCGTGCCCGTCGATGTACACGCCCCCCTCCTCGATCTCGTAAAAGCGGGTCACAAGGTTGGCGATCGATGACTTGCCGGCGCCGGTTGGCCCGACGAGGGCCACGGTTTCGCCCGGCGCCACGGTTAAGCTGACGTTCGAGAGGACCTCCACCTGAGGCGTATAGCGGAAAGAGACGTTTCGCAGTTCGACCAACCCGGTTACCTGTGGCAGCTCGATTGCATCGGGGCGTTCCCGTACCTGCGGGGTCGCGCTCAACAGCTCGAGGACGCGTTCACCTCCGGCGGTCGCGGCCTGGAGCGTCGTATAGAGCTGGCTTAGGTCGCGGATCGGGTTGAAAAAGCGACCGACGTAGGCGAGAAAGGCGACGATCACCCCGAGGGTCATGGCGCCCCGTGCGACCATAAAGCCGCCGGCAAAAAGCACGATGCAGGTGGCGGCGACGCTGAGCACGTCGACGGCGGGCAGAAACATGAAAGAGAGCGACATTGCATCGATGTAGGCATCACGGTTGGCGCGGTTGACGGCCTCGAACCGCTCGTGGGCGTTGGCTTCCTGGGCAAAGGCCTGGATCACGCGCATACCGTTGATGTTCTCGGCCAGGTCGCCGACGACCGCCGCGATCTTGGCGCGGGTCTCGCGAAACGCGACGCGTGCGTGACGGGAAAAGATGGCGGTCGCGACAACCATCAGCGGGAGCACGCTGAAAGTGAGTAGGGCTAGCTTGGGATCGAGGCCGAGCATGACCACGATCGTGCCGACCAGCACCACGCCGTCGCCCAGCACGCTGACCAGCCCTTGGGAGAGGAGCTCGTTGATCACGTCGACGTCGTTGATCACGCGGGAGATGGTGACGCCGACGATGTGGTCGTCGTGGTAGGGGATAGACAGATCCTGCAGGTGGTGAAAGAGCTGGCTGCGGAGGGCGGTCAGCACTTTCTGCCCTACCCAGGAGAGGAGGTAGCTTTGTGCTGCCGAGGCAAGGAACACGCCGGCCAGGGTGCCGGCGAGGGCCATGGCGGTCCAGAACAGGCCTTGCATGTCGCGAGTGGCAATATTCTCGTCGATCGCGACCTTGGTCAGGTACGGTGCCAGCAGGTTGCCGCCAGCCGCGACCAGCATGAGAATCGTGGCCAGCACCATAGCGGGCCAGTGAGGCTTGAGAAAGGGAAGGAGCCGAAAAAGCACGCGGCCGCTGATCTTGCCGGCGGTCTCTTTGGAGCCAAACGCGCGCAGGACGCCGCCGGGACCGTGGGATGTGGCGCTACCGCCGATGCTGATCGTCATCGGGCCCCTCCCATCGCCGGCTGTGGCTGTTGTGGCTGGGTGAAAGCAGGCACGACCGAGCCCTCCTCCCGTGGACGAAGCTGCTGGTCGTAGATCTGGGCATAGAGGCCGCTGCTGTGCAAGAGCTCATCGTGTGCGGTGTGCTCGGCCGTGCGGAACCCGCGGGCGACGATGCGCCCCCGGTCCATAACGATCACCTGGTCGGCCTGGCGCACGGTGCTCAAGCGCTGGGCGATGACAAAGGAGGTGCGGCCTTGCATAAGGCGCGCCAACGCAGCCTGGATCAGTGCCTCTGTCTCTGTGTCGACGCTCGATGTGGCGTCGTCGAGGATCAGGATCGCCGGGTCCTTGAGGATAGCACGGGCGATGGCGAGCCGCTGTTTCTGTCCTCCAGAGAGGGTCACGCCCTCTTCGCCGACGTAGGTATCATAACCTTCGGGCATCTGCAGGATAAAGCCGTGCGCGGAGGCGGCTTGGGCTGCAGCGATGATCTCTTCTTCGGTCGCATCAGGGCGCCCAAAGGCAATGTTCTCGCGTACGGTCGTGGCAAAGAGGGTCGTGTCCTGTAACACGATGCCGATCTGCTGCCGCAGCGAGTTCACGGTCACGTGGCGGATGTTCTGCCCGTCGACCAGGATCTGTCCCTCGGTGGGGTCGTAGAAACGTGGAATGAGGTTGATCACCGAGCTCTTTCCGGAACCAGTCGACCCGAGCAGGGCGACGACCTGGCCCGGCTGGGCTTCAAAATCGATGTCATCCAGCACCTGGTGCCGGCCAAAGTAGGCAAAGGAGACACGTGCAAAGCGGACGTGCCCACTGAGCTTGCCCAGGGGTACCGCATCCGGGTCATCCTGGATCTCGGATTGTGCGTCGAGGATCTCGAACACGCGCTCACCCGAGGCCGTGGCCTGCGAGATGGAAGCGATCACCCAGCCCAGGCGGCGCACGGGGCCCGCCAGTTGGCCCACGTAGGTGGTAAAGGCGACGAGCGAGCCGATGGTCAACGTGCCAAGGATCACCAGGCGCCCACCGTAGAGCAAGACAAAGATCAGGCCCGCGCTGGCGATCAGTTGGAGCAAGGACTGGCTGAACGCGTTCATGCGCGAGGCGCGGATGTTGAGTCCAAACAGGTGCCGGATCTCGTCTTCGAAGCGGCGGATCTCGTTGTCTTCCTGGGCAAAGGCCTTGACGATGCGCGCCCCGCGCAGGTTTTGTTCGAGGCGGGTGGTGACGTTAGCCATCTGCTGCTGCACCATCCACGAGAGCGGCCGGTAGCGCATCCCAAACCACAGCCCGCCCGCGGTCAGGAAGGGAACGATGATCAGGGTGAGCAGCGCCAGGTGCACATTGAGGAGCAGCATCGAGATGGCAATGCCGATGATCAGGGTTACCACCTCGACCAGCCGCAGGATGGCCCGCCCGGTCAAAAAGCGCACGCGGTCGACGTCGCTGACGGCGCGTGTCAGGAGCTGGCCCGTCTCTGCCTGGTCGTGGTAGCTGAAGGAGAGCGATTGCAGCTTGCGATGGATGATGTTTCGCAGGTCGTAGGCGACGTTCTGCGAGGCAACCTCCGTCCACCGCCCGGTAAAGAACTCGGCACAGGCGCGGGCCAGTGTCACGCCGATGAGGCCCAACACGCCCCGCGAGATGGCGGACGTATCCCCTGGGCGGATGCCGTGGTCGACGATCCAGCCGATGATCAGCGGCATGGCGAGCGTGGCACCGTTGTTGACCAGCAAAAAGGCGTACGCGCCGGTCACATAGAGCCAGTAGGGGCGCAGGTAGGAGAGACAGCGACGCGTGACCTGGCTGCGGCCCGAACGGGGCAATTGGATAGGCTGGGTGGCTCTAGCAGTCATCTTCTATCTCCAGCAGGTCTACGATATCCTGCATGGCATCCCTGATCCCGGCCAGACGATCCGCGGGCAGGCCCTTGAGCCGCTCCCGCAGCAGCGGCATGCCGCTGAGTGGTTTGCCGTCGATGACCTCTGCTCCTGCCGGCGTGAGGCTGACGATCACCACGCGGTTGTCCTGGGCGGAGCGACGGCGCTGCACGTAGCCCTTTTCCTCGAGGCGCGCGATCAGCTCAGAGGTGCTGCTGTCGCTGAGGTAGAGATAGTCGCGAACCTGGCCTACGGTGACGGGGCCTGCCTCCTCCAGGTAGCGCAGCGTCGCCACCTTGCGTCCACCGATCCCCTCTTCGTGCATCCGCCGCCCGCTGGTGCGTACGTAGCGGTAGATCGAGAGGAAAAGATGGATCGCCTCGGTATAGACTGCCTGTGATTGCTCTTCCACGTTCCCTCCTGTGCGCTGTGCGATGGCATAGGCGTGTCTGCCAGGACAGCGCCGAGTGGATGGTTTGGATCCGAATAGTTCGGCTCCGAAATAATATACTGCAGAATGCACAGGCTGTCAAATCCGAGATTGCAGAACAGATCCCAGGCACGTGAGCACTGTGCCCCGGATTGTCCGGCAGATGGATGCTGTGGTATACTAGAGGAAAGGATGCCGAGATGACGAACCGTGCTGCCAACAAGGACCTACTGGATCATCTATCTGGCTACATCGCTCATCACAAGGGGATGCCGGTGCTGGTTG
>CAZLMZ010000332.1:0-3861 GCA_964560475.1 uncultured Anaerolineae bacterium
TGCCGGGCCATTCATAGCCCGGCCATCCGGAACGGCAGCTCGTCGTACAGCGGCGCCGCCGGCTCTGCACGGAGCGCCCCGCGGCAGGCCGTGGCCGCAAAGATTCGCACCCCCGGGTCGTCGGGCAAGGTGAGGGTGCGCGCGTCCGGCGGGAGAGGCACGGCGTAGAGAAAGGCATAGCCGTAGGCATAGGGCTCGTTCCCCTCCGCGCTGTGCATGTGCGTCGTGTACCACCCGATCCGGTCGCGCTTGATGTAGCCCGGCTCCAGCCCGACCACCTTGGCCCGCCACACATAGTCGCGCTCCTGCTCCATGGGCCGGTCCCAGAGGCGGCGGTCCCACAGCCCCACAAACCCCTCGCCGCCCTGTATCTGCAGGCAGTGCGCCATGCCGTCGATACGCAGCGTCGTCTCCCTGTCCTCATCCGCCGCGGCCAGCAGGAGCAGTGTGTCGAACGCGCCTGGGGGGAGGTCGATCACCTGGCCCTGGCAGGAGACAGCCTGCTGGGCCTGGTCGACGGCCATCTCGAGCGGCACGCCACAGCAGGTGACACGCGCCGGGACGAGCTCGCGCGGGTAGGAGCGCCCGCCGGGCAGTGCCCCGCGGGCGCGCTCCTCGTCGCCCGTAAAGGCCTGCAGGTTGTACGGCAGGACCAGCGGTGCGCCGCGCGGTGGAGACGCGGGGACGCCGCGTTCCAGCGTGGCATGCGGCTGCGTTGACCCGGGTGCCGGTCCGGTGCTGGGAACGCCACCCTCTCCCTGCGGCCGAAGCTGTGATGGCGTGGCGCCTTCGGCCGGGCTGTCATAGATCCCCTTCAGGGGCGAGCCGCCAATACCGCTTTGCCGCGCTCCCCGAGAGTCCCGTCTTCCGTCGTCTGTCGCCGCTCGTCCGTCGTCTGCCAGCCTGGGCGGCAGCTGGACCTCGAAGGTCCTGATCGCAAAGGGACCCATCTTGAAGGTAAAGCGGCCTTCGCGGCCCTCGACCTGGCGCAGGCGGCGCTCGCAGCCGTCGGTCTCCCAGACGTGGATATCGCCGCCGCCCGCCATCTCGGCGGCCAGGCTGAGCGTGACCTCGCCGCTCTGCTGCCCCCACAGCTCCTGCACGCGCACGACGATCGTCTCCCGATCCTCCGCTTGCTTGATCGCCCGCACGCCGACCTGCTCCGAATCGAGCTGCAGGAAAGAGAAGGTCTTGCCCAGCGGGGCCAGCATGGACAGGCCACTGGGCGCAGGCAGACCGTCGGGCGCGTGTGGGACGCCGGGCCTGCCCCGTCCGCCGGAGGCGCGCGGGACGTGGAAGGCGCGGAGCGGCTGGTTGAAGCGCAGCGCCTGCCGCTCGCTGCCCCCGGCCCGCCAGTCGCCCTCGTGGCCGTACAGCCCGTAGCGCATGCGGTGTCGGCCCCAGTCCTGGCTGCCCTGGTCGCGAAACACGAGCTGCAGCGGGCCGACGCGAGGCGTAAAGAGCAGCGTCAGGCGCAGCACGTCGTCGGCCGGCTTGTCCGAGCCGTACTTGCAGTCCTCGAGCACCGTCACGCCGTACTCGCCGTCCGGGTCGCTGAGGTCGAACCACCGGTGCGCCGGCACCTCGAACTTGGCCGGGTCATTGTTGCCGCGGCAAATCACGCCCAGCTCCCAGTTGTAGGCCGCCTCGGGCGCCGAGACGCTGAGCGGAAAGGCGGCCTTGAACGAGCAGCCCGTCTCGCGCCAGTCGATCGTGTCGGCGAACTCGATCCGGTTCCCGGCGTTGCCGCAAGCCAGGCGCACCTCCTGCTCAAAGCGCGAACTGCCGTGCGCCCGCGTGATCCGCACGCTGACCCGCACCGGCCCGCGCTCGACGACCTCGATCTGCGCCGGGCCGCCCAGGACGGCCATGGGCGGCTTGATCCGGTCCCGCCACTCCATGTTCCACGCCGGAAAGATGCGCGGCGATTCGCGCAGGAACTGGTGCTCGATCGGGCCCGAGAGCAGCTCGCGCTCGCCTGCTGCCTTGTCCACGATGCTCGTCACCTGCCCCTCCTCGTTCAGCGTGACCCGGTAGCGGTCGTTCTCCAGGCCGCCCCGCTCGACGCGCAGCCCGCTGTCGTGCAGCAGCAGTACGTTGGCCCGGGCATCGGCCGCCACGACCGCGAACGCAGCCGCGCCGCAGGGCGGCAGGTCGGCCAGAAACAGGACCCGCGTCTCGTCCTCCGTGCGCGAGAGGATCTGGGCGGGCACGGGCTGCCCGTCGGGGCCCGTGACCTGCACAGCGGCGGGTGCACGCAGCGGGACCGACGCCTCGACCACGTCCTGCCGAGCAAAGGCCAGCGGGTTGTAGACCAGCAGGCGGACCTCGCCCTCGGCACAGGTGGTGTCCATGCACGCCGCCAGCGCCCCGGCGGCGTCGATCAGGGCACCGGCCAAGGCGTTGGCGGCGACGGTCTCGTTATTGTGCGCATAGTCGTAGCAGCGTGGCAGGCTGGTGCCGGGCAGGATATCGTGCATCTGGCTGCCCAGCACGCGCAGCCACGCCTTGCGCAAGGCATCCATCGGGTAAGCCGCGCCGAGCTGGGTGGCGATCACCGCCAGGCGCTCGGCGGCGTCCGCCAGCAGCTCGTTCTTACGGTTCCAGCGCTTGATCATGGCCTGCGAGGTCAGCGAGCCGGCCGAGTGGCGCGTCAGCAGCAGGTCGCCGCTGTAGCGTGGCAGGCGCCGCCGCTGCGCCGCGGTCAGGTCGCGAAACATCTGGTCCGACGCGCCCTGGTGGATCGTGATCGCCCCCCGCCCCGGCTGTGCCTCCTGCGCCTCCAGGCTCCGCTCGACCGTCCGCACCGAGCGCTCCTTCGGTGCACCGCCCACGTCCCCCGTGCCATAGTAGCGGTAATCGGCCCACACGCCGGACTCCTTGCCGTTGCGGATCAGGCGCCGCACCCACCACGGGTTGCGCTCAGGCCGCATGCGGACGCGCCCCACGTACATCCCCGGATCGAGCGCCGCGGCCACGCTCTCCCCGTCCGGGCCCTCCCACATGCCAACCGGGAAGGGAATGCCGGCGGCCGACTGCCACGTCAGCTTTTGCGTGGAAAAGCCCTCCAGGCCGCAGTGCGCCAGGACCGAGGGCTGGAACCACGGGAAGCCAAAGCAGTCGGGCAGCATGTAATCGACCGGTGCCCGGTCAAAGGCGCGCTCGAAATAGCGCCGCCCGTACAGGATCTGCCGGATCATCGACTCGGGCGAGGGCACGATCGCGTCGGCCTCTTCCACCTGGCACCCGGCTACGAGCCACCGCCCGGCGGCGACGTGGTCCTTCAGCCGCTCAAAGGCCTCGGGGTAGTACTCCTCGATCATCTGGTAGCGGATCGCCCCGGAAAAGTTGAATACATAGTGGGGGTACGTTTCGATCAAGTTCGCGTTCTGGTCCAGCGTCTCTTTGAGGTAGCGCCTGATCGTCGTCCGGTAATCCCAGCGCCACTGCGTGTCCAGGTGCGCATAAGGGACCAGGTACAGCACGCGCTCGCGATCCAGATCGTGCCTCCGAGATGCACTCGCCATCCGGACACCCTCCTCCTATTCAGAGGCGCTCTTCCTCCCCCTCGCCACCCGGACCCAAGGAGCAGTCCCTCCCCTCCTCCGCCCGGACCGAGGGCGCAGTCCTTCCTCGCCCGCCGTCCGAACCGAGAAGGGCCGCTCCTCCTCCCCTCCGCTCAAAGATGCCCGTTCGCGCGGAGGACCGAGGAGCGCAACCCGCCACGTGAGCAGCCCTCCCCGTCCGTCCGAACCGAGGAGCGCAGCTCTTCTTCCCCCCGCCGGGGGGGACTGAGGGGGGGGGGCGCGTCGTGGCTAGTCGCGCAGGATGGACGGCAAGTAGACGCGCCGCTGCTGCAGC
>CAZLMZ010000333.1:0-3852 GCA_964560475.1 uncultured Anaerolineae bacterium
TGAGCGACGGCGGCGTCGCTCTCTACTGGTACGACCCTAGCACTCCCGCTGCCACTGCCCCTGTCGCCGTGGCCTCTATCTCCAATGCCGTCACCACCATAGGGGGGGACACAGAGGCTCGCCCTCTCGCTGACGTCCGCGTCGCCCAACAAGCGCTCGACGTCGCCGTCGAGGCCCTCTCCCGCGCGCTGCTCGATGTTCCGGTAGAGGCGCTCCATAAAACGATCGACATCTACCTTTATGCCAACGCCGAGGACCTGCGCCTCACCCTGCCCGCTGGGCTTCCTTCCGGCGCCGATGCCCTCACCCTCTACGAGACCAACGTCATTCTCGTCCCCTATGGGCCGCAAGAGGCCAACATTCCGACTCTGCGGCGGATTCTGCCGCACGAAGTCACCCATGCCTTGATCCACGAGGCCACGCGTACCGATTACGATCGCGTCCCCCTCTGGCTGGCAGAGGGCCTGGCTACCTCCGTCGAGTACACCTTTGTGCCCGACCCCGACGCGCAGGCATTGCTCGACACAGCGCTCGCTCGCAAGGAGACCCTCCACCTGGCCTCGCTGTGCGGTACCTTTCCATACACCGGCCAGGACACCCGCTTGGCCTACGCCCAGAGCGCCAGCGTCGTCAACACCCTTCGCGACCTGTACGGCCGGCAGGCATTGCGCGACCTGACCACCGCCTATGCCGATGGTGCGACCTGCGAGGGTGGCGTGCAGCGCGTGTTCGGTGTCTCGCTTGAGCGGCTTGAGCTCTCCTGGCGCGACTATCAGGCCCCTCAGGGCCGGCTGTCCCTGTTCTGGGAACGCAACGGCTCGCTCGTCATCCTGGCCTTCGTCCTCTCCGTCCCGCTGCTCGCTGCCCTTCCCTGGCCTCGCTGGTTCCACACGATGGCGAGAAGGGACCTGTCATGACCACATCCGAGAACCACAAGCGCCGGGCGCAGCGCCTCTCCAACCGCGGCGCTGCCTACCTGCGGGACGGCGAGTCCGAAAAGGCGCTCTCTCTTCTTCGCCGCGCTCACCAGTTGCTACCCGAGGACGTCGCCATCGCGATCAACCTGGCTGGGGCCTATGTCCTGCAAGGCCGGCACCAGGAAGCGATCCCGATCCTCGAGTATGCCCTGGTACACGAGCCCGAAAACGAGATGTTGTGGACTAACCTCGGCGCTGCTTACCTGGGCAACCCGATCCTCGCTACCGACGAGCAGCAGCAGGCGGCGATCGACGCTTTCGAGCGTGCCGTCGAGATCAACCCGCTCGCGCCCCACGTGCACTACAACTTGGGCCTGATCCACCGCGATCGTGGCGAGACCGAGCAGGCCGTCTACCGCTTCCGCCAGGCCATCCAAGCCAACCCACACGATCGTGATGCGCGTCGCGCCCTGCAGAGATTGATCGAGCATTCGTAGTGAGAGCGCGCCTCGTCGGCAAGTAGTACTTATCAGACTGGAAAGATTGCTATGACATACCACAGTGAGATCGATCCTCCCTCTCAGGACGCCATGGACGAGCTCCTGGCTCGCTTTCTGCGTGACGACCTCACCCTCGCCGAAACCGAGCAGGCAATCCGCGAGCTGCGCCGGGAGGGTCAGGACGTCGTCTCTCCCCTCCTTGCCATGCTCGACGATCCCCGTCCCGAGCGGCATACCATCGCCTCCGTGCTCTTGGCGGCGACCGGGGACCCCAGTACCATCCCCGCGCTGGTCGAGCGGATTCACGATCCCGCCCTGGACGACATAATCAAGATCAAGCTGATCACCGTGCTCATGCATCTCGATCCGCACCTCGACGCTGCCGGCCTCTTGGCCCATCTCACCGATGCGCAGCAGGCGGTGCGCCAGACGCGCCAGGAGCATCTTGAACTGCTCGAATCCCCGGGTGACGTCGCCATGTGGATGGAGAACGTGCAGGCCGAGATGACCCCCTACGTCCGCCTGCAGTTGATCGAGAACAGCATCATCGTGGGTGACCCTCGCTCCGTGCCGATGCTGCTCTGCCTGTGCTACGATCCCGACGACGTGGTTGCCCTGGTAGCCATCGACGCTGTCGAACGCTTCAAGGATCGTCGTGCCCTGCGCCCCCTGGCCGAGCTCGCTGCCTGCCACCCCACTGAGGACCTGCGCCAGGAGGCAGGCAAAGCCCTCGACCGGCTGCGTATTCGCACCAGTCTCCCACCCGCCTCCGACCCTCTATCCAGTGCTTCTACCGTAGGGGCAGGACGTGCGAATCTAGATTCGCGTACCCGCCCTTCCGCCCTGTCCCCCATCCCACCCCTGCATGCCGCCTACCTGACCCCTGTGGACGGCAAAGGTGCGCAGGTTGCTTTCCTCGTCCGGGCCGGCCCTGGCGATGATCTGACCGCGATCAGCGTCCTGTTCGACGACCAGGAAGGCGTCCGCCACTGCAGCGGTGCCGAGTTCGCGCCCGGCGAGCTGCAAGAGATGCTGAACGGCTATGGCACACATGGCGTCGGGCCGATCCCCGTCTCCCACGCCCACTGCCTCGACGCACTCGATGGTGCCGTCGACATCAACTGGGAGACAGGCCACCGTCTGCCCGTCTCCTTCCTTGCCTGGCGCGACTGGGTCGAGCACGGTCGGGCATCCTTGCCCGCCGGGCGGCCGTGCCTCGCCGTCCCATTGCGCTTACGGGACGAACTGCTCGCCCACTGCGACGTGCTGCTCTTCCAGGACGAGTTCCTCTTCTGGCTCTTTCCCCCCGAGGAGATCGAGGACCTGCGATCGCGCTACCTGGTCGCGTCCGGCGAGGCTGGCGGAGGCGTGGACCGCGAGACGCTGCGCTGCTTGCTTGGTGCCAGCTTGCGCCAGTTGATCACCTCCTCCCGGCGCGCGCTGATCGCCGATCGCCTGCGCCGCATGGCGCCCCTGCTGCGCGAGGTCTATGAGGAAGAGATCGTCTGGCAGTGGGCTGCCGTCGCCGCTGACGCACTGGCAAGAGACAGCGGCTTGCCCCCCGAGGAGCATCCCTTCCTCCTTGGCCTGATGGCCGTCAGCCTCGAGAACGCCATCGGCACCCCCGTCGGCTGGTTCGATGAAGCCTAAACGTACGCTGGGCAACGGGGCCTCCTTCCGGCCTGCACCCAGGCACCTCGCTCTCCTGGCACTGCTCGCTCTCTCGATCGTCGTCGTGTTCGCTCGCCTGATCTTCATGCTCATTATGGGCCGCGCTGCCGGCGATCGAGTGCGCGACCCTACGTCCGCCGCCGTGCCCTCCGCCTCTTCCCAGGACCAGGTCTACCTGGCGTGGGGCAAGGCGGCCCTGTCGCGCGGCGAATATGTCCAGGCCGTCTCCGACCTGAGCGAGGCCATCCGCGTGGCGCCGGGCATGGTAGAGGCCTATTATCAGCGGGGACGAGCCCACTACTTTCTCGGAGATTTCGAGTCCGCACTCCGTGACTTTACCCAGGCCATCGACCTCCAGCCGGGCTATGCCGAGGCCTACTATTACCGCGGTGTGACGCTGGGCATGCTGAACGTCTACGATGATGCCGTGCAAGACCTGACCGCCGCCATTGCCTTGCTTCCCGAGTTTTCCGAGGCCTATCACCAGCGCGGGCGCGTCCGCTTTATGCAGGATGCCTATGCACAGGCCATCGCTGACTATGACCAGGCCCTGGCGCTGCGGGCCGATTTCCCCGAATGCAGCTATGATCGGGGCATGGCCTACATGGCGCTGCAAGCCTACGACCAGGCCGAGCCGGACTTTGCCGCTGCCGCGGTGGGCAAACCCGGCTGGGGTGAGGCCTACTACTGGCTCGGTAACGCGCGCTTTCGCCAGGAACGATATGTCCAGGCACTGGAAAGCTACGACGCGGCGATCGAGCGTA
>CAZLMZ010000334.1:0-3850 GCA_964560475.1 uncultured Anaerolineae bacterium
GTGACGACTCCTGTTCGGTCTCCGGCCCAGCGACAGACAGCACGTACGTCTGCGGGTCGGTCAAGCGCTGCGCGACCGCGCGCACATCGTCTGCAGAAAGTGCGCTGACCAGTGCGGGAAAGCGCTGCAGGTAATCGAACCCAAGCTGGAACAGCTCCATGTTGGCGATCTGGGCGGCAATGCTCTCATTCCCCTCTAGGCGCAGGGGGAGCGAATCGATGATATAGGTCTTGTTATCGGACAGTTCCTCCAGCTCCACCGGCTCCAGGCGCAGGCGAGTCACCTGCTCCAGGATCGCCTCGATGGCGCGATCCACGTCCTGGGGGGCCACGCCGGCGACGACGGCCCACGGCCCTGGGCCGATGCCCGCCTCCAGGTGGCTGTAGCAGTAGTAGGCCAGGCCCGCCTCCTCGCGAATGTGCTGTCCTAACCTGCCCATCATGCCAAACTGTCCGAGCACACAGTTTGCTAGGTAGGCCTTGAGGTAATCTGGATCGTGTCGGGTGAGGCCAAGCCAGCCGAGCACGATGTCGCTCTGTGTTTTGCCCGGAATCGGGGTAAAGACGCGATGGGGAGCATCGATGGGATGCACGGGTGGCAACGGCGCCTGCCCGCTGCCCGTGCCCTGCCAGGTGCCAAACGCCTCCTGCAGGATCTGCAACCCGGCCTCCACCGGGACCGCGCCTACGATGGCTGCCGCCATCCCGCGCGCGTGATAGTGCGCCCGGTAAAAGGCATTGACGTCGTCACGCGTCAGCCGCTCGACCGTCTCCCTGTATCCCAACTGGCTGCGCCCATACGGGTGATCGCCGTACAGTGCTTCGCCGAAATGGAGGGAGGCCATGGCCTCGGTGTTGTGCTCCCGCTGCTCGATCGCGGTCAAGGCCTCACCACGCCGCCGCTCCAGGTAGCGTTCGGGAAAGGTGGGATGAAAGAGGCAGTCGGTCAAGATGTCCAGCAGTAGCGGCAGGTCCGCGACCAGGCACTTGACCGTGAAACGCGTGGTGTGCCCGCTACTGCCAAAGCTCAGGGCCGCGCCGACGGACTCGATCTCTTCGTTGATCTGAGCGAACGTGCGGCGCTCGGTGCCGCGCGTCAACAGCGAGGCGGTCATCGCCGCCAGTCCGGCCTGTTCGGGGGGTTCGTCGATGCTGCCCGCCCACAGCCAACCATGAATGACGACCGAGGGACTGGCCGGGTTCTCGTAGGCCAATCCGATCGCCCCATTGGTCAAGACACGCCGTGCGATCTCTTCCGGGCCGGGCAGCGACCCGACGTGCAGGCGGGGGGCCATCACGCTTCCCCTCCTTTGCTCTCTTGAGGCACGTACCAGCCTACTGTACGATTCGCTGGCTGGAGGAACGTCTGCGCGACGCGGTGCACGTCCTCCGCAGTCACCTCCATCAAGCGCTCGATGTACGACTCGAACCACTGATAGCTGTCGTTCGTCTCGCTCCAGCCCAGCCAATAGGCCTGGTTCGTCACCCGTTCGGTCGCGTACGCGAATTGGGCCTTGGACTGCTTGAGGGCCTTTGCCAGTTCTGCTTCTGTGATCGATCCTTGTGTCATCTGGTCGAGCTCGGCTAATAAGGCATCTTCTACTTCCTGCAGCGTATGCCCGGTGCGCACCGTGGCGTACAGATCGTAGATATAGGGATCGCGGGTGGGCACCAGGGCACCGCCGACGGAGGTGGCCAGTTCGGTCTCGACCAGAGCACGATAGAGACGCGAGCTGTGGTTGGTACCCCCACCGCCAGAGAATGACATACGCGCAGGTCCGGTCAGGGCGGCGTTCATGACCAGGAGCGCCATCAGGTCCGTCGATCCCATCTCCGGAACGTGGTAGCTGACCTGCAAATAGGCGACGGTGCCTTCTCCCTCGCGGGTGATACGGCGCTCGCCGTGCTGGGCCGGTTCTGGACGGCGCCTGATCGGGATCTCCGGCCCGTGCGGGATCGGCCCGAACAGCTCCTCCAGTCGGCTCAATGCTTGCTGCGGGTCGACGTCGCCGACGAGGACGGCGACCGCGTTGTTGGGCGCATAGTAGGTCTGGTAATGCTCTAGGAGTTCCTGCCGGCTGATGTGCTGCAGGTCCCACAGGTCACCGACCGTGTTGTGCCGGTAGGGGTGAATGCGAAAGGCTGCTGCCTTGACCTCCTCGTCGAGCAGGAAGCTCGGGTCGTTCTCGCTGCCTTGCCGCTCCGAGATAATCACCGTGCGCTCGGCTTCGACCTCACCCGGTTCGAACAGGGCGTTGACCATCCGGTCGGCCTCGATCTGAAAGGCCAGGTCGATCTCGTGTGAGGGCAGCGTTTCCAGGTAGGTCGTAAAGTCGAGCCAGGTCATGCCGTTGGACACGCCTCCCAGGCGTGCGATCTGGCGGTCGATCGCGCCCTTGGGAAAGCGAGGCGTGCCCTTGAAGAGCATATGCTCTACCCAATGCGAGATACCGGTGATGCCGGGCCGCTCGTCGCCGCTGCCGACGCGGTACCAGATCCAGAAGCTGGCGATCGGAGCGTGGTGCATCTCCTTGATCAGAATCGTCATACCGTTGTGTAGCACAAAACGCTCAACCATGCCTCATCCTGTAGGAGGTGCCGGGATCCTGTTTGCGGTGTCCGCTGCAGTGGGCTGGGCCGAGCTGCAGAGCGCTGGAGGCGCGTTTGCAGGGCTAGGCTGCTGCTGCGCGGCACGCGGCGGCCTTGGGGTCAATCGATCTGGTAGGGAACGCGCTGCTCTCGTGCGACGACGTACTGCATGCCGCCTACCTGCTGTACCATGCCCTTGAGCTCCATCATCGCCAGTGTGCTGCTGACCTGGTGAACCGGCAGTGTGCTCTGCCGGCAGATCTCGTCGACGTGAAGCGGCTGATCGGAGACGAGCTCCAGCAGGCGCGCTTCGGTCTCGTTCGCCGGCACGGCGGCGCGCACCTCGGCCTGCTGCTCAATCATTGTCATATTGAGCTCTTCGAGGATATCCTGCACGCGCAGCACCATCTTGGCCCCATTCTGGATCAGGCGATTGCAGCCGATGCTGTTGCGACTGACGATATTACCGGGCACCGCGAATACCTCGCGGTCCTGCTCCACCGCAAACTCGACCGTGATCAGCGCTCCGCTCTTTGCGCCGGCTTCGACGACCAGCACGCCTTTCGACAGGCCGCTGATGATCCGGTTTCGGGGGGGAAAGTTCCGTGCGTCGGGAGGTGTCCCCAGGGGATAGTCGCTGACCAGCGCTCCCTGCTCGGCAATCGTGTGCGCCAGGTGACGGTGCTCGGGCGGATAGACGCGATCGAGCCCACAGCCCATGACCGCGATCGTCCGCCCTCCCGCATCGAGGGCGCCCTGGTGTGCCTCCGCATCGATGCCACGCGCGAGGCCGCTGACCACGGTCACGCCATTCTGCGCCAGGTCGTGCGCCAGCATGCGCGCCGCTTGCTTGCCATAGGTCGTAGCGCGGCGGGTGCCCACGATCGCCACAGCCCACTCGTCTTCAGGAAGCAACGTGCCGCGCAGGTAGAGCACCGGTGGGGGGCCATAGATCTCGCGCAGGAGAGGGGGATAATCGTCGTCTTCCCAGGTGAGGACGCGCAGCCCATGCTGCTCGATGTCGGCCATCTGGGCATCCAGATCGAGTTCGGCGCGTGCCTGTCTCAGGTTGTGGATCGCCTTGCGATCCAGCCCGGCATCGTGAAGCGCACGCCCATCAGCGTGCCACGCCGTTTCCAGGTCGCCGAATCGGTCGAGCAAGGCACGCACCTTGGCCGGGCCGATGGACGGGACAATGTTAAAGCCAACCCAATACTTGCGAGATGCCATGGCTCGACCTCCTCTCGCCTGATGGGCGTAAG
>CAZLMZ010000335.1:0-3843 GCA_964560475.1 uncultured Anaerolineae bacterium
TAGACCGGCTTTCGAGTCGACGCCGACAGCCGTTCCTTCAGCGACGCCGACTGTCGAGCCAAAGTCGACTTCTCAGGCGACACCGACGCTCGTCCCTTCAGCGACACGGACCGCATCGCCCACGCCAACCACGACGCCAACCGTCGCGGCGACACCTACCCCGCCGCCGTCCACCGCGCAGCAATACGAGATGACCTACGAGATCGAGCATCCCACCGTGCTGGGCCAGCAGACACTGGTCGACCAGTTGTGGATCCCGATGCCCAATACCGACGGCGGCGGGACGCGCGACTTTGAGCTGCTGGAAGCATACCCGGCTGGATACGAGATAATCGAGATCGGCGAAGCCAACCGTGCCCTGTACTGGGGCAACGTGCCCGAGCTGTGCCAGCAGACCGATTGTCGCTTTGGGATCCGCTTCCGGATCACCCTAGAGCGGCCCATGTACACCATCCCCTGGTCCGATCCGGTGGACTATGACACCCAGAGCACGCTCTATCAGACCTACACCCAGCCCCAGCGCGGGATCGAGTCGGATGACCCATCGATCCGCCAACTCGCTGCGCGCATCGTCGGCGATGAGACCAACCCCTACAAGCAGGTACTGCGCATCCAGTCCTGGATCCAGCAGAACGTCCGCTACCCGGACCTGGGCCAGACCTATCCCGACGACGCGCTTCTCTGCATCGACCAGGCGGTGGGCGACTGTGCCGGGCAGAGCAAGGTCTTTGTCACCCTCGCTCGCGCGCTCGGCATCCCGGCACGCACCGTGTCCGGGCTGCGGCCCTTTGAAGCGGGCGTGGGCCGCCTCGACCAGTTCGGCCCGCGCGTGGCGTGGTTCGAACACACCCTGGACGTACATGTGTGGTGCGAGGTCTATTTTCCTGCCCTGGGATGGGTCCAGGCTGAGCCAGATATGCCCGGCTTTGGCATCGATAAGGAGCGGTTGATCACCAAGCGCGGCCCGTTCGAGTTCCAGGCCGGCCTCTGCCGCCAGGCAACCTACTTTCACCTGCCGCTTGCCGTGCAGGGCGATTGGTGCGGGCAGAGCGTTGGCTGGGAAGTAAGCCTCGACGCCCAGCCCATTCAGTGACCGGCCGCCAGCACGCCTGAACATCCAATTGCGACGACGCAGGAGGGACAAACATGGCAACCATCATCCGCATCGAAGAGATCGCCCAGTACGTTGGCCAGGAAGTAACGATCCGCGGCTGGCTCTATGCCAAGACCGGCAAGGGCAGGTTGCAGTTCCTGCGCGTGCGCGATGGGTCCGGCATCGTACAGGCCGTGGCCTTTGAGGGCGACGTTGCGCCCGAGGTTTTCGGACGGGTACAAGAGGCCACGCAAGAGTCATCGATCATTGTCACCGGCACCGTACGCGCCGACGAACGCGCGCCAGGATACCCTGAGGGCTACGAACTGGGGCTGAAGGGCCTCCAGATCGTCCAACTAGCAGAAGAGTATCCGATCACGCCCAAGGAACACGGCATCGAGTTCCTCATGGAGCACCGCCACCTGTGGCTGCGCTCAACCCGCCAGTGGGCCATCCTCCGCATCCGCGCCACGATCATCAAGGCGATCCGCGATTGGCTGGACGACCACGGCTTTCTGCTCGTAGACACCCCCCTGCTCACGCCTGCCGCCGCCGAGGGCACGACCACGCTGTTCGAGGTCGACTATTTTGGGACTGCCGCTTACCTCAGCCAGAGCGGCCAACTCTACAACGAGGCCACGATCGGCGCGTTCGGCAGGACCTACTGCTTTGGGCCGGCCTTTCGTGCCGAAAAGAGCAAGACCCGTCGCCACGTCATGGAGCTGTGGATGGTGGAACCTGAGGCGGCTTACGTCGAGCTCGACGAGTGCATGGAGATCGAGGAGCAGTTGGTCGGCTACATCGTCCAGAGCGTGCTTGCCGAGAGGCGCATAGAGCTGGAGATCATCGAGCGGGACGTGTCGAGGCTCGAGATCATTCAGCCTCCCTTCCCGCGCATCTCCTACGACGACGCGGTCGAGATGATCAACGAACTCGGCGTAGAGCAGGAGGTCAGCATCGCGTGGGGCGAGGATTTCGGCGCGCCGCAGGAGACGATCTTGGCGGAGCAGTTCAACCGGCCTGTATTCGTCCACCACTACCCGACCGAGGTCAAGGCTTTTTACATGGCCCAGGAGCCCGGTCGACCCGAGGTGTGCAAGTCGGTCGACTTGCTGGCGCCGGAAGGATACGGCGAGATCATCGGCGGTGGGGAGCGCTCTGGCGACCCCGATTTCCTGCGGAGGCAGATCGAGCGCCACAACCTGCCCAAGGATGCCTATGCCTGGTATCTCGACCTGCGTCGCTACGGTGGTGTGCCCCACTCGGGCTTTGGGCTGGGCATCGAGCGCACCGTGTCGTGGATCTGCAACCTGCCGCACATCCGCGAGTCGATCGCCTTCCCGCGCATGCTCGGGACGATCTACCCCTGATCTGTCGCCGAGTCGGGGCCCCCGCCTCGAGCGAATCGTTCGGACAGGAGGGCCACATGCCGACCCTGGGCGTCAACATCGCGATCGTGGAGCAAGACCAAATCCTCCTCACACTGCGCTCTGATTTCCCCATCTGGTGCTTACCCGGCGGTGCCGTGGAGGACGGAGAGACGCTCGCCCAGGCGGCGATCAGGGAGGTCCGCGAGGAAACAGGCCTGGAGGTCAGGCTGACCGGGCTGGTCGGCACATACTCCAGGCCCAACTGGCGGGCAGGCGGCGCGCACGAGGTGCTGTTTGCCGCGCAGCGTGCCGGGGGCGAGCTCCTCACGGCTACCGCCGAGACCACCGACGCCGGGTGGTTTGGCGAGCGCGACTTGCCAGAGCCCATGTTTCCTTGGCACTACCAGCGCATCCTCGATGCATTGCAGGGACGGCGAGGGATCGCCCGCGTCCAGGATGTGGCGTGGCCAGCAGGCATCGCCAACCGCCAGGAGCTCTACCAGATGCGCGATCGGGGCCAATTGCCGATGCAGGCCCTTGTCGATACATTCTGTGTGCGACCTGGGCCAGAGGACGACCGGCTCGAGGTCAGTTGAGGATCATGCGCGCATCGCTGGAGCCGGGCAAGCTGAAGGAACAGTGGAACGCCTGGGTCGTCGGTTCGGCAGCACTGGAGCCAGAGGCCGATCTCCTCCGCTTTGTCAACGTCGACACGACGCGCAAGCAGGCCACGGTGGCCCAGATCGACGATTACGAGGGCCTGTCGCGGCGTCGCCACCTCTGGCGCCCGCCCCTCACTATGCGCGTGCGCGCCCGCTTCTCACATCCGGCAGGAGAGCTGAGCGGCACCGCCGGCTTTGGTTTCTGGAACGACCCCTTTCTCATGACCGGCCTACGCGTCCCGGCGCTTCCGCGTGCGCTGTGGTTCTTTTATGCTTCCCCACCATCCAACATGAAGCTTGCCCTGGACACGCCCGGACACGGGTGGAAGGCAGCGACGCTCGACGCAGGGCGGGCCGCAGCCCTGCTCTGGGCCCCACTCACGCCGCTGCTCGTTCCGCTCATGAACGTCCGCCGTCTGTACCGCACGGTCTGGCCCCCCATCCAGCGCGCGCTGTGCGTCTGCGAGAGCGCGATCGAGACCGCCATGACCGCGTGGCACACCTACCTCCTCGAATGGAAGGAAGGTGGCACTCGTTTCGAGGTCGACGGGCAAACGGTCGCGGCGTGTGATACATCGCCGCGCGGGCCGCTGGGCTTTGTCATGTGGCTCGACAACCAATCGCTGGTGGTGACACCCTGGGGACGGCTCCACTACCGTATGATCGAGGCGCCGGGCCGGCAGTGGATGGAGGTCAGCGACCTATCGATCGTCTCCTC
>CAZLMZ010000336.1:0-1906 GCA_964560475.1 uncultured Anaerolineae bacterium
ACGACGCTCGGCGTGCTGGTATAGACCAGCCTGGGCACGGCGTTGGCCCGGCAGGCGGCGATCACGTTGCGTGTGCCAACCACGTTAGCCTGGTAGAATGCATCCCAAGAGCCCCAGAAACCGGTCATAGAGGCGACATGATAGACGACATCCAGGCCGGCGCAAGCGGCCTCGACCGCTGCCGCGTCGGCCAGGTCGCCGCGGACGAGGCGAACGCCCATAGCCTCCAGATCAGGGTAGGCACTGCGCGCAAACGCCGTGACCTCGTCGCCGCGCGCCAGCGACTGCTCGACGACGTAGCGGCCCAGGAACCCGCCGCCACCGGTAACCAGGACCCTCATTCGGCAGTCTCCCCGAGCTGGCGCGCTGCCCAGGCTGCCAGCTTCTCACGCTGGATCTTGGCGTTGTGGCGCACGTCGACCGGCAGGTCGCGGTAAAAGAGCACGTCGTGGATGCCGCGCGTGATGGCGTGCCCGGCGCCCAGGGAGAGCAACTCCTCGGTCAGGCGCTCTCTTGCCTCGGCTGAGGTGGGCCACTTAATCGGGGCCGGCTCGACGATCAGCACCGGGCGCTGCTCGCCCAGCGGGCCGACGCCGACCACGGCGGTGCGATAGACGTCAGGATGCTGGTTGAGGATCGCCTCGCACTGCACGGGCAGCAGCAGGCCCTCGGTGGTCTCGACGCGGTGACGCTTGCGACCGCAGAACCACAGCCGGCCCTGATCGTCGAAATAGCCCAGGTCACCCATGCGGTGCCAGATCTCGTCGCCCTCGCGGATCTTGGCTTCGGCAGTCTGGACGGGACGGTGCAGGTAGGTACGGGTCACCACCGGGCCCTTGACCGCGATCTCGCCGACCTCGCCGTCGGGGAGAACCAGGGCGGGGTCCCAAACAGGGATCGGGTCCTCGGTGATGCGGATGATGCGGATCGTGTTGCCGGTCGTGGGCCGGCCGACGCACGTGCCCCGTCCTTGGTCAGACAGGGCGGCGGTCTCGGCCAGGATCTCGCGGCCGCTGATCATCGTGATTGGCAGCGCTTCGGTGGCGCCGTAGGGGGTATAGACCTCGCCCCCATCTAGGATCTGCCCGTACTGCTCGATCAGCGAGGGCGGCACCGGTGCGCCGTAGGTCAGGATCCGCTTCAGGGAAGGGAGACGGATCTCGTTCTCCAGGCAATAGGCCGCCACCTTTTTATAGATCGTCGGCGAGCCGTTGCTGGTCGTGACGCCGTGCGTCTGGATCGCCTCTACCAGGCGAGCGGGGTCGAGCGCGGCGAGCCTGGATGGATCCATATCGGGGATGATCGTCGTCACGCCCAGGGCAGGGTTATAGAGGGCAAAGACGTACAGCCCGGGCAGGTCGACGTCACCGTCGGCATAGCCCATCTCCTCGTGTATCAGGTCGATCTGGGCCTTGAACATGCCGTGGGTAAAGACCACGCCCTTGGGAATCCCGGTGCTGCCCGAGGTAAAGGCGACGGCCGCTTCGTCTTCCGTGGTGGTCGCAGCGGTGGGGTAGGGGGCGTCTTGGCCGGAACGTAGCTCGGCCAGGCGGGGCCCGCCCCAAAACCAGCGCCGGCCGACGGTGACGTGGCGCTGCACGGTGCGGAACGCGCCGGGGAAGAGCAGGCGCAGCAGGTGGGCCACCGGGATGCCGATGAAATGGACCGGTTCGGTCTCGCGCACGCACTGCATAAAGGCACGCGGGTCGCGCCGCAGCAGGCCGGGGTCCACGAACACGGGCACGGCGCCGATCTTGAGCAGGGCAAAGGTGACGGCGATAAAGGCGATGCCCGGCCGGATCATGACCAGCGTGCGCTCGCCCTGCCGGACGCCGTAACGCGCCAGGCCGTGGGCATAGCGGTCGCTCTCGCGATCGAGCTGCTGGAAGGTTAGCTGGGTGTAGCG
>CAZLMZ010000336.1:2006-3833 GCA_964560475.1 uncultured Anaerolineae bacterium
GCTCCCCAGAGGATGAGCATCGGGTGCTGGCCCAGCAGGTACAAGTTGGACTCGATCTGCTCCAGCATCTGCCTGCTGGGATGGTGTCGCTCCAAAGGGATGTCGCGCACGAAGCGGAGGATGGCGATGCGGTTATGCCACGAATCGTAGGGTGCCAGGTAGCCGGCACGGACGGCAGGCGTGAGGCGTTCGGTGTGATGGGTGGCCCAGGGCAGCGCCAGGCGCGCAAAGGCATTGAGCCCGCGCAACAGCACGTCGCCCAGGATCGGCAGGCGGCACAACTTGATGCGCAGCGGGAGGACGGGTTGGTAAAAGGCGGCAGTATTGAGGATGACCAAGCGAGCTACGTTATCGGGGTGGCGCGTGGCATAACCCATGCCGATCGCGCCGCCCCAATCGTGAAGGACGAAAGTGACATCCTGCAATGCCAACGTGTCGACCAACTGCTCCAGGTTGGCAATGTGCTGGGCCAAGCAGTAGTCATAGTCCTGCGGCTTGTCCGAGAGGCCGCAGCCGACGTGGTCGGGCACGACGATGCGATACTCTTGGCTGAGAGGAGAGACCAGGTCGCGGTAATAGAAGGACCAGGTGGGATTGCCGTGCAACATCACGATCGGCGGCGCCTGGGCTGGCCCTTCGTCGAGGTAATGGTAGCGTACCCCGTCGAGATCAAGCCAATGCGATTCGAATGGATAGAGCGCCCGGTAAGCTTCCGCCGCTCGCCTGTCCGCCCCCTCGTTCACCACTGCAAGCCCAGGACGATGCTGTTGATGCCGCTGCCGACGCCGATCATGGCTACCCGGTGCCCATCCTGCAAGAACCCCTCGTCGCGGGCCATGGCCATGCAGAGCGGGCACGAGACCGATGCGATGTTGCCCAGGTCGATCAGCGTCGGATAGTCGATGCCCTGCGGGAGGCCCAGCATCTCGATGCCCATGATGCGCTGCTTTTCGCTGACCTGGTGCGTAAAGAGCCGGTCCACCATGTCGTTCGTCCAGCCGAGCTCTTCCTGAAAGCCCTTCCAGGCGGCGGCGATCACCCGCAAACCCTCGCGGAGTAACTTGGACGAGTCGGTGCGCATCCACGTCGGCTGGGCCACGCACAGGCCGTTGTGCTGGGTCTGGGCATAGGTATAGCCGCCCAAGAGACGCTTGCCGGTCTTGGATTTTCGCGCATGGGTCAGGACCATGGCCATCGAACCCGAGCCCAGGGTAAAGCTCGCCAGGTTCTCCCGGAAGGCCATCATGTCGGGTGGCCCGGCCAACAGGCGTTCGATCGTGTGCAATTGTCCCTCACGCACGCCCTCGGCCGAGACGACGAGGGCCGTGTCGATCTGGCCGAGCTCGATCATGTTGGCGGCGACGGTCATGCCGTTGAGAAACCCGAGGCAGGCGTTAGAGAGGTCGAAATTGGCGGCCGTACCGGGCAGGTCCAGGTTGGCGTGAACGATGGTCGCGGTCGAAGGCTCGATATAGTCGCGGCAGACGGAGGTGTTGACCAGGAACTGGACCTCATCCCGGTCGATACCTGCGTCGTCGAGTGCTTTTTCTGCTGCCCAGGTCGCCGCATCGGAAAAGGCTACCCCCTCGTCGAACCAGCGCCGCTCCCGGATCTTGGTCAGGCGCTCGATGCGTCCCTTGGGGATTTCGAGCGCTTCGTAGAGCGGTTCCAGTTGATCCTCGATCCAGTCGGATGTGACGACGTGGTCGGGGATATAGTAGCCCATGCCTTCGACGCAAACATGTTGATATTGCATTCCCTGCCTCTTGTAGATAAGTTGATTCGGCATTATACCATAATCAAAGCGAGACGGCTAGCGTGGTTTCG
>CAZLMZ010000337.1:0-3817 GCA_964560475.1 uncultured Anaerolineae bacterium
AGGAAATCGACCATCTCGCTGCCGCTGAGCTGCTTGCCCTCCTTGGCCAGGTCGTAGGTCCCCTTGTCTTTGTCATAGATCTCGCTCGATGCAGGGTCGAGGGCGATGAATACGTCTTCGCCCGGCTTGTAGCCTGCTTGCTCGATGGCCTGCAAGATCACCTCGATCGCCTCGGCGTTGTAGCCGAGCGAGGGTGCAAAGCCGCCCTCGTCACCGACGTTGGTCCCATAGCCCTTGTTCTTGAGTACGTTCTTCAGTGCCTGGTAGATCTCGGCACCCCAGCGCAGCGCTTCGCGGAAGGTAGGCGCGCCGACGGGCATGACCATGAACTCTTGCAGGTCGGTGCTGTTCAGCGCGTGCTTGCCGCCGTTGAGGATGTTCATCATCGGCACCGGCAGGACATGGGCCTGCGTGCCGCCGATATACTTGTACAGGGGTAGGCCGGCTGACGCCGCAGCCGCCTTGGCGGTAGCCAGGCTGACGCCGAGGATGGCGTTGGCACCCAGGTTGCCCTTGTTGGGCGTGCCGTCGAGCGCGATCATCTTACCGTCGATGCCAATCTGGTCGCTGGCTTCCCAGCCGATCAGCTCGGGCTTGATTACCGTGTTGACGTTGGCCACGGCTTGGGTGACGCCCTTGCCACCATAGCGCCCCTTGTCGCCATCGCGCAGCTCGACCGCTTCGTGCACGCCGGTGGACGCGCCCGATGGTACTGCCGCGCGGCCCATCGCGCCGTTGGCCAGCCAGACATCGACCTCGACCGTCGGGTTGCCGCGCGAATCGAGGATCTCGCGGCCAACAATATCACAGATCGTGGACATGACGTACTCCTTTACCTTGTAACTGATACGAATCGCGAACGGGTCAGGCGTTATGCGCGCAGCCCGATCGTCTCATAGAGCCGTGTAAAGTCGAACCGTTCCTCCAGGATATCCTGAAAATACTCGCTCTTGCGTTCCTGGTGCAGAGCCGTATTGCCAAAGATCGGCTCGATCATGCGTACCGTGGTGAGCGTGTCCGGCTCGACGACGATGATCGGTACCTCGACTTCTTGCGCCCGGTTCAGGACCACACTGCTCGGCTGTTGGCCACCGGTCAGGATCAGGCAGCGGGTCGAGGTCTCGAGTGCAGCCAACTGTACGTCGTGCCGGTCGCCGCCGGTGATCACGGCCTTGTTCGGCCGTTGGCGGAAATAGGTCAGCGCGCTGCCGGCGGTCATTGCGCCCACCATCAGGTACTCGACCAGCGCGTCGACCTTGTTCGCGCAGCACACGATGTTCGGGTTGAGGTTCTCGACCAGTTCCAGTACGCTGACTGCAGAAAGCAGGTGCTCGTCGGGCACCACGCCGAACACGGGCACGTTCCGCTCCTCGAGGATCGGGCGCGCCACCTGCTGCACAAAGCGCATGTTGGGATGGGGCACGGCGTTGATCACGATGCCCATCAGCCGATCGCCGTACATCATGCGCAGGCCTGCGGCGGCGTCGATGCACAGGTTGTTGTCGTACTTGAGCACCACGATCACGCGCGCGTCGAGCCGCTCCGTGACCTGCGGCGAGGAGAGCTCGATCAACGATCCCTTGAACGGGTTGCCGCTGCCTTCCAGGAGAAGCACATCCTTGTCCTTGCGGACCCGCTCGTACGCAGCCTCAAGCTTGGCTACTGCGTCTACCCCCTCCGGGTTCTGGATCGCCTCCTGGATCAGCGGTGGGGTGAGCGCGATAGGGACGATATCCGCCAGCGGTTCGTCGAGGTGCAGCACATGCCGGACAAACTCGGCATCCTGGGTCACGGCTTCCTTGCTGATCGGGCGCTTGGCTCCGCGCGACCACGCCTCTCGCACGCGCGTGGCGAGAGGTTTCATATAGCCGACCACGAATCCGTCGCGCTGCATGTGTCGGCCGATGCCAATGGTCAAGGAGGTCTTTCCGGCAAAGTCGTGTATAGAGGTGATATAGATCGTCTTCATAGGCTGACCTCCTGGGGGTTAAGGGATCGTGAGGTCTATCTTACTTCAAAAACCTTCAGTTGACAAGTGCCTTGCGCGTGTGTATGATCGATGGGCAAGTATCGCAGGCTCGGCAGGTGGGCTGTGGGGTGAGGAACCGGTACCTAGCCGATCGGGCCCAAGTAACAGGGAAGGCAACCGTTGACAGAATCAGAGCGGCGAGCCGTTTTCGGAGGGCTAATCCAGAATGAAGAGGGAGAGCCCGTCGATGTCGCCTACATCGGGGGGGAAGCGTTCTATGTGATCCCCGATGGCGAGTTTCGGCGGCACGTCGAGGCCGCCAAGGTGGACGATCAGGTGCTGCGCATGCTGCGCGATCAGTTCGAGGGCATGGAGGATCAGATCTCGCAGGGCGTGATGCAGTTCCTGGGCAAGGAAGACCTGTTTACCAAGGCCTCGATCGACATGGCCCTCAAGAACTTTGACCAGGCTTTCCGGCAGGCCGATCCCGAGCAGTGGAAGCCGTGGTTGGGGATGATGGGCTTTCGTATCATCGTCGACGTACACGGCGAGGTCGTGCGCATCGAATCGCCAGAACAAGAGATCGACGAGGACTGAATTGTCTCCTTGTCGACCCTAATCGATGACGCGGCAGGCCAACCCCTTCAGATAGGCTGATTCGGGAAACGAAAGAAGTACCGGGTGATCTGGTCCCTGGCTGAGCTGCTCGACGATCTGCACCTCTCGCTCTGCGTCGATACTGGCCCCGAACACGATCTTCTGAAAGAGATCGGCTTCTACCCCGCCCGAGCAGGAAAAGGTGAACAACATCCCGCCGGGCCGTAACAGCTTGAGCGCCAGCAGGTTGATGTCCTTGTAAGCACGTGCAGCCCGTTGGACGTGGCTGCGCGTCGGTGCAAACTTGGGCGGGTCGAGCACGATCAGGTCGAAACTGCGCCCCTGATCGCGGTAGAGGCGCAGCACCGCAAACACATCCCCTTCTTCGTACGTATCGTTGGGCCGATCGAGCCCGTTCCGCGCCATATGCCGGCGCGCGAACGCCAACGCCTCTCCCGAGCTGTCGAGCTGCGTGATCGGCCCGGCACCCGCTGCGGCGGCATAGACGCTGAACGCCCCGGTGAAGGAAAAGGCATCGAGCATCTCTCTTCCTGCAGCGTAGCGAGCCAACGCCCGCCGGTTCTCACGCTGGTCGAGGTAGAAGCCGGTCTTTTGCCCTCCTGCGATATCCACCAGGAAGCGGTGCCCATACTCTTGCACCTCGATCTCGGGTGGCGGTGCTTTACCTGCGAGGATCCCGGTGACCGGGGGCAGGCCCTCTTGTTCGCGCACGTCGACGTCGCTCCGTTCATAGATCCCAGCGGAAGACAATGCCCGTGATAGGGCCTCCACGATCATCTCGCGGCGGCGATCGATGCCCAGCGTCAGGCACTGCACGACCAGGTAATCACTGTAGCGGTCGACGATCAGGCCGGGCAAGCGATCCGCCTCGGCATAGATCAGCCGGTAGGCGGTCGTCAGGGGGGGCCGCTCGAGCGGTACCCGGCGCGCGATGGCAGCCAGGATCCGCTGCTCCCAGAAGGCATCGTCGATCGTCTCGTCTGGATCCCGATTGAGCAAACGGACCACGATCTGCGACTGGCGGTTGAGGTAGCCGTGCCCGAGAAATCTGCCGCGTGCGTCGCGCACGGCGACCACGTCTCCGTTTTCTACGCTGCCCTTAACTTGCTGTACTGCACCTGAAAAGATCCAGGGATGATGGTTGTGGACCGGCTTCTCTCGCCCTGGTTTCAGTATCACGTCAGCCACGATCGCCTCCTTTCTACTCGGCACCTATTGTATCACGTTCAC
>CAZLMZ010000338.1:0-3805 GCA_964560475.1 uncultured Anaerolineae bacterium
TCTATTGGATCTCGGAACGGGCCGGCACGATCGATGCCGATCTGATCGCCGCCGCGCCGCATCTGCAGTTGATCCAGCGTCTCGGCTCGCTGTGGTATGACATCGATCTTCAGGCTGCGCAGCGCGCCGGGGTGACCGTATGCTACCAGCCTGTACCCGGTGCGATCCGCGTTGCCGAGCACGTCGTGCTGCAGATACTGGCCCTGGACAGGAACCTGCGGGAGGTAGAGGCCATCGCCCGGGAGGCCAGCCCCGCGTGGGGAGAGGGCCAGCGCACGGACGAAGACACCTTTGCCTACAACTGGTCGGGACGGAGGGGCATCGAGGGGTTGTGGCAGCGCACGATCGGTATCCTTGGCTTTGGTGAGATCGGTGCCGAGCTGGCCCGTCGTCTACAGGGCTGGGGCTGCCGCGTCCGTTACAGCAAGCGTCACCGTCTGCCTGCGCAGGTCGAGGATACATTGTCGATTGCATACGCCGAGATGGATGCCCTGGCTGGCGAGAGCGACTACCTGGTCAACCTGCTGCCCTATTCCCCACAGACCGACGGCATGCTGGACGGCGCCTTTTTCCAGTCCATGAAAGCCGGCGCGGCGCTGGTCAGTTGTGGCAGCGGCAGCGTGATCGACGAGGAGGCGCTCGCCGAGGTCGTGCATAGCGGTCATCTTGCCGGTGCGGCCCTCGATACCTACGAATGGGAGCCGATCTGTGCGGATAACGCGCTGCTGCCCCTGGCGCGAGCAGGCTATAACGTGCTGCTTACCCCGCACATTGCTGCAGGAGCGCCCGCGGGGGGCCGGGATCGCAGCGATGACTATGCTAACATCGTGAACCACATCCAGGGCCGGCCCCTGCGCTACCGTCTCGTCTGAACAAGCAGAGGAGGATCTAGACCGTGAGCACGACAATGCCCTTTGGCAACGACCCGATTAAGATCGACCGCTACCGTGCCTTCTGGCAGCGCGCGCCGGTCGACCGGCCGTTGGTCGGCTTTTCTTTCAAGAGCTGGTTCCCGCTGCGCGAATATGCGGCCAGCGCGGTCTGGGAAGCGCACGAGGTGCTCACGCCCGAAATGGTGGAACCGGAGGCCTTTCTCGACGACCAGGAGCGCCTGCTGCGCGAGGGGGAGGTCCTCGGCGACGACATCCTGCGCGGTGCGTCGCCCTCGCAGGCCGTGCCCTGGCTGGTAGGGATGATGGGCGCGCGGCTGCGCATCCTGCCGGGCAGCATCCTCGGCGAGACACAGCACCTGCCGTGGGAGGCGCTCGCGGACGTGCGCCTCGATCGACAGCACCCGTGGTTTGAAAAGTACGTCTCCTTTATCCAGGCCCTGGTCCGCCGCGCCGTGGGCCGCTTCCCGGTGAGTCACGGCACCCTCGTCGGCCCCACCGACCTGCACGCCACGCTGCGCGGGCACGACCAGAGCGTGCTCGATCTGTTGGAAGCGCCCGAGCGTGCCGAGCGCCTGTTGTGGCAGCTCGGTGAGGTCTTTTGCGCGATCACCGATGCCGCCTGGGAACAGATCCCGCTCTACCATGGCGGCTACTACGATGCGCAATATCAGCTCTGGGCGCCGGGGCCGATCGTGCGTATGCAAGAGGATGCCTCGGGCCTCTATTCGCCGTCGCTCTACCGACGTTTCGTGCAGCCGGTCGATCGCATGATCGCGGCGCGCTATCCCTGCGCGTTCATCCACCTCCATTCGACCTCGATGTTCCTGCTGGATGCCTTCCTCGAGGTAGAAGAGATCCGCTGCTTCGAGGTCAACTATGAGGTCATCTCGGGCGGGCCGCCAATCGCTGGCATGATCCCCTATTTCCAGCGGATCCAGGACGCAGAGCGGCCCTTGTTGATTCGTGGCTCCTTCACGCCCGAGGAGCTTCACACACTTGCTGCGGCCCTCGACCCGCGCGGTCTCTACTTGTACATCATGGCCGAGACGATGGAGGAGGTCGAGACGCTGCGACCGCTGCTCGGCATGGATAGTCAGGCCGCGTGAACAGCCGCGGGCACATGAACAGCCGTGAGCGCGTGATACGCGCCATCGAGCGGCGCGGCCCCGACCGGATCCCGCTCACTCACGCCACGCTGCCCGGCGCAGTCGCGTGCCATGGCGAGGCGCTGGCCGAGCTCTACCGTCGCTATCCGTCTGACGTGGTCAACGTCGGTGCTGCGACGGAGGGCGAGTACGGGGAGCAGATCGGCGTCCTAAGCCGCGATACGTGGGGCTCGCTGTGGGTGCGCTACACCGACGAGCACAAGGGGCAGGTCGTAGGCCACCCGCTCGCCGACTGGGACGTTCTGTCGATCTACGAGCCGCCCGACACGGCCTGCGATGCGTGGTTTACTGCGATCGAGTCGAACCTCGATGCCAATGCGTCCCGCCGCTACACCATGGCCGATGGCGATACGCTGTGGCAGCGCATGTTCTACCTGCACGGCTACGAGGCCACGCTGCAGGACCTGCTCCTGCAGCCCGACCGCTGCGCCGAGCTGCGCGACATGATCCTGGCGGTGATGATCCGGCGTGTCGCGCGGCTGTGCCAACTGCCCGCACTGGATGGCATCCATTTTCGCGATGACTGGGGCACGCAGCAGGCACTGATGATCCGCCCGGCCCTGTGGCGTACGTTCTTCAAACCCGCCTACGCGCAGCTGTTTGCTCTAGCTCGTGAGGCAGGCAAGCACGTCTGGTTTCACAGCGACGGGGCGATCGAGGCGATTGTGCCCGACCTGGTCGAGATCGGGGTACAGGTCCTCAACCCACAGGTTCCCGTCGTCGGCCGTGCGCGCCTGGCTGGGCTTGTCAGGGGGCAGATTTGCATCGAGGCCGATATCGACCGGCAGTGGACGCTGCCTTACGGTACGCCGGAGGACGTGCGAGCGGCGGTCCGTGCCGATATTGCGGCCCTTGCGGCGCCCGAGGGCGGCTACATCGGGCGCGGCGAGGCTGCAGGCGACGTGCCGCTCGAGAACCTCGCCGCCCTCTTTGAAGAGGTTACCGCGCCCCACGAACCCTAGGGGCGGGGCTGCTATCAAGTCCCTTGACATTGTCATTGCGAGCGGAGCGAAGCAGTCTCCACCTTGCATCAAGAGGGCCAATCTTGGCTCTTGTAGGCGCCTTGGGGATTGCTTCGCCGGGACAGCACCGGCTCGCAATGACAGTACAGCCGTAGGGGCGGGGCTAGCGAATCGGAATCTTGCGCTCGAGCGCAAGCGAAGCGTCGCGTTCCCGCCCTCCGATCAGAAAGGAAGCACCCATGAACACGCTTGACGCCATTGCCGAGCGACGCAGTATTCGCAAGTTTCAGGAGTGCCCCCTCCCCAATGAAGTGCTGCGGCAGATCCTGCACGCTGCCACGCTGGCCCCATCCGGAAAGAACCGCCAGCCGTGGCGCTTTTACGTCGTCCGGGACGAGGCGCGCGCCGAGATGGTGCGCATCATGCGCGCGGCCATCGCACGCTTTGCCGAACGTGGGGAGGACACCGGTAGCGCCAAGTGGACGGTCGAGATCATGGCCCAGGCTCCGGTCACCGTCTTTGTCTTCAATCCCTTTGTCGAGTACGAGCAATCGCTGCAGAGCGTAGAAGATGTGCTGTTCAACGTCGTCGACGTCCAGTCGGTGGGGGCAGCGATCCAGAACATGCTCCTTGCTGCCTGGGATCTGGGCGTGGGCTCGCTCTGGATCTGCGATGTGTTCTATGCCTACGAAGAGCTGTGCGAGTGGCTCGGTGAGACGCACCAGATGATCGCCGCCGTCTCCCTGGGTTACGCGGACGAATCGCCCGACCCGCGTCCGCGCCA
>CAZLMZ010000339.1:0-3800 GCA_964560475.1 uncultured Anaerolineae bacterium
TGGGCGCGACTGCTCCTTGCGGTGGGCCTGAGCGGTGCTATTGGACTGCTCGCGCGTTGGCGCGGCGCGCTTTCGTGGAATGGTACGGTTGGAGCCGTCGTGGTGGGCACCCTCATCTTTGCCTTTGGCGGCTGGATATGGGGCCTGTTACTGGTCGCCTTCTTTGTCTCCTCAAGCCTACTCTCCACCTACCGGACCGAGGACAAGCGTTCTGTCGCGCAGCAGTTTGCCAAGGGGGGTGCACGTGACGTATGGCAGGTGGTGGCCAATGGTGGGGTTGGGGCTGGCCTGGCAGTCGCGTACTGGCTGTGTGCGGCGTCCTGGCCGTGGGGTGCCTTTGTAGGTACCATGGCAGCGGTCACAGGCGATACGTGGGCGACAGAGCTGGGTGTACTATCGAGGCGAAAGCCGCGGCTAATCACGACCGGGAAATCGGTCGAGGCCGGCACATCCGGCGGCGTGTCGCTGCTGGGCAGTGCGGCCATCCTGGCGGGATCGGCCACGATCGGCATCCTGGCAGCGCTGCTGCTGATGGCCTACAGGGCCCTGGGTGGAACGCAGCTCGCGCCATCGAATCCCCTCTATCTCATGGCCCCTGCCGTCGCCGGTGGGATGACCGGCGCGTTCGTGGACAGCCTTCTCGGCGCAACCCTTCAGGCAGCATATCGCTCTGCCGGACGCCAGGTCGAGACTGAGAAGCAGTGCGAGCCTGATGGGACGCCGAATCAGCTCCTGCGCGGCTGGCGATGGGTCACGAACGACGTCGTGAACCTGGTGAGCGCACTCGTGGGCGCGCTGGTTGGTGGCCTGGTGCTCGCCGCCACGGGCTAGCGCCAGGTCTATTTGTGTCGTCCTTCCTTTACCTTCTCGATGAAGGCGGCTGCGCGGCGCGTCAGTTCGTCCATGTCTCCCGAATCGAGCAGCTTTTGATTGACGAGGCTACTGCCCACGCCCAGCGCGGCCGCTCCGCTGGCGATGAACTGGGCGGCAGTGTCGAGATTGACGCCACCCACGGGGACAATCTCGAGCTGAGGAAGCGGCGCCAGGATCGCCTTCACGAGCGCTGGCCCACCGACGCTCGCCGGAAAGAGCTTGACCATGTCGGCACCGGCTTGCCAGGCAGCAAGCATCTCCGTGGGCGTGTAGCAGCCCGGCACGACGGGCACGCCGTAGCGGTTACAGAGCTGAACCGTCGCCAGGTCCAGCGTGGGTGCTACGACGAACCCGGCCCCGGCAAGGATAGCGGCACGAGCCGTCTCGGCGTCGAGCACGCTCCCGGCGCCAAAAAGCACTTGCTCGCCATAGCGGTCTGTGGCTTCCTCGATCACGCCTAACGCGCCGGGTGTGGTCATCGTGACCTCGATCACCCGCACGCCGCCGGTCCGGATCGCATCGGCAGCCGCGATCAATTGTCGAGAGCTCTGCGCGCGCATGATCGCGACCACGCCGCTCTGGCGTATGACTTGGAGCTTCTCTGTCTTATCCATAGTTCTCTCCCTCGACCTATACTCTACAACGTCGTATCTAGTGGCGTGCGCTACCGGCCAACGTCCAACACGCTGGCGCAACCCAGGGTTCCTAAAGCAGCCACGAACGTGGGATCAAAGGGTGCGTAGGCGCCTTCGTGCACTATCCAATCTGCCCCGTACAGGTCAGTATGAAGCGCGACGAAGATTACCTGGCGACGCGATGCTGCTCCCGCGTGCTGGTGTTCGAGCTGCACGCAGAAGAGCCGATCAGGAGGGTATGGCAAGGGCCCTGCCGTGTAGCTGCCGTCGCCCCATACGGCATGGCTGAGATGGCCGTCGAACGCGTGAGGGACCAGTGCACGGCGCACCGCGAGCAAGCGCACGTTGTCTCCCTCGGCGTTTAGGCGCGCCACATGACCCGTCAGTTCGTCTTGCCATGCATCCGGGTGATGGACATCGATCAACAGCAGCGCTCCGAGTAGGAGTACGACCACGGCTGTCGCGAGCGAGAAAGCGACGGCTCGCCTCATACGTCATTCCCTCAGTGGAGGAACTGCGGCAAGTAGTCTCGGTGTGCGACAAACAGCTCCCGTCGCAGGCGCTCGATCTCGTCCAGGCTCAACCGCGCCTGTGTCTGCGGGTCGTGGATAAAGGCCTGGCGCGCAACATCCTCGTCCCCGTAGAGGCCCGCCTCAGCGGTAAGCCGCTGTGCGACAATATGGCTACGCAACAGCCCAGCGAGCGGCTCGGGCAATGCACCAACGTGTACGGGCCGCACTCCGTAGCCATCTACCAATGACGTCACCTCGACGATGGCGTCGCCTGGCAGGTTCTCGATTGCTCCGTGGTTGGGCAGGTTCACGCCAAACAGGTCGCGCTGGTTCGTGAGCAAAGACTCGATGATCGAGACGACCTCGATTGCCTCTGCGGGGGGCAGCACATTCAGCGAGACCGGTTCCCCGCGGCCTGCACCCCAATCGTGCACCAGTTGTTCCCACTTGGCCACGCGCGCTCGCTCGTGATGCATGTCGTGCACGTGCAGACCATAGAGCATTTCTAGCCCCTGCAGCCTGCCATGATAGGTCTCGGCCAACTGACTCATCGCAGGGAAGAACTCGGTGACGTGGCTCCAGCAGTATGGGAGCACGCCATAGGTCGACAGCGCCCAGTGGACAACAGGGCTCTCGGCACGCTCCAGGATGAGTGGGAGAGCACTGCGCCCGTCGGCGAGCCGGACGTCGAGCATGAACGCGCAGTGGTTGATCCCGGCTGCAGGGGCAGGCAGCACGAGTTCGCCCGGCTCGACGCCAGCCCAGCGCGCAAGATAGTGCGCGTTCCGCGTAATTGAGGGGCAAGAACAGAGGCCGAGGCTCTTGACCTCCGGCCGGTACATCCGCAACGCCGTCAGGATCGAGCTGACGGGGTTCGTGTAGTTCAGGAGCCACGCGTTCGGTGCTACCTCTGCCAGATCGCTGGCGACGCTGGCCAGCACAGGGATATGCCGCAGGGCGCGCATAATGCCGCCCGGACCGATCGAATCGCCGATGGTCATATAGACCCCATAGCGCGCCGGGATCTCGATGTCCTGTTCCCAGGCGTCCATGCCACCCACAGAGACGGCGGCAATGATAAAGTCAGCGCCTACGAGTGACTCTCGCTGCCGCATGCTGCTGTCGATCCGCAGGTCGGCTCCTTCGCGCTCAGCCAGCAGCGTGCACAGGCGGTGCATCGTCTCCAGGCGTTGGGCGTCGACATCCATGAGCGTGATCGTGCTGCCTTGGAGAACATCGGACTCGAGGAACAGCCGCATCAACTGCGGGACAAAGGTGCTGCTGCCACCACCGATGATGGTGATCTTGGCCATGTTGGCTCCCTTCTGACGCTGCGCTCTGCTATGCTGCCTGGGCACGGCCCACGCGTACATTATAGGCGTGGGCTCAGGGCAGGTCAAACCACCCGACCTACCCACATTGGCTATGGGCGGCAACGAGGTCGATTACGGCTGCCCCATAGCGGTCCAGTTTCGCCGGCCCAACGCCTTTTACCTCCGCCAGGGCCTCCAGGGTGCAGGGACACTGCCTCGCGATGGCACGCAGGACAGTGTCGTGAAAGATGACATAGGGAGGCACGCTATGCTGGCGTGCCTCCTCCCGCCGCCAAGCACGCAAGGCCTGGAATAGCGCCTCATCGGCCTCACCAGGTGGGCCTGCTGCCCGGTCGAGAGACGCAGGTTCGCTATCCTGGTGATCGAGCGCCTCCAGGGAACCGGGATCGCGTAGCGCTTCTGCGCCAGCAGGTGTCAGCTCGATCACGGCACTCTTGCCCTGCAGC
>CAZLMZ010000340.1:0-2345 GCA_964560475.1 uncultured Anaerolineae bacterium
GGCGTCGACGCCTGCGCCGAGGGCGACGACCTCGCCCATCGCTTCGTGTCCCGGCTGCCCGGGCGTGTAGGGGTAGGAGAGCGGCCGGCCGGGGAACATCGGGATACCGTCCATCAGGTGCATGTCCCAGTGCGGACAGGTGGTGACGCCCAGCACCTTGATCAGTACCTCGCCCGCGCCGGGCTCGGGGACGGGCACCTCGCGCCACTCGGCGCGTCCTGGGCCCACGATCTGTAGCGATCTCATCTCGTCCACGCTCCTTCTCTCACCAATCCAGGATCACGCCGAGCACCTGATCGCCCTTGCTGCGGATCAGGTCCCACGCCGCTGTTGCCTCGCGCGCAGGGAGATGGTGGGTGATCAGCGGCAGCGTCTGCAGGTATCCGGCGGCGATGAGCGCCCGTGTTTCGTCCATGCGCACCTTGGACCAGCCAGAGACCATGTCGACGCTCAGTTCGCCCTGGCGCAGCGGCTGCAAGGCGAGACGATCGTCGGTGCCATAGAAACCGGCTGAAACAATGTGCCCGTGGCGGCGCATGAGGGGTAGCAGGCCCTCCACCGCCGCGATCGAGCCCACGGTGTCGGCGAGCACCTCAGCACCGTCCGGCAGCAGTCCGTGCAGGGCTGCCATCCAGCCGTCCTGTCGGGTGTCCAGGGTGTGCTGCAGTGGACCGTCCCCGAAGCGAGCCATGCGGTTTGGGTGGTGTCCCAGCAGCACGACATCCGCCCCACGCCAGGCCAGCGTCTGTGCCGCCCACAGGCCGACCATGCCGTCCCCCAGCACGACTGCTCCACCGCCGACGCACAGCGGGGCGCGCGCGCCGCAGTTATAGCCGACCTGGGTCAACACCAGCCCGGCGTAGGCGAGCGGGTCCGCACCGGGCGGCAGCTTCCAGACCTGGCTTCGCGGACTGACCGAGGGCGAGACGTGCCCGCCCATGGAGGAGAACATGCCCTCGACCTTGCCCATGGCGGCAAAGACAGTCTCGCCGACGGCAATGTCCTCGACCTCGGCGCCGACCCACTCGACGGTGCCCACCTTCTGGTAGCCGGGCACGATCGGAAAGGGCCACGGGTCGCCAGCGCGGTAGGGCGTGTCGCCGGCAATGCGTTCGCCGCGCAGGTAGGAGCCCTCGGTGCCGTTGCTGATCCAGGAATGGGTGATGCGGACGACGATGTCTCCCGCCGCCGGGTCGGGACAGGTCACGTCGCGGAACGCGGCCTCGTTCTGTCCGGTAAAGACGACGGCTTGGGCGCGCATACTCACGCCCACTCCAGGACGACCTTGCCCGTCGCCCCCCGGTCAAAGAGGGCAAAGGCCTCGGGGGCCTGCTCCAACGGAAAGCGGTGCGTGACCATGCGGTCGAGCGGGAGGTCGTGGTCGAGGACGAACTGGGCCAGGTCATAGTACATGTAGACCGGCATGACAAAGGAGCCCATCAGCGTCAACTGGCGGCCGATGAACTGGGAGGGGTTGAGCGTCTTGTCCTGGACCCCAAAGCCGACAAAGACCGCTTTGCCACCGAGACGCAGGCAGTCGACGGCGCCGTTCTGGCCGGCAGCGCTGCCCGAGGTCTCGAAGGCCAGGTCGGCGCCGTCGCCATGCGTCAGGTCGCGCACTGCGGTGAGCACGTCGGTCTGCCCGGGGTCGAGGGCTTTGTCGGCACCGAGCTGGAGGGCCAGCGCACGGCGCTCGGGGATCGGGTCAACGCCGATCACGCGCCCGCCGAGGGCCTTGGCGACGAGCAGGCCGCACAGCCCCACCGGGCCCTGGCCAAAAATGACGAGCGTGTCCTGGCCCGAGACCTGCAGCTTGTGCATCGAGGAAAAGGCGGTCCCGGCGGCGCAGGCCATCAGAGCGCCATGGGCGTAGCTGAGTTCGTCGGGCAGGGGCATGCAGTTGCGTGCGTCGGTGAGGAGTAGGTCGGCATCGGCGCCGTGAATCGGCCCTCCGTAGCCGCGGCGCTCGGCGCACCACATTACGTTGCCGGCGCGACAGTGCTTGCAGTGCCCGCAGCCGCGATAGTGGTACACAGAGACGCGATCGCCGACCTGGACTGTGTCGACGCCCGGGCCGAGGGTCTCGACGACGCCGCTCGGTTCGTGTCCAGGGATGGTGTCGTTGCCGGCACGTTGGGCAGCCGTCTGCCGGTAGAGGTGCAGGTCGCTGCCACACAGGCCCGCGGCCTTGATCCGGACGACGACCTCGCCCGGCCCGGGCTCTGGATCGGGAAAATCCCTCACCTCTGCCCTTCTGTCGCCAGGAAAAACGACGCCTCTCATGTTGTGCCTCCTGCCATCGACTACTGTGTCGCCGCAGCGCGCGGGCGGCGAGGCGCGGATCC
>CAZLMZ010000340.1:2445-3797 GCA_964560475.1 uncultured Anaerolineae bacterium
CGCAGGCGGATCTCGACGTCGGCAATGCGCTTGGTCAGGTCCTCCATCTCGATCGAGATGCGCTCCTGCTCGGCCTCGATGTCGACCAAGCCGCCCAGCGGCAGGTAGGCCTGGATCCCGCCCTGCACGACGGTCAGTGCCTTGGCGGGCGCCTTTGTCAGCGCCTTGGAGATGGTGAGTTTACCCTCGTCCAGGTGAGCGAGCCTAGACAGCGCCTCGCGGTGTGCCTGGTAGAAACCGGTCAGCTCGCCCGCCGCCAGGATCGCCGGGATGCGCCGGCCGGCCTGCACGTCGTACTCGGCGCGTATGTTACGGATCGCGCGCACCACGTCCATCAGCGAGGTCATCTGCTCTTCTGCCGCCTCGTCGCGCCACGTCTCCTCGGGCCAGGGGGCGACAATCAGCGCGGGCCCGGCGTGGGGCAGGGCCTGCCACAAGGTCTCGGTGGCAAAGGGCATAAAGGGATGCAGCAGGCGCAGCGAGCGTTCCAGGACATAGACCAGCACTTGGCGCGCGGTCGCCTTGGCCTCTTCGTCCTCTCCATAGAGGCGCACCTTGCTGATCTCGATGTACCAGTCGCAGAACTCGTTCCACAGGAACTCTTGGATCTGGCGCCCGGCCTCGCCGAACTGGTAGGCCTCAAAGAGACGGTTCGCCTCGTGGATCAGGTGGTTCGAGCGGCTGATGATCCAGCGGTCGACGAGCGACAGCGCCGCGGGATCTGGCGCTGCGGGCTCGGCGCGCTCCGGGCCGCTGACGTGGCTGAGCACGTAGCGCGTCGCGTTCCAGATCTTGTTGGCAAAGTTGCGTGCTGCCTCGATGCGCGTCGGCGAGAGCTTGGCGTCGTTGCCTGGCGTGCTGCTGGTAACGAGGGCAAAGCGCAGCGCGTCGCAGCCATACTCCTCGATCACGTTGATCGGGTCGTACCGCTCTGCGTCGGGCAGCGACTTGCTGATCTTTTCGCCGCGCTCGTTGCGCACCAACCCGTGCAGGTAAACGGTATGGAATGGGACCTCGCCCGTGAACTCGAGGCCCATCATGATCATGCGGGCTACCCAGAAAAACAGAATGTCGTAGCCGGTTTCGAGCACCGAGGTCGGGTAAAAGTACTGATAGTCGGCCGTCTCGTCTGGCCATCCGAGCGTGCTAAAGGGCCACAGGCCCGAGGAGAACCACGTATCGAGCACGTCGGGATCCTGGCGCAGCTCGCCCGCGCCGCACGCAGGGCACTCGGTTGGATCCTCCTCCTCCGCAAACTCTTTTCCGCAGGCGTCGCAGTACCAGACTGGGATGCGGTGCCCCCACCACAACTGGCGGCTGATGCACCAGTCGCGGATGTTCTCCATCCAGTT
>CAZLMZ010000341.1:0-3778 GCA_964560475.1 uncultured Anaerolineae bacterium
GCCTGGTCAACTGGGTCCACGCCACCGTCGTGGGCGAGGGAGCGCCGCAGCGGCCGGCCGATCCGGACGAGCAGCGCCTGCACGTCCTCGCCTTGCTCGCGGCGACGCGCGATCGTCTCGCCGTGCTCGACGAGCAGGCGCTATTTGCCCTGCACATCGACGGCCATCCCTTCTGGCACGTGCTCAACGGCCCCCTCTCCGACGCTCTGACGCACGTCGGTCAGATCGCCTCCTTCCGCCGCCTGCACGGCAACCCCGTGCCCAGGCACAATGTCTTTCTTGGCCATTAAGGTGCCACTCACGCGAAACCCGTTTCCTTGAGGTGTCCATCAGAGATACCACCTCGCTCCCCCGAACGCCGGTCCTTCGAGAGAGCAAACGCTGCCTCTACGGAAACAGGTCTCTAGTCCCAGAAAGGTCGTCACACCACCGTGGTCCGCTACTCACACCGCCTCGGCGAACTCTCCCCGGCCCAGTTCCAGGCGGCGCTCGACCGCTTTGACCTCGGCCGATTCCTCCACGCTGAAGCCATCTCAGCTGGCAACTTTGGCCAGAACCTCTACCTGACCAGCACCACCGGCCAATACGTCCTGCGCGGCGCGCCCTTTTGGCCTCACCAGTTCCCGCGGGAGCGCTTTTTCACCGACCTTCTGTACGCCCACACCCGTGCGCCCGTCCCCTGGCCCTATCTTCTCGACCCCAGGGACGACATCTTTGGCTGGAGCTATGTGATCATGCCCTGCCTGCCCGGCCTCCAGCTCAGCGATCCTCAAGTCAGGGCAGCGCTCCACCCAACCGACCTGCGCGGCATCGCCCGTGCCATGGGCGAGACCCTCGCTGAGCTGCACCGGCTCACCTGGCCCTGTGCCGGCCAGTACGATCTCGCCACGGACACGATCCGTCCTTTCGACACCCCCTACGACGAGTGGGTCTTGTCACGCATCCGTCTCTTTGTCCAAGAGGCAGCCTCGCTCTCCGGCCGCACCACCGATGCCGACGTGGCCTGGGTGGAGGAGGTCATCGCCCGAAACCGGGCCGCCCTCGCCGTCCCCTTTCAGCCGTGCTTCGTGCATGGCGATTACAAGGAGGGGAACCTCGTCGTCGTGCAGGACGAGGGCACCTGGCAGGTCAGCGGCGTATTTGACTATATGGACGCCTGGGTCGGCGATGAGGAGCAGGACCTCTCTCGCACGACGGCTGTGTTTGCCGGCGAGGACCTCGACCTGGCCCGTGCCTTCCTGGCTGTCTACACCCAGCGCAGGTCGCTACGCCCAGGTTATGCCGAGCGTTTTGCCCTGTACATGCTCTACGAGCGGACCTTGATCTGGCAGTTTGGCCAGCGGCACGGGGTGTGGTGGGAGCCTGACCTCACTCTGCGCGAGTGGGCAGCGCCCTACGTCGGCCTGTCACTTCTCTGATGGGCAGCCGGCACGAATTCGGGGGAGGGGATACCGCTTCAGCCATCAACCTGCACCTCCAGCAGGTTGCGCTCGCGCTCTATGGCATCCTGCCCCAGATCCACAGGCTCCACTCGGAGAACAGCTACGTCTGCAGCCTCCACTTTGGGCATGGCCGCGATGACTGGACCGCGCGGGCGCGCGTCAGGCGCCCGGCTGGGACACAGACATAGGCCGGACCACAAATACGCCCGCGCAGGGCGAGACCTGCGTGTACGTGGCTGCCAGCCCGGCCTTCTCGCACGCTGCGATCGCCTCGTCCGCCTCCCAGTAGTATTCATCCTCGTCCCAGTGGTCGGCGCCGGCCTCCTCCAGCGCCTGCCTGTCAGCGAAGGCCACGTCCCCGATCACGATCCGTCCCCCTTGGGCCAGGTGATCGCGTCCCAGCCGTGCGATCAGCTTCACCTTGATCGTCAGGTCGAACTCGTGAAAGACATAACTTGACACGATGCGCTGGAACCGCTGGCCCGTCAGCTCTTCAGGCCAGCGTTGAGACAGAAGGTCCATCGCAAGGAGCCTGACCTGAGGCACCTTCGTTCGCGCCTTTGCGAGCATCGCCGGCGAAAAGTCGGTGCCCCACACCTCGCAACCCAGGTCCAGGAACCGCTGGGCCAGGTTGCCGGTTCCGATGCCTAGGTCGAGCACCCGCATCCCGGCGCCGGCGCCAGCAGCACGCGTAACCTGCTCTAGCACATCCTCATATCCCTCGTGCAGCCCGGCGTCACGCTGTACGCAAGCGTCATAGCGCCCTGCCCACTCGTCGAAAAGCTGTACGCGTCCTCGATCGCTCATTCAGTCCCTTCGCTGCGGTTGTGTGGGCACGCCTTGCCAGATCCGGTTCGGCCGATAGGTGTGCGGCCGCAGACCCGAATGCGGTCGCCCCACGGCGTACCTTGCCACGCTTGCTGAGGCGTGCTATAATGACATAAGAATCTGAGGCCGTTGCGCTTGCTGGTGTGCGCTGGGGGGGAACCATGCAAACACAGTCTGGCGCCTCGGTCGCCGTCTCACGTGAGCTCATCGGCGTGGGGCAGGTGGCGTGTCTGCTTGCCGTGGCGACGATCGAGGGGCAGGAAACACCTTATTGGTTCATCGAGCAGTTGGCGGGTCTACCGACCGCGCCGCTCGACCGTTGGTCCGAGCTCGTCCGGCGCCTCAGCAGGGGGGTGACGCCGCTCTCGCGCTACTTGCTCAAGACCTGCGAGACGCTTGCTGTATGTGAATGTGACCTCCGGCCCGTGCCTCTGCAGGACGGCGAGCGCCAGTGGTTGATGGACCGCCTGGGCACCATGGCCTCCTTCCTCGAACGAGTCATCGCCTGCGCTGACCGCGAGACCAGCCCACTCAATCTCACCGGCCTTCTCATTGCCCTGGTACAGTTGATTGGCACGACCCTGCGCCACGTGCTCGCCGAGCGCACCTCCGCGCAGTCGCTGCGCGAGCTAGAAGACACCCTGCGTGGCGTGACCACGCTCTACCGCGCCACGGGCTATCGTGCGAGCGATCAACGCCACGAGCTGGCGCACGAGCTGCAACTCATGACGCCGGTACTCTCTGCGCTGCGGGCCGGTCTGTGCGAGGTAGCGGCGCCGCAGGTACACGAGGCCCTGGGCGTTCCGGGAAACCCCTGGGGTCTCTAGGGGCCTCCCGGGTAGCTGGTTGCTACTCTCCTAGCCGCCCAGGATACCGCCCAGCCCCTTGCCCAGGCCTGCCGCTCCGCCCCCTTTGACCACGTTATCCACCTGGGCCGCGATCGGGGCAGGCAGCTTGCCCTTGATATAGTTCAGCACGACCTCGACCGCCTGCTGGGCAGTACTCTCCGGGATGCCCGTCTTTTGCGAGACCAGTTTCACTAGTTCGTCCACCCGATATCCTCCTCGCTCGTGGCCGTACTCCAGAACCAATGCCAGACATTGTACACTGGTCCCACAGTTGTGGCAAGCGACCCAACGGGGCGTTGCTTGGTGCAGCCCCTTGCGGAAAGGAAATCAAGAGGCAATACCTTATAATTCCCTCTTGACAATAGTGTATATCATATGGTATAATGTATGGCATAGGAAGGGGGTTAGGATGACCGACCCAACAGAGAACCTGATATCGGAACTGCGCCGTGGCACGCTGGTGCTGACCGTGCTCAGCCAGCTCGATGAGGAGCAATATGGGTACTCACTGGCCCAGCGGCTCGCCGACCAGGGCCTGGAGATCGATCAGGGCACGCTCTACCCGCTGCTGCGTCGTTTGGAGGAACAGGGGCTGCTCGACAGCGAGTGGTCCGTGGAGGGCCCGCGTCCCCGACGCTACTACCGGCTCAACGACACGGG
>CAZLMZ010000342.1:0-3766 GCA_964560475.1 uncultured Anaerolineae bacterium
GCGGGCGGAAACTATGCGTTGCCTGCATGGGTAGCGGCGGGGCTGTCCGCAGCCAACCTGCTCGGCGTGCTGTTTCTGCTTCCCGAGTCGCTTCCGCTGAAAGAACGGAGTGAGCGTGCACATAGCTCGGCCACTCGAATCACGGCACGCTCGCTCCTGAACGCCTTACAACACCCCTGCGTGGGCCCGCTGCTGACCTTCCAATTGCTCTTTGGCCTGGCTTTTACCATGTTCCAGACCATCTTTGCCCTGTTTGCTGAGCAACGCCTGGAGCTCACCGCGCAGTCGACGAGCTATGTGCTCACCTACGTGGGGATCCTCGTGGTCCTGGTCCAAGGTGGTGGCATCACGCTGTTGACGAACCGCCTCACTGACAAGCAGTTGATCCTGGGCGGAACGGTGATCCTCTCTCTGTCGCTGCTTGCATGGGCGTTCACTGCCAGTGTACCGGCCCTGCTTGCTTCGCTGGCGCCCCTTGCGTTTTCGGGTGGCGTACTCAACGTGGTCAGCAGCAGCGCCCTGACCAAGTCAGTCTATCGCGAAGAGATAGGCGGGACGCTTGGCTTGTCTGCAGCACTCTCGAGTCTGGCACGGGTCATCGCTCCCGCCCTGGGTGGATTCCTGATCGACCAGTTCGGGGCGTCGGCGCCGGGCGTCCTCGGTGCCGTGATCGTGGGAGCGCTGGCGCCGTTCGTGTGGCAGCGCATCCTCAACGTGCCTGATCTGGCCTGTCCTGCACCGCGCGAGGAGCCTGCAAGAGTTGGCTGAGACACGCCCGCTTGTCGAACCACGCAACACACGTATAATACGCTCGGGCCCCGCAGCGGGACCCGTGTGAGGACGGACCGGCACAGGGGGCAGCGAGTGAAAGGAGAGGGGCAGATGCCGAAAGTAATCGTGATCGGCAGTGGCTTCGGGGGACTGGGTGCAGCGGCACGCATCGCCGCGCACGGCTACGAGGTCGAGGTCTTTGAGAAGCGAGACAAGCCGGGGGGACGAGGCTATGTCTACGAGATTGACGGCTTCAAGTTCGACGGTGGGCCGACGGTCGTCACTGCCCCCTTTATGTTCGATGACATCTTTCGCCTCGCTGGACGCCAGCGCGAGGACTATGTGCAGTTCGTGCCCTGCGATCCCTTTTACCGCATCTACGATCACACGGGGCGCCATTTCAACTACAATGGGGACATGGACTTTATCCTCGACCAGATCGAGCAGTGGAATCCGCCGGACAAGGATGGGTACCGTCGCATGATGGGCAAGACCCGGCCCATCTTTGAGAAGGGATTTCTCGAGCTGGCCGACAAGCCGTTCCTCAAGATCACGGATATGCTGCGCATCGCGCCCGACCTGATCCGCCTGCAGTCGCACAAGACGGTCTATGCTTATGTCTCTCAGTTCATCGAGCACGATTTCCTCCGGCGCTGCTTCTCTTTCCACCCGCTCCTGGTCGGTGGCAACCCATTCACCACCACCTCGATCTACACGATGATCCACTATCTGGAGCGAGAATGGGGCGTCCACTTTGCACTTGGGGGCACGGGCGCTATCATCAACGCCCTGGTACGGTTGATCGAGGAGCTTGGCGGGCAGATCCATCTCAACAGCGAGGTAGAAGAGATCCTCGTCGAGCACGGGCGTGCCGTCGGCGTCCGGTTAGCGGACGGCAGTAAACACAGAGCTGACCACGTGATCTCGAACGCGGAAGCAGCATACACCTACATGCAGCTCATCCCGGCAGAGCATCGCCGGCGTAACAGCGACGCGCGCTATCGACGCACAGAGTACAGCATGTCACTGTTCGTGATCTATTTCGGCACCAAGCGCCGCTATCTCGACTCGGGTCTGGCACACCACAACATCATCCTGGGAAAGCGGTACAAGGGCCTGCTGGACGACATCTTTCGGCGGAAGGTGCTGGCGGACGACTTTTCGCTCTATCTACACATGCCGACCATCACCGATCCATCGCTCGCTCCCGAGGGCTGCGAGGCGTTCTACGTCCTGTCGCCCGTCCCACATCTTGGCGCCGGCGTCGACTGGACGCAAGCCGCCAAGCCGTACCGGGACACGATCATACAGTTCCTCGAGGACAACTACTTGCCCGATCTACAAGAGAACATTGTGACTGAGCACTATATCGATCCGCTGCACTTTCGGGACACGCTCAACAGTTACCTCGGTTCCGCGTTCTCGGTGCAGCCGATCTTTCGCCAGTCGGCATGGTTCAGGCCGCACAACCGCTCGGAAGACATCGAGCGCCTTTACCTCGTCGGCGCAGGGACGCATCCAGGAGCAGGGCTCCCTGGGGTCCTGTCCTCGGCCAAGATCGCGGAGAACCTGATCGTGGGATCGTAGCAGACGAGGACGCGCATTCTAGGACGAGGCCCGCCCGGCAGGGAGGAAACTTGGGCACAACCGCATCATGGGAGCGTAGGCTGGCTTCTTTAGCCCACGAGCCCCTTGGACACGACCATCCGTATCGCTCGGTCGATGTGGACCGAGAGACGCTTGGCCAGGCCTATACCTACTGCGCCGAGCTCACACGGCAGCACAGCAAGACGTTTCACCTGGCTTCTGGCTTTCTGCCACCTGCCAAGCGTCGCGCCGTGCGCGCCCTGTATGCGTTCTGTCGCGTCACCGACGATCTGGTCGATCGCCACAGCGGATCCCCCTTGCGAGACCTGGAGCAGTGGCGGGAGCGTGCGCTCTGCAGGCCACCGGCTGGCGATGACCCGGTCGCCCTCGCGTGGGCAGACACGATCGCGCGCTATCGCATCCCACCCCTCTATGCGCACCAGCTAATCGATGGTGTGGCAAAAGACGTGGATGTGACACGCTACGAGACCTTTGAGCAGCTGGCCGAATACGCGTATGGCGTTGCCTCCACAGTCGGGCTCATGTCGATGCACATCGTCGGCTTTGAGGGGCCCCAGGCCATCCCCTATGCCGTGAAGCTTGGGGTCGCCCTGCAACTCACGAATATCCTCCGCGACGTTCAAGAAGACTGGGACAATGGGCGCCTATACCTGCCGCGAGAGGATATGGCGGCATTCGGCCTCCGTGAAGCGGACATTGCGGAGGGCAGAGTCAGCGACCGCTGGCGAGCGCTGGTCGACTATGAGATCGAGCGCACCCAGCGCCTGTACGAGGAGGCGATGCCCGGCATCGCCTTGCTCCACCGGGATGGGCGTCTGGCCATCGCTGCCGCGGCTGAGCTGTACCGGGCGATCCTCGACGACATCCAGGCTCACGATGGCGACGTGTTCTCGCGCCGGGCGCACCTGGACCGCTGGGAAAAGGTGCGTCGTCTTCCTGGCATCTGGTGGCACGTTCGGCAAATCTCCCATGGCGGTCACCGTCGGTAGGCTGCAGCCCAACTTTGGCATGCAGACAAGGAGACAGCACGCATGTCCAACAGGCATGAAGGAACGAGCGAGGGACCACGCATCCGCTTGGGCATCAGCACATGCCTGCTCGGGGAGCCCGTGCGCTACGATGGTGGACACAAGCGCGACCCTTTCCTGGTCAACGAGCTAGGCCGTTACGTGGAATGGGTGCCGGTCTGCCCGGAGGTGGAGATGGGACTTGCTACCCCGCGCGAGTCGATGCGCCTGGTAGGAGACCCGGATGCGCCACGCCTTTTCGCGCCCAAGTCCGGTACCGACTATACGGACGGAATGACCGCGTGGGCGCACAGGCGTGTGGAGGAACTGGCCGGGGAGGGTCTGCACGGTTTCGTGTTCAAGAAGGACTCGCCCAGCTC
>CAZLMZ010000343.1:0-1582 GCA_964560475.1 uncultured Anaerolineae bacterium
TGTGGCAAGGCCCCACCCCACAGCTCGCGCCAGCGGACGCGCCGTCCATAGCGCAGCGCACCCATCCGGAGCGCACGCCCGGCGAGCCACGCCGCACCGGCTGCGCACAGTACCTGCACCGTCACGCTGGCCACGACCTGCCAGGAGGGCACGACCGCAAACGCAGCGCGCAGCGGCAGTACCACCGGTGCCGTGAATGGCGCAATGCTCAAGGCAACCATGGCCGGAGCGTTCAGCGCGCGCATCATCGGCACGATCAAGATCAGCGGCGTCATATAGAGCATCGTCGCGACCAACGCGACCTGCTGGCTGCCCTGCGCTTCGTCGAGCAGCGCGCCCAGCGCCGCCATCAGTCCACCCAGGAGCACGTAGGAAGGGAGAGCCACCGCCCCTGCGATCGCCAGCGCCGCTGGGTCGGGACGCAGGTCCTGCAGCCACGCCACGTCGAGGACCGTCTGCCCCACCGCCAGGAAGAGGGCGGATAACCCTACCCAGACGACGAACTGCGTGAGGGCAACGCCAATGATCCCCAGCACCTTGCCGGCCATTAGCTCCAGGGCCGAAGCGGAGGTAAGCAGGATTTCCATCGTCCGGTTTGCCTTTTCATCCCCCACTGCGCCCATCAGGTACCCACTGCTGACAAAGGTGAGTAGCATCAGAACCAGGCCGGTCAATGCGGGCAGCAACTGCCCTGCCGTCGGCGCGCCGCGGAACTCGCGTGGCCCGCCGGGCACGGCACCGGGCAGCCGTATGACGAGCCTGCTGCCCTCCACGATCCGCCGTACGACTGCGGTGGGTTGTCCCGCCACCAGCACGGCGCGTAGCAGTTCGCGTAGCTGGCGCGCGGCAGCAGGGTCCGGTTCCTCGGCATAGACCAGCTCTCCCTGGCGTGTGGCCGGGTAATCCCTCGGCAAGTGATAGTAGGCCGCGATCGTGCCTGCCGCCAGGGCGTCCTGCGCCGCTGCCTCGGTGTCAAACCGCACCCAGGTCACGCCGTCGCCGATCCCCAGCGTACCCCGCTCGGCCAGCGCCGCGGGCAGTGTGCCAGAGGGATCGACGTAACCGACCGCCTGGGCTCGCAAGGGTCGTAGCGCGTCGACCAGGGCCGAGATCCCGATCACGATCGCCACCAGCAGCGGCACGCTGAGCAGGGACAGCAAAAAGCTCGGCCTGCGCACGTGCCGCTGGTATTCATAGCCTGCGATCGCCCATAACTTGTGCATCACGCACCTTCCCCTTTTCCGGCGCCGGTCACGATCCGGACAAAGACCTCGTCCAGCGTGGGCATGGCGATCTCGAACTTGTCGACCTGCACGCCGCTCGATACCAGGCGCTCCAGCACCGCTTGCGGCGTGGTCCCTTGCGCCAGTGTCAGCCTGTAATCGCCGTTCTGCCGTGACACGTCCGTCACGCCGGCCAGGGCAGGGAGCGCATCGTCCGTCTGCAGCAGCACCGCATTGCCTGCATAACGGCGCCGGATCCGGTCCAGATCGCCGTACAGCACGTTGCGTCCCTCGTGGATCAGCGCGATGCGGTCGCACAGCTCCTCCACCTGGTGCATCTGGTGCGTGGACATCAGGAC
>CAZLMZ010000343.1:1682-3747 GCA_964560475.1 uncultured Anaerolineae bacterium
GGCAAGCGATCATCATGCAAGTGGATGATTGGCGAGGATGATTGTCTATCTGGAGAAGGAAAGGCGGCTCGCGGGCCACAGAGCCTACACGGGCATTGGAGTTGACGTTGAGGTCGCGTCGCACGGGCTGGGTTCGGGCTGATCGTCATCTGGCTCGAACCCGTTAGGCAGGTGCTCGATCAGGTCGGCCGTCGTATCCAAGATCAGGTCCGGCTCCTGCCGTTCCATCTGGGGCCGCTCGCCGAAACCACAGAGCACCCCCACCGTCAAGGCGCCAGCCCGCTGCCCGGCGCGGATGTCGAGTGGCGTGTCCCCGACTAGGATGCACTGCTCGGGCGTACGGCCCAGCCGCTTAGCCGCACAGCGGATCGGGTCGGGAGAAGGTTTGTGGCGCCGGACGTCATCCCAAGCTACCACTGCGGCAAAACACTTGTTCAACTGAAAGTCTTCTATGAACTGATCCACGTCCGCACGGTTACGCGAGGTCACGATCGCCAGGTCATAGTGTCTGCTGATCCGGCGGATCAGGTCGATCACCCCGTCCACCGGCAGATAGCGCGATGCGTCGAGCTGGTCATTCATCATCTCGAGCCACTTGCCCCACGAGAGGGTATGGCCGTCCGCCCCAAACAGGTCCAGCCAGCGCTGGATGAACGCCAGCGGCTGCTCGCTGCCGGCCATGATCCGTCGTGCCAACCGCTGGCTGTTGTACAGGTGCCGCAGCAGCGGCACCTTGCGCAGGCGCTCGGCGACGTACTCGATCACCAGCTCGTCCGTGTCGAGCAAAGTGCCGTCCAGGTCGAACAGGATCGCGCGTACATCACGGTCTACAACGCGCTCGGGAAAGGGCGGCGGCTCGGGAAAGGGCTCCATATCGAGCAGCTTGCGATAGATGTAGCCCACCACGACGCGCAGCGTCGAGATCGTCGGTGCTGCCAGCAGCGCGCCGAGGATGCCCCACAGCGTGGCGCCTGCCAGCACGCCCACGATCACTACCAGCGGATGGAGTTCGAGCGACGCACCGAGGATGCGCGGCACGAGGAGGTTATTCTCCAACTGCTGGATCAGGACGTAGGCCCCCGCGACGACGACCGCAGCCCAGAAATGGGTCAGCGGCAGGCTGGCTGCTCCCTCAAAGAGCGCCAACAGGACGGCGGGTATAGCGGAGAGGATAGGCCCTAGGCCAGGGACGATCTCCAGCACGCCTGCGACAATGCCCAGGGCGATGGCAAAGCGCACGCCGAGCGCGGCCATCGCGATCGCCGTCACTGTGCCCACGCTGAGGGAGAGCAGCAACTGCCCGCGCACGAACGCGTTCCAGGTCGCGTTGATCTGCTGCAGCAGCTTTGCTGCTTCCTCGCGGTGTGATGGCGGGGCGAGCCGGACTAGCGCCGGGCCGATCTGCTCGGCATCCACCATCAGGTAGAACGCTACCACGGCCATGAACAAGAACGACGTCACCGCCGAACCCAACGCTCTCAACACCGAAAAGAACCCGCCGGCGACGGGCGAGATCCCCTGCTGGATCAGGGTGATGATCCGGTCGAGATTGATGGCAGGAAGTTCGAGGGCCGGGAGAGGAATGGCGCGTCCCAAGATTGTGATCTGCTGCGTCTGATCCAGCCAGGCGAGGGCACTGTTGATGATGCTGTTCAGGCTGTTGACCAGATCGCTCACGTTATTAACGACGGTCGGGATCAGGACGGCCGGCGCGGCCGCAAGCAAGCCCAGCCCGATCAGGTAGATCAGCAGCGCGCCCAGCCCGCGCGGAAGGTGAAGGCGTCTCTTTAGCCAGCCCACCACCGGGGCCACGATATAGGCAAATAGCGAGGCGAGCACCAGCGGCGCGAGCACGGTGCGCACGCCATAGAGCACGAACGCGATCAGGCTGATCAGCACCAGGGCCATCAGCAGCTTTGTGGTTTGTCCCCACCGAGACGAAGGTCCCCTCTGCTCCATCATTCCTCTCTACTGCAGGTTGGACGACGCCGCACCCATAGTATAGCATATCTTGCTCCCCTCCGGCGACGGGATAGGTTGGATTGGGTTGGGGAAAAGTGGCTAG
>CAZLMZ010000344.1:0-2419 GCA_964560475.1 uncultured Anaerolineae bacterium
CTGACACGGTAGTCATCGTTGACGATCGTGGTGCTGGCAGTTACGGCAAAGGTACGTGTTACCAACTCGCCTGATGCCAGGCTGGGAAACGTCCAGCTAACCACCTCACCGACCCGCGTGCCGCCGCTGTCCGGCAGGTAGGTTGCACCGACAGGGACGCGATCGGTCACGACGAGGCCGCTGGCGGCGACGTTGCCGTCATTGGCGATGGTCAAGGTATAGGTGATCGGCTCACCGACGGCAACGATCCCCGGTGCCTGCTTGTCGATCGAGAGATAGGGCACCGCGCTGGTCTCTTGCACCTGGTAGAGCACGCCCTGGCCGAGGTTGGCCACGTATAGCTCGCCGTGTACGTCCTCGCCCAGGGCAGCAGTTCCGCTAGCGCCCAGAGAGGGGTGCTGGGTAGCCTGCCATCCACCGTCAACGTGCGCCAGATCCCAAGAGTTCCCGCTGCAATAGTCGGCCAACAGGTAACGCCCAACCATCGGCGGGTAAGCGGTACCGCGGTATACGTAACCGCCGATCACGGCGCAGCCATCGCTGTGGCTGTACTCGAAAATGGGAAACGTATAGTTCGAGATAGGTGCACAGCCGGTCGTGTTGTAGACGTGATCCCCCTCGTAACAGGGCCAGCCATAGTTCTGGCCGCCGGGCGAGCCGGCTGGGTGCACGTCGATCTCTTCCCACTGGCCCTGGCCGACGTCTCCCACGTACAGGTCACCGGTCGCACGGTCGAAACTCGAGCGCCAGGGATTGCGAAAGCCGACGGCCCAGATCTCGTCGCAGCTGCCGCCTGCACCGTCGACGAACGGGTTGGTGGACGGCACAGTATAGTCCCCGCTCCCAACACCGTAGCAGTCAGCCACGCTGCCCGATGCCATGTCGACATCGATGCGCGATACCTTGCCCAGCAGCAGGCCCATATTCTGCGCCGTGCTGCTGTTCCCGCCATCGCCCAGCGGGATGTACAGCAAACCGTCTGGCCCAAAGTGAATATCGCCGGCGTTGTGGTTGGCTGCCGGCTGGTCGACGGTCAGCAGCACGTTCTCGCTGCCCGGATCGGCCTGGTCGGCATTCGTGCTGACGCTGAACCGCGAGATATGCGTCCGCCGCGTCCCCCCGCTGCTGGTCGTATAGTTCACGTAGAAATAGCCGTTGCTCGCATAGTCCGGGTGAAAGGCCAGCCCAAGGAGGCCCATCTCTCCGCCGGAACTGTCGACGCGGCCTGCAATGTCGAGGTAAGGGGTCGGTTCGACTGTCCCATTCGTCCGGACAATGCGAATGCGGCCTGCCTTTTCCACAACAAAGAGACGATCGTCCCCCGCGTTCGTCATGCTCACCGGCTGGCTCAGGCCGGTGGCAAACTCGACCAGCGCGAGCTGCAGTGCCGGCGGGGCCGTCGCCGCCGCTATGCCCTGCAGGGCACCACCGGAGCGTGCCTGCACGCCGGACGTGCCCGCCACGACCAGCGGCAGGGCCAGCACAATGAGTCGGAAGAGCATAGTCTTGATCGTATGACTGTGTCGCATAGTAGACTCTCCTTGCACACGACCTGCTTTCGGGAGGCCGGTGCGCCCTCACAGATCGATCAGTGGGTACCGGCAGCGTCCGACCGCACCCCTGGCCTGGAGCGCTGCCACGGTCCGCGTAAGCCCAGCCACACGCTGCCCGTCTCGACCACGAACCCTGCCAGCAGTGCCCCTACGCCCTGCGTCGCGCCTGCAACCTCGGTCCTGGAAAAGATCAGCAGGGCGACGAGGATGGCAGCGATCCGTGCCGGTCCGCTGGGGGCCAGGGCACCCGTGCGGTGCTCGAGCAAGCCCACGCCGTGCAGGTAGGCGCGGGCCATCACCACCAGCGGGAAAAAGGAAAACACGATCAGGGGGGCGCGCGCCTGCACGGCCAACGCTTCCTCGACGCCGACCAGGGTGCGCAGGATATAGACCCGCAGCGGTGTCCAGTACAGCAAGATCATCGTGATAAAGACCGCCAGCCCGCAGCCGACCGCAAAGCGCCACAGGCGAGCCAACGCGTGCTCCTGCTCCTTGAACGCCGTCGGCAGGGCGCGCATCTCATTTAGCCAGCCGTAGGGCAGGTTGCCGAGCGGATAGACCACGGTCAACACGGCCAGCGCCTGTGCGCCGCCTGCGGCACGCGAGACAAAGAGATTGATCAGCGGCCTGCTGAACCCCTGTACGGCCATGATCAGCGCCAAGGGCCAGAAAAAGTGCAGGATGTAGCTGTAGCTGAGCGGGCGGCCCCGCTGAGCCAGCGCACCGCGCACGTAGCGCCGGTAGCCCCACGTCACGATCCCTAGCTCGACGACGATCCCTACATAGGTCACCAGGAGCGGCAGCGCGATCGGCACAGCACGCACGAACGGCACCACCAGCAGGGCAAAGGTGCTGCACACGCTCAC
>CAZLMZ010000344.1:2519-3694 GCA_964560475.1 uncultured Anaerolineae bacterium
CCGAGGTTGCGCACCTGCAGCAGCGGGCTGAGCAGAAAGGTGGTGATGCCCCACGCCAACCCAAAGCTGGCCAGCGTATCCATGGCGTGCGGCATGCGCGCCATGCCGCCATTGAGCACCTGGCTGCCCAGCCCCTGTACGATCGTGGTCAGCATCAAGGGCAGGAGAAAGCGCGCATAGTCGAAATAGACGCTCACGGTTGAAGGGAGCGCTAGGCGCGCTGTATACCTGCCCACCGAAGGCCCGCCCGATCGACGAGCGTCTGCGGGTTGGTTACCGTAGCCGCCTCGACCTCATCCGGGTTCAGCCCGGCGCCCGCAGCGACGAGCCGCGCCATGGATTGGTCGATCATATCGCCCGGCTCGTGCGTGTCGGTGTTTAGCACCAGGCCCACGCCCGCCTCCCGCGCCACCTGCGCGACGTGCCCATTGGCAAGGCTATGCCCACGGCGCGACGTGATCTCGAGATAGATGCCGTTGGCTGCGGCCTGGCGCGCCTCCTCCAGCGTGATCATGCCCGGATGAGCCAGGATGTCCACATCAGGACACGCGACCGCCGCCGCGTTCGTGCCCGGCGCCACCGGTTCGACCAGCGTCTCGCCGTGCACGACCACTAACCCCGCGCCGAGGTCCTTTGCGCGACGTGCGAGCCGGGCGATGCTGCGCGGCGCGACGTGGGTCAGCTCGATCCCTGGGATAAAGGCCAGATCAAAGTCGCCGGACTGCTGCTCGGCAAAGTGCCGCAGCGCGGTCAGCACATGCTCCATGTTCGAGGCATCGGCGTGATCGGTGATCGCGATCGCGCCATAGCCCTTTGCCACCGCGCGGCGCAACTGCTCGCTCGGCAGCAGGACGCCGTCGCTGAAGAAGGTGTGTGTATGCAAGTCAATGCGTTGGTTGCGGTCCATTTACCCAATCCTTAACCGTTGACGTTCAACAGAAATACATCAGGGCGCGCATAGTGGCCGACGACGTCGAAATCAAAGCGCGCGCGCACGATCTCGCCCATGTCGAGCTCGGCATAGAGGATGCCCTCCCTGTCGTACAGCGGGCCGGCAAGCAGCTCGCCCAGCGGCGAGACGATGGCACTCCCACCGCGACAGAGCACTTCGGGTTGGTCAGCCAGGTCCCCGATCCCGGGCAGGTCCGCCGGGTACATGGCCTTGGTCACGTACT
>CAZLMZ010000345.1:0-3690 GCA_964560475.1 uncultured Anaerolineae bacterium
ATGACGATCTACTATGACATTGCGGCGGCGGTGCACGGGCATCCCGGGCTGGGGCGCTATGCGGAGAGCCTGGCCCGCGCGCTGCTGGCCGAGCACGGCGACGCGCTCAAGTTGTTTTATTACGACGATGGGCAGCTCCGGCCTCCGGCAGGGCTGGCGCACCTGCCGCGGGAGACGGTCGTCGCCGGGCGCAAGCGGTGGCGGATGCAGGTCTGGGCGGGGCAACTGCTGCGGCGGCCCTTCGATCGGCTTCTGCCGGGGGCGCGCCTCTATCACGCCACCGAGCACCTGCTGATGCCGCTGCGCGGCGTGCCGACCGTGCTCACGGTGCACGACCTACTCTTCCGCACCTTCCCGCGCTACCACAAGGCGCAGAACTATATCTACCTCAACCTGGCCATGCCGCTCTACTGCCGGCGCGCGGACGCGATCGTGGCCGTGTCCGAGCACACCAAGCAGCACCTGGTGCGCAGCTATCACGTCGACCCGGAGCGGGTGACGGTGATCTATGAGGCTGCGGCAGCGCACCTGAGGCCGGTGCCGCCGGCCGAGGTCGAGGCGGCGCGGGCGCGCTACAGCCTCCCGGAGCGCTACTTGATGACGCTGTGCGCGATCGAGCCGCGCAAGAACCACGCCGGGTTCCTGCGCGCTTTCGAGCGGCTGAGCGCGGAGGACCCAGAGCTCTACTGGCTGATCGGGGGGAGCGCAGGGTGGCTGTACGAGGGGTTTTTCGCCGCGCTGGAGCGCTCGCCGGCACGGGCGCGGGTGATCCTGCCGGGCTATATTCCCGACGTCGACCTGGCGGCGGTCTATGGCGGGGCGCTGGCGTTCGTCTTTCCTTCGTTCGGCGAGGGGTTCGGGTTGGGGCCGCTGGAGGCGATGGCCTGCGGCACGCCGGTGCTGAGCAGCGACGCGACGAGCCTGCCCGAGGTGGGCGGGGACGCGGCGCGCTATTTCGACCCGCACGATACGGAGGGGATGGTGGCGGCGACGCGGGCGGTGGCCGGCGACGCGGCGCTGCGGGCCGAGATGCGGGAGCAGGGGCTGGCGCAGGCGGCGCGGTTTTCGTGGGAGCGCGCTGCACGCGAGACGTGGGCGTTGTACGAGCGGGTGATGGAAGGGATCGTGTAAAGCAAGTTGGAGATTGCTTCGCCGGGAAAGCACCGGCTCGCAATGACAGGAGCGGAGGAGTAACACGATGCTGTATCGACGGTTCGGCAAGACGGGGTGGGACGTGTCCGCAATCGGGATGGGGACGTGGAATATCGGCAACCAGTGGGGCGCACTGGACGACGCGACGGCGTGGGCGACGGTGCGCGCCGCCTTTGAGAGCGGGATCAACCTGTTCGATACCGCCGAGTCGTACGGGATCCCCAATGGGCTGTCGGAAGAGCGCCTGGGCGTGGCGCTGGCCGGGATCCGGCACCGGGTGTACGTGGTGAGCAAGATCGGGCACTGGGGCGCGCGCACGGGGCAAGGGGTGCCCAAGACGACGGCAGACATGATCCGGCTGTGCTGCCACGCCTCGCTGGGGCGGCTGGGCACAGAGTGGCTCGACGTCGTCCTCTGTCACGAGGCCGACATCCAGGACCCCAGCGTGTACCTGGAGGGGTTCGAGATGCTCAAGCAGCGCGGGCGGATCCGCGCCTATGGGATCTCGACCAACGACCTGCAGGTGCTGGAGCGGTTCAACGCCGACGGCACGTGCGACGTGGTCGAGGTCGACTATTCGCTGATCCACCGCGAGCCCGAGGACGCGCTGCTGCCCTACTGCGAGGCGCACGATATTGCCGTGCTGGTGCGCGGGCCGCTGCGCAGGGGGCTGCTGGCCGGCAAGTATGACAGCGGGACGGTGTTTGCGGACGACGTGCGCTCGCCCTGGAACGCGGGCCAGCCGCGGCGGGCCGAGTTCGAGGCCGCCATCGCCCAGGTGGACAAGCTGCGGGCGGCGCTCGAACCGGGGAACGAGATGGTCACGGCGGCGCTGCGCTACGTGATCTCGCACCCGGTGCACCCGGTCGCCATCCCGGGGGCCAAGTCGCCGGAGCAGGCGCGTACGAACGCCGCGGCGGGCGAGCGGGCGCTGACGGTGGACGAGATCAACGCGCTGCTGGCGCTGTTCGAGTAGAGCCCCACGTGACACACGTGGGGCCACGGAGGCCGGCATCTGACGTGACACAGGTGCCTACGTGACACACGTGGGCTACGAAGGTCGGCATCTGGCGTGACACTGGGGGCCTATGTGATGCGCGTGGGCTACGGAGGCTGGCAAGATGGGATCTAGACGGCTCGGTCCGGGCGGGCGCCCGGTGCACACCTACTCGATCGTCGCGCGCGACGCCGCGTCGGGGGAGATGGGCGTGGCGGTGCAGTCGCACTGGTTCTCGGTCGGCACGCTCTGCCCGTGGGCAGAGGCGGGCGTGGGCGCGGTGGCCACGCAGTCGTTCGTCAACGTCTCCTTTGGGCCGCGCGGGCTGGCGCTGCTGCGCGAGGGCAAGGGGGCACAGGAGGCGGTGGAGGCGCTGATCGCGTCCGACGACGCGCCTGCCGGGCGCCAACTGGCGATCGTCGACGCGAGCGGGAACGCCGCCGCGCACACGGGAGAGCGGTGTATCCCTGCAGCAGGCCACCTGGTCGGCGACGGCTTTTCTGTGCAGGCCAACATGATGCTTTCGGACGAGGTGTGGCCGGCGATGGCGGAGGCGTTCGTGGCGAGCAGCGGGCCGCTGGCCGAGCGGCTGGTGGCGACGCTAAAGGCCGCACAGCGGGCGGGCGGGGACATTCGCGGGAAGCAGTCCGCCGCGCTGCTCGTCGTGCGCGCCGAGTCGACGGGGGCTGTATGGCAGGACCGGCTGGTCGACCTGCGGGTGGAGGATCATGCGCACCCGGTGGAGGAGCTGACCCGGCTGCTGCTGATCCAGCGCGCCTACGAGCACATGAACCGGGGAGACGAGGCCATCGAAGCGGGCGACGACGAGGGCGCACTGCAAGCCTACCAGACGGCGGAGGGGATCTGCCCGGGCAACCTGGAGATGCAGTACTGGCACGCCATCGCCCTGGCCAACGTGGGGCGCGTGGCGGACGCGCTGCCGATTTTCGGCACGGTATTTCACGAGGAAGCGAACTGGCGGACGCTCACCGAGCGGCTGCCGCAGGTCGGCCTGCTCGACGTCGGCGAGCAGGAGCTGGCCCAGATCCTGGCTCAGGGCACGGGGCGATGAAGACGATCTACTTGGTGCGCCACGGCAAGTCCAAGCGGGGGCCGGAATACGAGACCGATTTCGAGCGCCCGCTGGCCAAGCGGGGGAAGCGCGACGCGGCACGCATGGGGGCGTACCTGGCCGAGCACGACCTGCTGCCCGACCTGATCGTGAGCTCGCCGGCCGAGCGGGCGCGCGACACGACGCTGCGCCTGGCCGAGGCTGCCGGCTACCGGGGCGAGATCCGGTTCGAGGAGGCACTCTATTTAACCGGCGACCAGGCCTACCTCGATCTGGCGTGGGGCCTCGACGAGGCGCTGGGCTCTGTGATGTTCGTCGGGCACAACCCGGCGACGGAATCGGTGATCGAGGCGCTGAGCGGGACGTACGCCCGCATGCCGACCGCGGCGATGGCGTGCGTCCAGTTCGAGGTGGCGGCGTGGGGGGAGGTGCAGGCGGGCACGGGGCGGCTGGCCTGGGTCGAGCGCCC
>CAZLMZ010000346.1:0-3690 GCA_964560475.1 uncultured Anaerolineae bacterium
AGAGGCGCACGATGTGCGGGTGCTCGAGCCGGGCAATGGCCTGCGCCTCGCGCTGGAAGCGCTCGGCATACTCGGGATCGGTGCGCAGTGGGGCGCTGATCACCTTGATCGCCACGCGGCGCTTGAGGCGCACGTCGAGGCCACGGTAGATCGAGGCCATCCCGCCGCTCCCTAGCAGTGCCTCGATCCGGTACTCGTCGAGCTGCATCCCGATCAAGCTCTCGTCTGCGCGGGCGGGTTCACCCCCGGCGAACGCCGATCCTGCGCGAGATGGAGAGGAGAGGGACAGCTTTTCGGCGATCGACATGTGCGAGAGCGCAGGTGCCGCCTCGGGGTGCGTGCTCTGCGGCGAACTCGCCTCTTGCGCCAAATCGAGTGCCGCCTCCAAGGCGCCGACCAGAGCAGTAGCGCTCTGGTAGCGCTCCTGGGGCGATTTGCTCAAGGCCTTGAGCAGGACGTCCTGGGCGGCATCGCTCAGGCGCGGGTTCAGCTCGCGGGGAGGGCGCGGCTGCTCGGTGATGTGCTGAAGGGCGACCACTGCCGCCGACGGGTCATCGAATGGGCGCGCGCCGGTCAGCATCTCGTATAGCATCACACCCAGTGCATAGAGATCGGACTGCGGGAGGGCCTGGGCGGAGGAACGTGCCTGTTCGGGAGAGATGTACTGCGCCGTGCCGAATACCTGGCCCAGCGATCCCTGGTAGGCGTCCATCGCCAGGCCGAAATCGGTCAGCACCACACGGCCCTCGCTGGTGACCATCACGTTCGACGGCTTGACGTCGCGATGGATCAAGCCCTGCTGGTGGGCATAGTCGAGAGCTTGGGCCACCGCCCGTGCAACGAGCAGCACGTCCTCATAGGCCATGAGCTCGCCATCCGACGCGTACTGGGCAAGCAGCTCGCCCAGGTCCAGCCCATCGATGTATTCCATGGCATAGTAATAGAGGCCGTCCTGCTCGTCGGCATAGTAGACCTGGATGATGTTCTCGTGGTGCCACGCTGCGACCGCGCGCGCCTCGCGCACAAAGCGCTCGGCATAGGCCTCGCTCTCACCAGCGCGCACGTCGATCACCTTGACCGCAACCGGGCGCGCCAGCTTGACATCCCAGCCATAGTAGACCGAGGCCATACCCCCGCGCCCGAGCAGGCGCTCGATGGAAAAGTTGCCGATTCGCCGGCCGATCAAGGGATCGTCCCGCATCCTATGTTCTCCAATCATCCGTACGTGCTGCGCGCATCGTCACCACGTGCTCTGCTGGACGGCTGCCGGCTCGATGGTAGGCGTAGCCGGCGTCGCCGCAGATCCCGGCGGCTGCTGGGCCAAGCCGGGGGCGTGCGGCGCTGGATCGCGCACCGGCACGATGAGGCCAGGCGTGGTTCCCCTCCCTGGTATGGATGCCCGGCCTCCGGCATGGCCACCTGTCCCCGCAGCAATCGTAGGACGAGCGGTCGGCTGGAACGCGGGCTCGTTCACTATTTGCCAGTAGATCATGCGGCATGCGAGAAGGAGCAGCAGCAAGAGAAAGGCGGTGCCGATGTGCCAGATGCTTCGCTGCTCTGGAGTCATACTGCCGAGCCCTCCAGACGCTGTGCGACCGCCAGCACCAGGCCAATCTCCAGCAGGTTCACCGTAAGTGCCATGCCTCCCTGGCTCAGGAACGGAATCGTGACGCCGGTCAGGGGCAGCAGGTCCACCGTGCCGCCGACCATGACAAAGACCTGCGCAAAGAGGTGTGCGGCGATCCCTACCAGGAGGAGGCGCTCAAAGACCTGTCCTGCGGGCAGAAGCATGGCGACGCGCAGGATGCGCAACAGCAGGATGGCAAAGCAGGCCAGGACGGCCAGCCCGCCCATGGCGCCCAGCTCTTCGGCCACGGCAGCAAAGATCATGTCTGAATGGGCCAGCGGCACGTTCTGCGGCGTGCCCGCGCCGATGCCGGTGCCCGCGATCCCGCCATCCACGATCGCATAGACGGCCTGCTGGATCTGGTAGCCGGGTCCCTGGGCGATGGTGATGCCGGTGGGTTGGCCGTCGATCGTGAGCGGCTCCTGGCTCCACGGGTCCGCGAACGCGGCAAAGCGGAGCTGCAAGGCGGCTGGCGGCTGCCAGTAGCGAGCCAGTACGATGCCCGCGGCCAGCGAAAGCGCCAGGCCGATGACCACCATCGTCAAGAAGACGCGCCGCTTTAAGCCAGCGTACAACAGGGTCAGGAAGAGCGCCCCCAGGATGAGGATCGCGCCCAGATCGGACATCTTGACCAGGGCCAGGGCGGCCAGTGACACGAAAAGCGTCCCGGGGATGACATAGCGGATCGGCGGCAAGCGCAGCGGGCCCAGGGACCAGGCGCGCCCGTGGGCGGCCCTGCCTTCGCTCTCGACGTACCAGCTCAGAAAGACGATCAGGGAGAGCTTGACCAGTTCCGAGGTTTGGATCGCCGGGAGCGGGCCGATCTTGAGCGCCAGCCGCGCGCCTGCCTCGTCCCGGACGCCGGCAAAGGCGGTGGCCACCAGCAGGGCAAGGCCAACCAAGGAGCTCGTTACGGGCCAGTCGGAGCGAAGCCGTTCCACCAGGCCTGGGAACATGGCCAGGAGCGCCATGGCGACGAGGCCAGGGAGCAGGCCGCGGGTGAGCTGCTGCCACGTCGCCCAGGGCGGCAAGAGGCGCCACAGCAGGAGCAAGCCGATCGAGAGGAGCAGGCCAACGAGGGGCAGGATGAGCTGCTCCACGTCGACGCGCCGCCAGGCCAGCACAAAGTGCAGGATATAGAGCCCCACGATCAGCAGCGTGGGCGGGGCCCAGGCACCGGCGAGGCCGTCCAGCGGGCTCGACCCGTGCGCCAACTGGGACCTGGCGTGCGCCATCGCAAAGCCCAGGAGCGCCACGAGAGCTACCGCGACGAGCAGCAGCGCTTCTATCCGCCGCGAGAATGCACTGTGCAGCAAGGCGTTGTGCCTCATTCCAGCAATCGCATGACCACGTCCCCTACTTCCACGGTTGCGCCAATGGGAACGGCGTACCCTTTGCCTGGTGCGCAAACTCTGCCATCCACGTGCGTGCCGTTCCTGCTGCCCAGGTCCTCGATCCGCCACTGATCGCCATCCCAGCGCAGGCGTGCGTGGTGGGTCGAGACGTACCGGTCGCCCAGTACAATGTCGTTGTCGTGGCCGGCCCCGATCCGCGACACAGCCTGCAGGGCGAGGATCTGGCCTGGACGAAGCGACGAATCACTCCCGCCTTGGGCAATCTTGAGCCTGCCCAGCGCGGGCGCTGCTGCCCGCACGCTGTGCTGCATCTCGCGGCGCACGGCCAGTACGACCGCAATCAGGATCAGGTAGATCAGGCCCAGGAAGGCGTACTTGGCCACTGCGAGCGACACACTCCACAGCGTCTCCACGTCAGGCATGCTCCCGTGCGTTGGTGTGAAAGACCAGGGCCACCACACCGGGCGTATCGAGGCGGGGGCGCTCGGGGTCGAGCGATGCCAGCAGGATCACGTCACCGTCCTCCAGTGCCCTGCCTTCAGGCCCGACCCGCCGGGCGTTGACAAAGGTGCCGTTCGTTGAAGGCTTGCCGCCTGACTCTCCGTCGAACAGGACATGCTCGTCCTCCCGGTAGAGGATGTGGGCGTGGCATCCGCTGACCAGCCGCGCCGCTTGAACCGCGGGCATGTCCAGCCACACATCGCAGTT
>CAZLMZ010000347.1:0-1381 GCA_964560475.1 uncultured Anaerolineae bacterium
AAGGAGAAAGCAATGCAACGCAAAGGGGATACGTGGAACGAATCGACGACCTATCGCGACCCGTACACCTTGCGCACGGTGCGCAAGGTGACCGAGGGCGGGTCGTACAATTATCACCCCGCCTACCACCCTCTCACCGCGTGGTCGGCGGATGGCAGGCGCTGCGTGTTCAAGTCGGGCCGCAGGAACCATTCGAATATCCTGGCGTGCGACGTCGAGAGCGGCGACGTCACCGCGCTGCTGGACTGGCAGGAGGGCTGGGGAGTCGATGCCTCGTACGCCCCTGACCGTGCCTATGGCATCGGCGGCATCTGCCTGGACAAGAGCTCGGGCTGGGTCTACTATGTGCAGCGCAACACTGGCGCTACGGCGCTCAAGGCGGTGCACATCGACTCGCTGCAGGAGCGCACGCTCTCTGAAGGGATCGAGGGCTATGCCTTTGGCCAGCCAACTGTCTCTGGCGATGGGCAGTGGGTCGCCGTACCCAGCAACATCATCCCGCCAGCGCTGCTCGCCATTGATCCCTACGGTCCGCTCTCTGTCCGCCAAGTGCGCGAGATCTATGCCGCACCAGGCGGATCGCGCATGCAGTTGGTGCGATTCCCGACCCGCGGCGATCCGGTCCCCGAGGTGGTCTATGACGAGGTCGACTGCCGCGGGAACCACCTGCAGTACAGCCCGGTAGATGCGAACATTCTGCATACCGACCGTGACTTTGCGCCGGGTTTCTGGGGTGGCTCCGACCAGGTACGCAACCGCGTCTGGCTGTGGACCATCGACGAGCAGCGGCTGGTCGAGCAGCCCTCCCCTTCAGGGCGCACCTTCCAGGTACACTCGGTCTGGACCTTTGACGGGCAGGAGGTGCTCTATCACTGCCCACCGAGCCCGACCGATCCTGGCGGATACGTGATCGGAGTGAACGACCTCGAGGGCAACAACGTTGCCGAGTACCGCAGCCCGGCGTGGACCCACTACGGGCACGTGGGTGCGGTCCCGGGGCGCAAGGCGATCATGCTCGACGGGAACATCACCGACGACCTGATCCTGTGGCTCTACTATGACGACCCCGCCGTGCCGCGCATCGAGGTGATCTGCCGGCACGGCACCGACTGGGGCGGGCACGAGGGACAGTACCCGCACCCCCATCCCCAGTGCGCGCCCACGGGCGACCGGATCATCTACAACGCCGCACATCGCGGTCGCAGCGACGTGTTCATCGTCGAAGTGTAGCCGGCTCGACGTGCTATGACACGCGTCCCCCGCCGAGCTGGCGGGGGACGCGCGTTTCTCCTCACAGAGCCCCCCGATCATCCACCCGATCATCCCCGTGCATGATGACAGGTCATGCGGGCCACGAGTAGACTATAGCCATTGGGACCTC
>CAZLMZ010000347.1:1481-3688 GCA_964560475.1 uncultured Anaerolineae bacterium
GGAAATGGAGCAAACGACTCTCTTGAGGTACAATGGCGGCACGAAGGAGGAAATGGATGATCCACGAACTTGAGGCAAACGACTATGAGAGGGTACGTCCCCTGTATGCTGACTGGTGGCCCTACCTCGTCATCTTTGCCGTGATCGACGGCCGGTGCCCAGGGCAGATCTATGTGGACGACCCAAAAGCCCCCCGTGTTGCCCTGCTCTGGGATCACGTCGAGGGAGAACTCTACCTGGCACGCAGCGCGGAGGGCGGATCTCGCGGTAAGGTGGCCGACGAACCGCTTGCTCGCGCGCTGAACGACTGCATCCGGCATCGCATTCGCCCCTACGCAGAAGCCCACCTGCCCGACCTCTCCGAGTACACGCTGTACTGCGACCCGGCAGCGTGGGAGGGTGAGCTCGACCTCGCGCTCGACGGCCTCAATCCGATGGCGCATCACCGCAAGCTGTACCTGCTCGAGCGGGCACAGGTGGACTGGCGCGCGCGTGTCCCGACCGGGTTCACGATGGTTCCCGTCGACGAAACCCTCTTTGCCCGGCGCGACCTGGCCGGCATGGACACGATGCGCGACTGGGTCCTCGGCGACTGGCGCACGGCAGCGGATGTCGCCCGACACGAGGTAGGGTTCTGCCTGATCGACGGCGACGCGCTGGCCAGCTGGTGCGTCTCCGAGTATACGTGCGAGCCGGTCCCGGGTGCCGGGCGGATGGCGCACCTCGGCATCTACACGCGCGAGGGATACCGCAGGCAGGGCTTGGCCACGCTGGTAGCCGCAGCGACCGTGGAGCGCTGCCTGGCAAGCGGGATCGAGCAGATCGGCTGGCATTGCTGGGAGGCCAACGTGGCTTCTGCAGCGACGGCAGAAAAGGTAGGATTCGAGCTGGCGCGCGATGCGGTGGTCTATAACGGGTGCTGGAACCCGTTCGACAACCTCTTGCTCCAGGCACACTATCACGCTCAGGCGGACCGTATGCCGCAGGCCGTGGCTTGCTGGGAACGGGCCTTTGCGATGTGGGAGGCGGAGGATCCCGAGGCACTCTCCGCACCGCACTGCCAGGCTCACCCGGGCACCGTCGCCTGGTGCTACTATGCCGCGGGGCGCGCCCGTGCGGGATGGGGCCAGACCGCCGTCGCGCTCGCGCACCTGCAAAAGGCCGTCGACAATGGCTGGAGCGACGTGGGCCGCCTCCGAGAGGACGAGGATCTGGCCAGCTTGCACGGGACGCCAGGATGGGATGCGCTGCTATCTAGGCTTCGAGACGCCAACGCAGATTAGCGTGAACGTCAGCACACCAAGACACAAGGAGGACACTTTGACCGGGATCGCGATCCGCTGCTACCGCGAGGATGACGCCCCCAGCGTCGGCCGGCTCATCGCCGACACGTACAGCCAGTACAACCTCGGCTTTCTCCCGGCTGAGGACAGAGGGCCCTTCCTGGGCCCGTTCCAGCACGCCCGTTCCCCCGACGCAGCGCAGCAGGAGGCTATCGCTGACGTCATCCGCTCGGAGATGGTCTTTGTGGCCGAGGACGACGGCCAGATCGTGGGCGTACTGAGAGGCAGGAGGGAACGGTTGGCCAGCCTGTTCGTCAGCGGCGACCATCACCGCCGCGGGATCGGGCGGCAACTGGTCGAGCGCTTTGAGCGTGCGTCGCTGGAGCAGGGCGTGGACGTGATCCGCGTGGCGGCGACGCTCTATGCTGTCCCCTTTTACCTGGCCATGGGCTACGTGCGGTCGACCGGCGTCCGCTCGTGCTGGAGCTTTGAGGGACGAGGGCTCCCCGTGCAGCCGATGCGCAAGGTCCTGCGTGGAACCAGATAGGCGGCCTACGAGATGAACCTGCTGCCATCCTACACGGCATGCATCCAGCGCATCTATCCTGAACTGGCGATCGACAGCGCCTATCTCAACCAGCAAGGGCAGTACAACGACGTCCTCGTCGTCAACGAGGCCCTGATCTTTCGCTTTGCCAAGGTCCCCGCCGCCCTCCAGACGCTGCGGCGGGAAACGGCGATCCTGCGCAGCATCCGCGATCACATCACGCTCCAGATCCCGGACCCGGTCTACTACAACCTGGAGGGATCCGTCATCGGCGAAGCTTTTGTCGGCTATCCCATGATCGCGGGCAAGCCCCTCTGGCGCGACCTGTTCCGGACGATCCACGATCCGGACGTGCTCGAGACGATCGCCTGCCAGCT
>CAZLMZ010000348.1:0-3684 GCA_964560475.1 uncultured Anaerolineae bacterium
CAACCAGCTTGGAAGGCTGATGCGCTACCATTGCGCCACTCCCGCAGTGTGCTTCATTATACGTCGATCCCTGGCAGAGGTCAAGTTCCTTCGCGTACCCTCATTTGACAAGAACCTCTGCCTGTGCTACTATACCGCCCGATTAACCTTATCTCTGGAACTCCCATCCAGAGGGGGTGAGGGACCGGCCCTGTGACCCCCCGGCAACCAGGCAGCACAACCCATACGCTGCCCCGGTGCCAACTCCGGCAGCAAGGTAGACGCACCGCCTTGCTGGAAGATGAGAGGGTGATCGCTTATCCTCTCCCTGTGAGAGGCTTTTTTATGTCTGGAGGTAGCGCATGCGCACCGTAGAGTGGGACCACGGCACCGTCAAGATGATCGACCAGCGCCTCTTGCCCATCGAGCTCAAGATCGCCACCTTCACCGACGTGACAGGCGTCGCTACCTCCATCCGCGAGATGTACGTCCGTGGCGCCCCGGCGATTGGCGCCACAGCAGCGTTTGGCATGGCCCTCGCCGCGCGGACCAGTTCGGCGGAGGATGTAGGTGGGCTGCGGGCCGACCTGCAAGCCGCTGCCGCCCAACTCCGGGCCACCCGTCCCACTGCCGTCAACCTCTCCTGGGCCATCGATCGCATGCTCCGCTGCGCCGCGTCCCCCGAGCTCACCTCTGTAGACCGGGTGCGGACGGCACTGGAGGCGGAGGCCCAGGCCATCGCCGACGAGGACGTCCACGTGAACCGGACCATGGGAGCGATCGGCCAGGAAGTGGTGCGTGATGGGGCCAACATTCTCACCCACTGCAACGCCGGGGCGCTCGCCACCGTCGACTATGGCACTGTCCTCGGCGTCGTCCGCGCGGCAGTCGAGCACGGCAAGCAGATCCACGTCTGGGTCGACGAGACGCGCCCCCGCCTCCAGGGCGCGCGCCTCACCGCGTGGGAGCTCATGCGCGACCAGATCCCGTGCACTCTCATCGCCGACAATGCTGCAGGCCAGTTGATGCGCACGGGCCGCGTCGACCTCGTCCTCTATGGCGCCGACCGCGTGGCGGCCAATGGCGACGTGGCCAACAAGGTCGGTTCCTACAAGCTCGCTGTCGTCGCCCGGGAGAACGGTATTCCCTGCTTCTGTGTTTCTCCCACCTCGACCATCGACATGAGCTTGCCTACCGGCGACGACATCCCGATCGAGGAACGGTCCCCTGAGGAGGTCACCGAGGTGCGTGGCCAACGCATCGCCCCGCTCGGCGTGCCCGTGGCCAACATCGCCTTCGATATCACCCCTCACCGCTATCTGACCGGCATCATCACCGAGCGCGGGATCGCCTATCCTCCGTTCGATCTGAGCCTGCCGCAGATCATGGGCGCGCGTGGAGAGGGATGAGCGCATGCCGGCTCTTGCTGCATTCAGCGCACTGACCATCGGCAGCTTGCCTTACGCCGATCCGCACCACGCCTGCGAGCGGATCCTGCGCACCACTCCCGAGATCCCGGCGTGGCCGCAACTGCCACGGCGCTCCTTCCGGGAAAACATGTACGCCCAGTTCAGCGAGCGCTTCCCGGGCATCGTCCTGGAGGACGATCGCCTGTGGGTCGATCGCGAGCAGGATCTCGATCCCGCTCTCGAGGCGCTCTACATGGCCTACCTCGAAGATGACCTGGACTATGCCGAGATCTCGCCGCCCTATGCCGCCGCCCTGCACCCATTCCTGGATCTCGTGCAGGCCGGCCTTCCATCTGAAGATTTCGCTCCGCTGTATCTCAAGGCCCAGGTCACGGGCCCTGTGAGCTGGGGGTTGACCGTGCTCGATGGCGACCGCCGTCCTACACTCTATGATGAGATCCTGGCCGATGCCATCGCGCGCCATCTTCGCCTCAAGGCACGCTGGCTGGAGCGCGCCCTGCGCCAGGTGTACCCGCACACCCTGATCGCCGTCGATGAACCCTACCTCTCCTCTTTTGGCTCTGCCTACGTGTCGCTGGGCCGCGAACAGGCGACGGCGCTCATCGAGGAGGTGCTTTCTGGCATCGACGGCCTGACGATGGTCCACTGCTGTGGGAACACCGATTGGTCGCTCCTGCTAGAGACCTCGGTCGACATCCTCAGCTTTGACGCGTACGGCTATGCGGCGCAGGTGGCGCTCTACCCGGAAGAGATCGCTGCCTTTCTCGACCGTGGCGGCATGCTCGCCTGGGGCATCACGCCCAAGTCGGACGATGCCTATGACGAGACCGTAGAGAGCCTGGTCGAGCGCTTGTGCGCCGCCATGCACGCCCTGGCAGAGAAGGGCTTTCACATCGACGACATCCGCTCCGCCTCTCTGATCTCGCCCTCCTGCGGCTTGGGGCCGCTCCCTGAGGCATTGGCCGATCACGTCCTCGATCTTACCGCCGGGGTCTCGTCCGCCATGCGCGAGAGGTACGCCTGATGCAGACCGTCATCTTTTGCGGCGGCAGGGGCACGCGCATCAGCGCGACCGGGCCCGACAAGAAAGAGCTCTTTCAGATCGGCGATCGCCCTATTATGTGGCACATTATGAAGATCTTTGCTTCCTACGGCCACAAGGACTTTGTCCTTCCTCTCGGCTACCGCGGCGACCTGATCCGGCGCTACTTTCTCCAGTACGAAGCGATGACGCGCGATCTCTCTTTCCGCCTCGGCCAACCCGACGACGCGACGTGGCTCGGGCTTAACGACGAGAGCGATTGGCAGGTTACGATGGTCGACACCGGCCTGGAACTGGAGCCTGGCGTCGAGGTCAGCAAGGGCGAGCGCGTGCGCCGCATCGCCCCCTACTTGACGGGCGAGCGTTTCTTCCTCACCTACGGCGACGGCGTGGGCGACGTGGACCTCGATGCCCTGCTCCGCTTTCATTGCGCGCACGGCGCGCTCGTCACCGTCACCGGCTTTCAGCCCGTCTACAACCTGGGCGTCGTCGAGGCCACCGAGGACGGTCGCGTTACCGCCTACCGACAGTACCCGCCGCTCGACCATTGGATCAACGCCGGCTTTTACGTCGTCGAGCGTGCCGCCCTCGATCATCTTGCCCCCGGCATGGACTGGGAGTCTGGCTTCCTGGTCTGGTTGGCACAGGCGGGGGAATTGATGATGTATCGCCATACCGGCTTTTGGCGCAAGATGGACACCTTCAAAGAGGCACAACAGCTCAACGAGATCTGGACTGCGGGCCACGCGCCCTGGAAGACCTGGTAGTTCCCCAGACCTCGGAGGTCTGGACCACACCACATACAAAGGAGACAACATGCCCGGGAACAACCCAACGATCGCCGGCGGCGGCTTTCACCACCTCTCGATGCACGTCGCCGATCTCGATGCCAGCATTGCCTTCTATACCGAGGGCCTGGGCTGCGTGCCCAAGGTGAGCTGGGGTCAGGGGGATCGACGCACGGTCCTGCTCGACACGGGCGACGGCAACTACCTCGAGCTCTCTGGCGGCGGCGCCAGCCCGCCCCAGCCAGGCAGCATCATCGTGCACTTTGCCCTGCGCACGACCAACTGCGACCAGGCGATCGAGGCCGCGCGCGCAGCAGGCGCCGAGGTCACCGTCGAGCCCAGGGACGTCACCCTTGCTGCCGATCCACCTATCCCGGCACGCATCGCCTTCTGCAAGGGGCCCGACGGCGAGCTGATCGAGTTTTTCCAGAACGAGGCCACCTAG
>CAZLMZ010000349.1:0-3677 GCA_964560475.1 uncultured Anaerolineae bacterium
TCGATGGCCCTGCAGAACGTGCTCGGCATGGTCTGCGATCCGGTGGCCAACCGGGTCGAGGTGCCTTGCCTGGGCAAGAACGTCATGGCCGCGTCCAACGCATTAGCCTGCGCCAACATGGCCCTGGCTGACTACGACCCCGTCATCCCCCTGGACGAGGTGATCGAGGCCATGGATCGTGTCGGCAGGGCGCTGCCGCGCGAGCTGCGCTGCACGGCGCTGGGCGGGCTGTCGATTGCACCTACCTCGCGAGCGATCGAGGAGCGGCTGGAACGAGCAAAGGAGCGAGACGAGTGGAACTGCTGAGGACGCTGAGCGACACCCCGGGCGTGTCCGGGTTCGAGGAGCGTGTACAAGAGATCGTCCGCGCCGAGCTGGCCTCTGCCTGTGACGAGGTGTGGGACGACCGGCTGGGCAACGTGATCGGCCTCAAGCGCGCGACCGTGGCGCCAGGCGATGGTCCCCCGCTCAAGGTCATGCTCGCCGCGCACGTCGACGAGATCGGCTTCATGGTCAAGCACGTCGACAAGGAGGGCTACCTCCGGTTCATGCCGATCGGTGGGTTCGACCCGCGGACCTTGATCGGCCAGCACGTGATCGTCCACGGGCGGCAAGAGGTCAAGGGGATCATTGCCCCGCAGCCGAACTGGATCCTGCGCGAGGGCGAGCGCGATACGGTGCTGCCGATTCGCGACATGGTGATCGACGTGGGCCGGGGCAAGGAGGAGGTCGATCGCACGATCGCTGTTGGCGACCCGATCAGCCTGGCCCAACCCTTTGAAACGCTCAACGACGAGGTCGTCTGCGGTCGCAACTTTGACGACCGGGCCGGCGTGTACGCCATGCTGGAGGCGGTCAAGCGCGTGGGAGAGACGCAGGTCGACGTCTATGCCGTCTCGACCGTGCAGGAGGAGGTCGGGCTGCGCGGCGTACCTACAGCGGCCTATGCGGTCGCGCCGGACGTGGCGATCGCCCTCGACGGCAGCCTCGCCTCCGACGTGCCCTATGCCCGCGAGGAGGACCGCCACTGCAGCCTCGGCGGGGGGACCGGGATCTATGTCCTCGACAGCCGCACGATCAGCGACCGCAAGCTGGTCCGCTTCCTGGTGCAGTTGGCCGAGGAAAAGGGCATTGCCTACCAGATCAACCTGGGTGGGGGAACCGACGCCTCGGTCATCCAGCGGCACCGCCTGGGCGCGCGCGTGTGCACCATTGGCCCACCCACGCGCTACATGCACTCGACCGCCCAGCTCTGTCACGTGGCCGATATCGAGCGCACCATCGCGCTGCTGGTCGCTTTCCTGGAAAACGCCCACCGCGGTGGACTGGACTGAAAGGGGAGACACGATGCGCTACCTGAACGCGCAGGATCTGATGGCTGCGCTGACTTTCGAGGGGGTGATGGGCGCCGTCGAGGAGGCGCTGCGCCTGTACGAGAGCAAGCAGTTCACCATGCCCGACCGCATGTCGGTCGATACGGGCGACGGCAACCTGTTCCTGCTCATGCCCAGCGTGGCTGCGGACCGCATCGCCACCAAGCTGGTCACCGTCTACCCGGGCAACCGCGCGCGGGGCCGCCCTGTGATCGACGGCATTGTCGTCCTCAGCGACCGCGCGACCGGCGAGGTGCTGGCGTTGATGGACGGCAAGACGGTCACCGCCATGCGCACCGGGGCGGTCACCGGGCTGAGCATCCGCTACCTCGCCCGGCCCGAGGCTCATTCCGTGGGCCTGGTCGGCTGCGGCGTGCAGGGCTATTACCAGCTCATGTACGCCTGTACCGCACGCCACATCGAGCGGATCGCGCTCTTTGACGTCAACCCGGCGGCGATCCCACCGATGATGGAGAAGCTGCACGTGTCGCTGCCGGGGGTTGCGATCGAGGCTGCGGCATCGGCGGCGGAGTTGCTGGCAGCGTCTGAGATTGTCATTACCGCCACGACGGCCCGCCAACCGGTCTTTCCCGACGATCCTGCGCTCTTTCAGGACAAGCACCTGGTCGCCATCGGCTCGTTCGAGCCCGAGGTGCGCGAGTATCCCGATGCGGCCATGCGCGTGGTCGAGAAAGTGTGGATCGACACCGATTACGCGCTCGAAGAATCGGGCGAGCTGATCGTCCCACTGCACGAGGGCCTGCTGCGCGAGGATCAGATCGAAACGTTGGGCCATTTCATCCTCTCCGGGCGCCCGCCCGAGCGCGGCGCGCACGGCACGACGATGTTCAAGACGGTGGGCATGGCCCTCTTTGACCTGACCACCGCCCGCCAGGCCTACGAGAGCGCGTGCGCGCGCGGCCTGGGCACCGAGCTCTAGTCCATTCTCCCACCGCAGTCGCTCCGGCGGCGGTGGGAGGCCCCAACCACATAACGCCCACGCCGTCGCAGCCTGCGGCCTTTAGGGGAGAGCGTGGGGATCCGAGGAGGATAAAGAATGCAAGACGTGGATTTCACCATAGACGAGTTCCAGGCGCGCCGCGAGCGAATCTATCGCGCCATCGGCAGCGACGCGGTCGCCCTGCTGCAGGGGGCGCCCAAGGAGCGGGGCCACGCCCTCTTTCGCCAGGACAACGATTTCTACTACCTGTGCGGCGTCGAGGCGCCCCACGCTTACCTGCTCCTCGACGGGCGGAGCGAGCGCACGACCCTCTACCTACCGCACCAGAGCGCCGAGCGTGCCGAGCAGGAGGGCGTCCTTCCCTCCGCCGAGAACGCCGAGCAAGTGCAGGCGCGGACGGGGGTCGACCGCGTGCAGGGGATCGAGTTCCTGGCGCAGGGCGTCGAGGGGGCACGTATCCTGTACACGCCGCTGCGGCAGGGCGAGGGGCCGAGCATGAGTTGGGACACGCTGCGCCGCGCCCAGCAGGAGGCCGTTGCCGACCCGTGGGACGGGCAGCTCGACCGCACGCGCCATTTCGTGGCCACTCTGCGCGCGCGCTGCCCGCTGGCCGAGATCCGCGATCTGAGCCCCATCCTAGACGAGCTGCGCCTGATCAAGAGTGAGGCCGAGCTGGCCCTGATGCGCGAGGCGGGGCGCCTCACCGCCATGGGCGTGGTCGAGGCCATGCGCGCCACCCGGCCCGGCGTCTACGAGTACCAGCTCGACGCCGCCATGCGCCACTGCTACCTGGACAACGGCGCGCGCGACGCGGCCTACCGCGCGATCATTGCCGGGGGCGCCAACGCCTGGTATGGCCACTACAAGGCCAACGACGCTGTCCTCCAGGATGGGGACCTGGTGCTGGTCGACTGTGCGCCCGACTATCACTACTATACCAGCGACATCGGCCGCATGTGGCCGGTCAACGGCCGCTATACGCCCCTCCAGCGCGAGCTGTACGGGTTTATCGTCGCCTACCACAAGGTCCTCCTGCGCCTGATCCGCCCCGGCGTCACCGGCGCCCAGATTCAGCAAGAGGCCGCTGCCGAGATGGAGAAGGTGGTCGAGACAACCTCTTTCTCCAAGCCGATCTATGAGGACGCAGCGCGGCGCGCGCTCGCCTTTCCCTACCACATGTCGCACCCGGTCGGCATGGCGGTGCACGACGTCGGCCACTACCGGGGCAAACCCTTGCAGCCCGGCGTGGTCCTGGCCCTCGACCCGCAGATGTGGATCCCCGAGGAGCGGCGCTATATCCGGGTCGAGGACACGGTCGCCGTCACCGAGGATGGGATCGAGAA
>CAZLMZ010000350.1:0-3658 GCA_964560475.1 uncultured Anaerolineae bacterium
AAGCTCAGTCTGCAGGTAGGCATCACGCCCAAAATAGATCGTCAACGGGACGACCGAGATCTGGAGTTGCCGTACCAAGTGAGCCCCAATGTCGGCTGCGCTGTCGGTAACAACGCGTACTGTCGGCATCTCTCCTCCTGAGGGTGCGCACTAGCAGGCGAGTACCCCGCGGCTTGGCGGCAAAGACTGTCACAAACAGGAATTCCGCGGCGCTGTATGCAGACCGGTCTCGCCCCTGGCGCGCATAGGATGCCATAGATCGGGTGTTTTGTCAATCGCGATGCGTCCCGCTGCTGCTGGCACCTGGACCGCCCGCCCGACGACCTCGTCAATGGTCGGTAGGGGGATAGATGGGCTGCCCTGTCTTGTCCGCCGTGCCCTACTTGCGGCCAAGACGAGGGCGGATATAATAGGAGGCGGGCAATCCCCGGCGACCCGAGGAAAGGGAGTAGCCTGCCAGTTGCAGGCTCTTTTTCCCGTGTCACCGCACGCAGAGCTCTGTGCTGTGACCCTACCGGTGGCACGATTCCACCCCAAGAGGAAAGGTATGCGATCCAGGCGCTTTGAAGAACTGAGTAAGCGGCCCGTCAACCGCGAGACCTTTATCGAACCATGGCCAGAAGTTGGGCTGTCGACGATGGACAGCCCGTCCGATCCCCGGCCCAGCATTACGGTCGAGCAAGGCACGATCGTCGAGATGGATGGCGTGCCGCGAGCGGATTTCGACCTGATCGATCACTTCATCGCGCGCCATGCGATCAATGCGCAGATTGCCGAGCAGGCCATGCGCACCCCGTCGCAGCAGATTGCGCGGATGCTGGTTGACATTAACGTCCCACGCAGTGACATTCTGCAACTTGTGTCCGGGTGCACGGCAGCCAAGTTGATGGATATCGTGCGGCACTTGAACGTGCTCGAGATGATGATGGGGTTAGCCAAGATGCGCGCTCGCCGGCAGCCGGCAAACCAGGCCCACGTCACCAACCGCAAGGAACACCCTGCCCTCCTCGCTGCCGATGCGGCAGAGGCTGCCCTGCGCGGGTTCGCAGAACTCGAGACGACCGTGGGCGTGGCACGCTATGCCCCTCTGAATGCCCTCGCCATCCTGATCGGCGCCCAGACGGGTAGGCCCGGCGCCCTCACCCAGTGCGCGGTCGAGGAATCGACCAACCTCCGCCTGGGCTTTCGCGGCTTGACCTCCTACTCTGAGACCTTGTCCGTCTATGGCACAGAGCGCGCGTTCATCGACGGGGATGACACGCCGTGGTCCAAGGCCCTGCTCACTGCCGCGTACGCCAGCCGCGGGGTCAAGACGCGTTTCACTTCTGGCACGGGTTCAGAGGCGCTGATGGGACACGCGGAAGGCAAGTCGATGCTCTACCTGGAAGCGCGCTGCCTGCTCGTGACCAGGGGCGCCGGCAGCCAGGGCACACAGAACGGGTCGATTAGCTGCATTGCCCTTCCCGAATCACTTCCTGGCGGGGTGCGCACCGTGTTGGCCGAGAACCTGATCGCGACGATGCTCGGCCTCGAAGTCGCCGCCGGCAACGACGCACTCGCCTCCCACTCTGAAATGCGCAAGAGCGCCAAGCTGATGCTCCAGTTCATCCCAGGAACAGATTTCGTCACCTCTGGCTATGGCTCGATCCCGCGCTACGACAACATGTTCGGCGGGGGAAACTTTGACGTGACCGAGCTGGATGACTGGTACGTCCTGCAGCGTGACATGCAGGTCGACGGCGGGATCGTGCCAGTAGCCGAAGAGGATGTGCTGCGTGTGCGCCAGCGGGCTGCGCGTGCTGTGCAGGCCGTCTTTGATGCCTTTGACTTTGGCGCGATCAGCGACCAGGAGGTCGAACGCGCGGTCGCCGCCTATAGTAGCGAAGACATGCCGGACCGCGATCGGGTAGACGACATCAAGGCTGCCACCATGCTGCTCAGCGGCCCGCTCACCATCCTCCACGTGATCGAGGCCCTTCACAAGGCAGGCTATGAGGACGTGGCGGCCAACATCCTCGAAATGCAGCGCCAGCGCATCGTCGGCGACTATTTGCAGCCCTCGGCTATCTTTGACGAGCAGTTCCAGGTCCACAGTGCCCTCACCGACCCGAACGACTATCGCGGTCCAGGCACGGGGTACCGCGTCCAGGGAGAGCGCTGGGCCGCGCTCCAGAGCTTGCCCCAGGTGCAAGACCCGCGGCGCTACGAGGCCAGCCTGGGCACTGGCGGCAGCGGTGACATCCTACGCGAGGTTGGCACTGCCGCGCCGGGCACAGGCATAGAGGTGATCATCGCCGTAGGCCCTGCTTTTGGCGCGCAGATTCAGCGCACGTTGGCCGGCCTCGACCACCGGGCTGTCCTCGAGGCGATGATGCAAGGCGCAGCCGAGGAAGGCATTCCAGCGCGCATCGTGCGCATTCACCATACCTCCGACTGTGCGTTCATCGGCCACGCTGGCGCTCAGCTCAGTGGCTCTGGCGTCGCGATCGGCATCCAATCCAAGGGTACGGCCGTGATCCATCAGCGCGACCTGCCTCCCCTGGAAAACCTAGAGCTCTTTTCCATGTCGCCGAACATGACGTTGGACACCTATCGCGACGTAGGACGCAATGCGGCACGCTATGCCGCTCAACGGCCGACCTCGCCCGTGCCGGTCAAGATCGACAATACGGCACGGCTGCGCCTGATCGTGCAGACCACGCTGATGCATCTGCGCGAAACACGAGAAGTCCAGCCGGATAGGCCGCCTACCGAACTCGATCTGGCGAGTCCAGATGGGACATACCCGCACCGCCAGCAAGCGCGGAAAGGGCACACCTAACTTCGATGAACATGAGGAGAGACGATGCACTATCGTAGCCAAGATATCCTGGCCTGGCCCGAGTGGTCCATGCAGCGCGCGTACTTTAAAAGCATGGGCTACACAGACTATGACCTGGAACGGCCGCTGATCGGCATTGCCAATTCGTGGAACCGGGTTGTTCCGGGTCACTACAACCTCAACCTCGTATCCGAGTACGTCAAGCAGGGTATCTTTCAGGCTGGCGGCACGCCTGTCGAATTTGGCGTCATCGCCGCCTGCGACGGCATCGCTCAAGGCCACGAGGGCATGCACTATATCCTCCCGACGCGAGATCTGATTGCGAACGACATCGAGATGATGGTCCAGGCGCATCGCCTCGACGCGATCGTGCTGCTCGGTTCGTGCGACAAGATCGTGCCCGGCATGCTGATGGCAGCTGCACGGCTGGACTTGCCGGCCATCTTTGTGGCCGGCGGCCCGATGGAAGGCGGCTGCGAATTCGACGAGCGAGCAGCAGACGGGACCTCGTTGACCGAGGGTCTCGGCATGCTCAAGGCAGGCCGCATCGACAAAGAGACCTACCAGAGCCTCGAAGAGTGCGCGATGCCTAGCTGCGGTTCGTGCTCTTTTCTCGGCACCGCCAACTCGATGTGCTGTGTGGCAGAGGCGATGGGCATGTCGCTTCCCGGCACGGCCACCATCCCCGCCACACATGCGGCGCGCCTTCGTGCCGCGCAGGAGGCCGGGCGACAGATCGTTGCCTTGATCAAAGAGGGTATCACCGCGCGGCAGATCATCAGCGGCCGTGGCATCGAGAACGCGATCCGGGTCAGCACCGCGATCGGTGGATCCACC
>CAZLMZ010000351.1:0-3633 GCA_964560475.1 uncultured Anaerolineae bacterium
GGATAGTTCTCTGGACGCTCCTCTGGCCGAGGGTGCCGGTACATTGGCAGCACCTGCTTGACAAAATACGGTAGTGCCAGGCCCACGACGAGCATCACTGGCGTGAAAAAGCGGATCGTAATCAAGTAGAGCACCACCGCATATTGCAGGGCAATCAACACCACGGCCGTATAGCGCGCCGGACGCTCGCCGATAATCGCCGGCAGGGTGTGCACCCCCTTGTCTTTGTCCAGCTTGAGCTTGTCGATGTGCTTGCCAAAGAGGGTGGCCGCTACTGCCAGCCCGTAGGGCACGCTGGCGATCACCACGTTCCAGTTCCACGTACCGCTCAGGACATAATAGCCGCCCCCGATCATGAGCGGCCCCCAGACGAGGAAGGTGGTCAGCTCGCCCAGCCCGATGTACTTGAGCGGGAAGGTATAAAACAGGACAAAGAACATGCCGATGCCCATCAGTGGCAGTGTCCAGCCCCCGCGATAGATGGCCAATCCCACTCCTGCCGCAGCGGCCAGCAGACCGTTGAGGGCAGCATAGCCCAACAGCGCTCGTTTGGTCATCAGGCCGAGCTCGAGCGGCTGTGGGCCGTATTGGTCTCGAAAGTAGTTGCCCTCGTCTATCCCTCGTGTAAAGTCCACATAATCGTTGAGCAGGTTGTTCGTTGCGTGGGCCATGACCAGGCCGAACGTCAGGACCACCCATACCCAAAGTGTGAAATGCGCATCACGAAGGGCGAGCAGCCCGGCGATGCTGGCCGAAGTAAAGCTCATCACGATCGCAGCGGAGCGAGTGGCGACCAGCCACTTGGCCACGGGATCGAGACGATCCCATTCCTGCTTGTTCAGACGCGGCATGATAGTTATTGCCTTGTGCCACATCGAGATGTCGACTTTCATTCTCTCCTCCAGGCTGGCAAAGCTCTGCCAGGCTAGTAACCCTCTTGAACCGAAGTGGGCGTGACCTTGCCACGAAAAATGCGGTAGCTATAGAGGCTGTAGGCAATCACCAATACGATAGCACCCACAAACCAGAAAACGCCAACGCGCAGGCCCTGAGGCGTAGCGGCTGCGTTGTGGACCGTCAAGCTAAAAGACGCGCCGGTCGTCGCGATGAGCAGGTTGGGATAGAGCCCGAAAGCGGTGCTCGACAGCAGCCCCAGGATCGTCAAGCCAGTGGATAGAAAGGCTGCCCTCGGATTCTTATCCGCATGTCCCGCTCGCCGGCCATAGTAAAAGATGCCGAGCAGGCCAAGCAAGCCGGTGAACACCAAGATCAAGCCATAGGAGCGTGAGCCGTAGCTTGCCCTGAGGGCAGGCTGTATGAACGCCGAGGCGACGACTGTTCCAACCGCGAGGAGGGCTGCGGGCCAGCGCCCGAGCAGAATGAGGCGCGCTGCGCGGCTCTCTACCTCGCCATTGGTCCTCCGTGCCAGGTAGGTCGCCCCATAGACGCCGAGGATCACAACCGCAGTCACCGCCGTGAGAATAGTGTACCAATCGAAGAGTCCTGCATCCACCCCTGGCAGCCAGTTGGTCCAGAACGGCGTGAAAAAGTACCCGTCGGCAGTCAGCGGTACCCCGCGGAGCAGATTACCCCATACCACGCCCAGCACAATCACCAGAGCCAGGCTAGCTACCGAAAAGGCCGTGTCCCAGAACGTGCGCCATATCGAACTGTCGAACTGGGAGCGTAGCTCTAGCGATAGGCCTCGTCCGATCAGCAGCCACAACATCAGGAACACGCCGAGATAGAAGCCGCTCAGGCCAGCGGCGTACGCCTTGGGGAAAGCCAGGAACAGGATGCCGCCTCCCATAACCAGCCATACCTCGTTGCCGTTCCAGATCGGCCCGATCGCGTTCAGCGCGATACGCCGCTCATCCTCGTTCTTGCCGATCAACAGGTAGATGATGCCGACCCCGAGGTCAAAGCCATCCAGGAGGACATATACAGTCAAAACGAGCGTCACCAAGGTGAACCACAGAGCGCCCATGCTATGCCATTCCCTTCTCTTCGGTCGGATTCCCATTTCCTTGCGGATTCCCGTTCGCGGAAGCGGTGGCACCTTCGACCGCCCCTGAATTGGCGCCCGCCGGCCCGCGCTGTATCTGCCGCAGCGCTAGGAAGGCATAGAGCATCCCCAGGGTCCCATACAGGAGCAAGATGATGATGAGTGTAAACAGGGCATTGCCGCTCGTAACCAGCGGCGAAGTAGCATCCGCCGTCCTGAGCAAGCCATAGACCACCCACGGCTGTCGCCCGAGCTCGGTCGTCATCCACCCCAGGGTTGTACTGACGTAGGGCAGTGGCCCAACGAGCATCACGATCCACAGCATCCACCGCGCCCCAAACAGCTTGCCGCGCCAGAGAAGGTAAAGCGAGAGGAGCATCACGCCGGCAAAGAGAAAGCCCAGATCGACCATCAGGTGGTACGAGTAAAAGAGCAGCGGCACGTTCGTGGGCCAGTCAGACTGTGGAAAAGCGGTGAGTCCCTGCACTGTGCCTGTGAGCTTGCGGTACAGAAGGATCGTAGTCAGATCCGGGATCTGGATCGGGTTCTCAACAGTCAGGGTCTCCATGTTGGGCTGCCCAAAAAAGCGCAACGCCGCGTGATCCGTTGTTTGAAATACCCCTTCCATGGCGGCAAGCTTGATCGGCTGCATGTCCCACACCATGCGCGCATTGCCGTCGCCCATGGGAAAGATCTGGAGTGGAGCAGCCACAGCGGCGATGATGATCCCGGTGCGCACGAACCGCCTTCCATACTCGACGTGCTTCTGGGCCAGGAGATAGTAGGCGCCTACGGCAGACATGAGGAAGGAAACCGTGATCATCGTTGCTGTCTGGTTGTGCAGGTATTGCCACAGAATGTGCGGGTTGGTCAGCACTGCTCCCAGCGCACTGAGCGTTATGGCTCCGCCTGGTCCGGCTGCATATCCGACCGGGTGCTGCATCCACGAGTTGGTGGTGATGATAAAGTAGCCAGAGAGCCAGGTGCCGACAAAGATCGCCAGCGTCGAGAACCACATCGCTCGCCGGCCCAATCGCCCCTCGCCGAACAGCATCAGGCCGAGAAAGATCGACTCCAGGGCAAAGGCAAAGATCCCTTCCATAGCCAGCGTCTGCCCAATGACCCCGCCCGCATACTCGGAAAGCCGGCCCCAGTTCGTGCCGAACTGGAACTCCATCGTCAGGCCGGTGACCACCCCAAACGCAAAGGTGATGGCAAAGATCCGCGTCCAGAAGCGCGCCATGTCGTCATACGGGTTCCCGTCCTCGCCTGTGCCCTTGGTCAAGAGACCGCGCGTGCGAAAATAGAGCAGCAGGGCCGCCAGGCCCATCGTCAACTGCGGGAACAGGTAATGGAAAGAGACCGTCACCGCGAACTGCAGTCGATTGTAGAACAGCGTCGGCTCAATCATCTATCTCCTCTTTCTCCTCCGGGCTACGGATTCCTGTCTGCTCTGCCCTCGAATTCCCATCCGTCTCGCCCAAATACAGTTCCTGCTCACGGTATCCCCACCTTGAGGCCGCTAACCAGGTTCAGGATGGTTCGTATCAGCGCCGTCGGATATATGCCCATGCCTAGCACGCCCAGAGTCAACGCGGTGAGAACGACGCTCTCCAGCACGGTGGGCA
>CAZLMZ010000352.1:0-3616 GCA_964560475.1 uncultured Anaerolineae bacterium
GGAATGCGTCGCCCTCTTTCGGCTCCCCACCACCCACCCCCTGGACCTTACCTCGCGCCTGTGGTACAATGGCGCCAGCTTGTGATGGAAGGAGGATCCATGCTCGTACTAGGGATCGTAGGCAGCCCGCGCAAGGACGGCCGCACCAACGAGCTCGTCGACGCGGCGCTGGGTGGTGCCTCGGCAGCGGGGGCCGAGACGCGCAAGGTCTACCTGGCAGACTATGCCATCGCCCCCTACCTCGGCTCGGGCGGCTCGGACGAGGCCTTTCGCCAGGGCCCCCGGGAGCTGAGCCACCTGTGCGGCGAGGCGGGCGCCATCGTCCTCGGCGCGCCGGTCTACTGGGGCGATATCAACGGCCTGACCAAGGACTTTATGGACACCGTGCGCACGCCCGGGGAAAATGGCAAGCCCGCGCTCGGCATCGCCATTGCCGGCGGCACCGGCAAGGGCCTGCTCTCTGGCGTGCAGAGCCTCTACCACTTTTTCTACCACCGCCAGATGCGGGCCATCGACCCGACCCCCGTCTCGCGCTTTAACATGGCCGAGGCGCTGGGCGCGCTCGAGACGAGCGGCGTGCGCCTGGTCGAGATGGCAGCCGGCCTGCAGCCCTTCCCCGGCGGGAACCGCGACGAGCGCTGGGGCGCGGTGCTGGCACACTATTGCACCCTGCCCTACCTCGACTGCGACCCGCTGGACGAGTTCGTCATGCTGGCCGAGCAGTTGATCCGCACCTCGACCGGGCCGCAGGTAGCGCTGGCGCAGGCCGACCTCGACCGCGCCCTCGCGCTGATCGGGGTCGACAGGCGTAGCGAGGCCGCGCCGTATGCCTTTGGCGCCTACCGGCGCCTCTACCACGCGCGCTGAGGGCGCGCTAGATCCGGGTCAGCTTCCACCGCCCCTGGCGGTAGCGCCAGATCATCAGCGCTGCCTGGACGAGCCAGCCGATCACCATCGCTGCCCAGACGCCGTCTGCCCCCATGCCCAGCGCCCGCGCGAGCAGGTAGGCCAGCGGCACCTGGACGAGCCACAGGGCAGCCATGTTGATCGCCATCGGCGAGGCCGTGTCCCCTGCCCCGCCCTGCGCCGCGTCATAGACGCCGTTCACGGCCAGGAGCAGGTATCCCAGGCTGAGGATGCGCACGATCCGTGCCCCGGCATAGACCGTCTCGGCGTCGTCGCTGAACAGCGCCATCACCTGCGGCGCAAACACCGCCACCCCGAGCAGCATGGCCGCCATCGTCCCCGCCACCGCGCGCGCGATCAGCCCGACTGCCTGCTCGGCGCGCTTTGGTTTTTCCGCGCCGAGGTTCTGCCCCACCATGGCCGGCGTGGCCGAGGCCAGCCCCATGCTCGGGATCTGGACGAACCGCGCCACCCGCTGGACGACCGCCCACGCTGCGAGCGTCGCTGCGCCGTACGAAGAGATCAGGCGCGTCAGCAGCGACTGTGACAGGTTGGGCGTGCCGCGCTGCACGACGGCCGGCCCGGCGATGCGCAAAATCCGCCACATCATCTTTGGGTCCAGCCGCAGGTGCCGCACGTCGATCCGTACCGGCGCGCGCCCGGAAAGCAGCACGCCCAGCCCCCACAGCATGCCGACCGTGTTCGAGCCGACCAGGGCCAGCACCGCCCCCTCCAGCCCGAGCCAGCGCACCAGCAGCGGCTCGGCGACGAGCATCGTCCCCGTGCCCCACAGCCGCATCGTCAGCCCGACGCCGGGCGCCCCCGCCGCGTTGAGCATGCCGCTGACGCTCGGCACCATCTCCATCGCGATCAGCCCGGCGAACAAGATCCGCGCATAGCGCACCGCCAGCGGCAGCACCTCCGCGTCGGCCCCCGCCAGGCGCATCAGCGGCTCGGTCAGGAGGACGCCGATCGCGCCCAGCGTGCCCGCCGCCACCGCCATCATCACCACGGCCTGCAGCACGGCCAGGTTGGCGTTCTCCTGGTCCTTGGCCCCCACGTAGCGCGCCACGACCGCGCCGCTCCCGCCGCTCAGGGCCATGAGCACGCTGATCATGGTAAAGCGCGTCGAGGTCGCCAGTCCGGCCGCAGCCTGTGCCCCCGACCCCAGCCGGCCCAGCCATACCCCGTCGTACACGTCCGGGATCGTAAAGAGCAGTTGGCTGATCAGGATCGGCCGCGCCAGGTACCAGACGTTCTGCGCCAGGCTCCCCTGCGTGATATCGTATCGCTCGCCCGCCCGGGCCCTGGCTCGCCTCAGCCGCTCCAGCAACGAGCCCTCCAACGCCAGCCTCCCCCGCCCCTCTCCCAACCTACCACCTGTTGCGGTGCGCCTGGGCGGGATCGTACTGCGTGCGCGCCTCTTTATCTTCTGCCGGATGGCCGATGCACACCACGCTCGCCATCCCGATTTCGTCTGGAATGCCCAGCGCCCGCCGGATCGGCTCCTCGCGCTCCGCCTTGTCGTGGCATCCCAGGAAAACCGCGCCGAGCCCCAGCCCCGCCGCAGCGACGAGGATGTTCTCGGTCGCCAGCGTACAGTCCTGCAGCCACCAACCCGAGACCGAGGGATCGCCGCACACGACGATCACCAGCGCCGCGCCGGGCAGGCACCTGTCGTATGGCGGCTTGCACCCGATCTCGCCGAGGATCTCCTTGTCGGTCACTGCGACCAGGTGCCAGGGCCGCCTGTTCATGGCCGACGGCGCGGCCATGCCGGCCTGCAGCAGGCTGGTCAGGTCGGCTTCGCTGACCGGCTCAGGGGTGTACTGGCGGATGCTGCGCCGTGCAAAGATGATCTCCAGTCGTTCGTCCATGCTCTCCTCCTGAAGGGACGTGTCGTAGCAGATGGCGTGTCACGAGATCGATGCCGCGCCGGGCAGCTCGCTCACACAGGCGACGTGCGCGGTGATCGCCGCGGCAGTCCGCTTGAGCGCGGCCACCAGCGGCGACTCGGGCGACACGGGCAGGCGCCGCGTAGGCGCCACCACCACGACTGCCGCACAGGCCCGCCCATTGCAGTCCAGGATCGGTGCCCCCAGCGCGCCGATCCCGATCTCTACCTCGTCGCGGTCGATCGAGAACCCGCGCGCCCGGCATTCCTGCAGTTGCCGCCGCAACTGCGCGGGGTCGGTGATCGTGGCCGGCGTCAGCGGTACCAGCTTTTGCCGGAGGAACGCCTCCTGCGTGGCGGCAGGGCTGAACGCCAGCATGATCTTGGCTCCGGCACCGGCGTTGAACGGCAGCCGGCCGCCTACCTCCCCGGCAATGGCGTGCAGGCGGCTGCTTTCGGCCGAATAGACCCACACTGTGCCGGTTCCCGACCAGCGCTCCAGCCCCACCGCCTCGTCGATCTCGTCGCGCAAGGCATCCACGTACGGCTTGCAGATCTGTACGAAATCCGTGTCGAGGGAGCGCATCAGGGCCAGGCCCAGCGTGTGGATGGACGGCCCGAGGCTGAACCGCCTGGTCGCCGGGTCCTGCTGCAGGAAACCGTGCTCTGCCAGCGTCAGCAGGATGCGCGAGGTCGTCGCCTTGTGGAACCCCAGCAGGCGGCTCACCTCCGTCGTACCCAGCTCCTCGTTGTGCGGGCTAAAGGCGAGGAGGATCTGCAGCGCCTTTTCGATGGCAGTGGTTTTCTCGGGTTTGG
>CAZLMZ010000353.1:0-3592 GCA_964560475.1 uncultured Anaerolineae bacterium
TTGCTGTATGGAGGAAGTATCGCACAGGTCGACGGATGGCAAGGAGCTGCAGTCTCGTATCCGATGAGCGGATTTGGCAACGCAGGTCAGGTGCTCTTTCGCAAGCTGGATGAGAACACCGGCGCACCATGGCCCGACACGGACAGTAGCGTGGACTGGGCAGCAGATGGCACCTGTGGTCAGCACTTGTACGGCCCAGTGTGCGAAGGCGATCTGTTTGGCAAGCGCGTGGTCTATCCAGGTTGGGATTGGGGGCTCGTGACGGATACGCTGGAGGTGAGGGCCAGCTCGCTGCTGACGATAGGCATTGCCCCGGATAACGCCTACGATGTCGTGGAGAACCTGTTGAGTGGTGCAAACGACGAGATCCTGATCGAGGCATACAGCCTGGAGAGTGTGTGGCTGACGCAGATCCTGACCCAGCGCATTGCTGTGGGCGTGGCCGTGACCGTGCTGCTCGAAGGCGGCGCGATCTCGGAACAGGGATTGTGGAACGGTGACCAGATCGTGCGCGCAGGCGGCGTGGTGTACTATATGCACAACGACCCGGGGGCAGGAGTCTATGGTCGCTACCGGAATCAGCACGCCAAGTACATGATCGTCGATCGCAAGTGGCTCGCAGTTAGCACCGAAAACCTGGGCAACAGGGGCATGCCGGTGGACGACAAGACAAACGGCACGGCTGGCAGCCGTGGTGTTGTGCTGGTCTCTGACGAGCCCGTCTCGGTGGCGTACATGGTCGCGCTCTTTTGGCGGGACTGCGATCCAGGGCAGCACGTGGACGTGGTGCCATACGGTTCATTGTCTCGCTACACGGTCCCGATCACGTATACACCTGTATACTCGACGGGAGGTGGCGGGTACAGCTACATGGCCCCCTTTTCCCCAACTTTGCCTGCCGTTGCGGTCACGCACCTGGAGCTCCTACACGCCCCCGAGACCAGCCTTCGCTACGACGATGGCTTGATTGGCCTGGTGCTGCGGGCGGGCGCGGGAGACGCGGTCTATGTCGAGCAGATGTACGAGCGGCTGCACTGGGGGCCGGCGTCGAGTGGGGTCGAGAGCGACCCGAACCCCCGCCTGGAAGCCTACATCGAGGCGGCGCGTCGCGGAGCGACGGTCCGTGTCTTGCTGGACAATGGCCTCGACCGGCAGCGTCTGAACTATGAGACGGCGTTCTACCTGCTGCAGGTCGCTGACGCTGAGGGGCTCGATCTCGACGTGCGGCTGGGGGACCCTACGCTGCGGGGCCTCCACAACAAGATGGTGCTCGTCCGGCTCACATCCGCGGAGGAGAAATACGCCCACGTGGGCAGCATCAACGGATCTGAGGTGTCATCCAAGGCGAACCGGGAGCTGGCACTACAGGTACGCTCGCCCGATGCCTACGATTACCTGAAGCAGGTGTGGGACTATGATTGGGTGCACAGCAGAGCGCCCCACGAGCAGTATCTGCCGCTGGTACGACAGCGCTATGTGGCGGAGGCCCGGCACGTTGTGATCAGTGAGTTCTTGTTCAAGGAAGCAGGTTCCGGGGAGGAGTTGGGGGAGTGGATCGAACTCTACAACCCTACCAGTGCGCAGATCCAGATCGGGGGATGGTCGCTTGGCGACGCTGTGTACGCACAGGACTATGAGCGGAACTATGCTTTCCCGAGCGGCACGACTATTGAGCCGCTCGGGACGCTCGTCGTCGCACGGCAGGCGGTCACATATCAGGCCGCGGGCTATGTTGGCAAGCCTGTGCCGGACTTTGAATGGACCAGCAGCAACCGCGTTCCGGACCTGATCCGCACGGCTTGGGGTGACGGCGAGTGCGCGCTCGGCAACGAGGGTGACGAGATCCTTCTGCGTGACGCCTCTGGGCACGTGGTCGATGCTGTCGTCTATGGAGAAGGACAAATCGCCGGCATAATCCCGTTTGCGGATGTCGACAGCGTCTACAACGGGAACTCGCTAGAACGGTGGCCCGCGAATCGCGACTCGGACGACTGCAGCAACGACTTGCGAATCCGCTACATGCCGGACCCGGGAGGCGTAGTCGCGTGGTAGGAACGACAGCACGACGCCCTGGCGCTGGCCAGGCAGCGATCCGGTGGTTGGGAGCCGCTGGCTTTGAGCTCTCCTTTGGGCAACTTGAAGTGTGCATCGACCCATTCAGTCTGCCCGGCAGAGGGCAGGCGTTCTTTGCCGAGCTGCGGCCGGACGTAATCTTTGTTACGCACGGTCACCTGGATCATGCCCGTGACGTCCCGGCGCTGGCCCGCAGCACCGGGGCGGCCGTCTATGCGTCGACCCGTGTGTGCGAGCTTCTCCACGATCTGGGGACGCCAGTCCGTCAACTGCATCCCCTGGCTGGGGGCAGGACCGTCTCCCTTGGCAGTGTAGCTGTACTGGCAATCCCTGCGCGTCATACGTTGTTTGACCCGTGGCTCGTGCTCCGTGCGCTCCGGCGCACGGGCTGGCGTACGGTACGGCTGCTGCGTACCTTTGGGGCATATCCGTGCGGTGACGTGCTAGGGTACCGATTCCAATGTCCCGGTGGCACGTTCGTGCACTTTGGCAGTGCGGGCTGGTACCGTGACGAGATGGTGTCCCTCCGTCCCAGCACAGCACTTCTCCCGCTGCAAGGGCATTCGCAGATCTACGAGCGGGTGGCACGAGCTGCCGATTGGCTGCAGCCGCAGCGGCTGGTCGTCCACCACCATGATGACTGCTGCCCGCCCTTGAGTGAAGTGATCGACGTGAGGCCTTTTGTTGCACTCATGCGACGTCGTTTGCCAGAGATAGAAGTGATCGAGCCGGCGCTGGGAGGGTGGATCTCGCCCTTTGCCTGACCGGACCCGATAGGAGCCTTTGTTCATTGGAGGAGATTGTGCTGGAATACGTGATCTTTGACCTGGATGAGACAATGTACCCCAGGCGCTCAGGGCTTATGCAAGCGATCAGTGCGCGGATCAGCGGGTATATGATCGAGCGGATGGGGATGGATCCCGCCGTCGTGCCAGACCTGCGCCGTACGTATTGGGAAAAGTATGGAACCACCTCGCGTGGGCTGCAGTTGCTGCACGGCCTCGACGTGGACGACTATATGCACTATGTTCACGACCTGCCACTGGGAGAGTATATCCAGCCCAATTCAGAACTGGACCGTGTGCTGTCTCGACTGCCCCAGGAAAAGATCATCTTTACCAATGCCACTGCCGCTCACGCGCGCGGCGTTCTCGAAACGCTCGGCGTCGCGCATCACTTTACCCAGATCTATGACGCGTTCTTTGCCGAGAATGAGGGCAAGCCCGCGATCGGCGGCTACGAGAGGCTGCTGCGGGTACTGCAGACACGAGGAGAAGCTTGTCTGATGGTCGAAGACTCGCTGCGCAACCTACGCCCGGCCAAGTCGCTGGGTATGGTGACGGTTCTCGTGGACCCCCAACTTGGGACGGACACAGACGGTGTCGACTATGTGATCGGCGAAATCGCCGAGATCGGGCGGGTGGTGGACGTGATCGAGGATCATCGATTGCCCGGCAGCAGAACAGAGTAAGGCCAGGCTGCCCCCTGATGGCCGTAGGCTGCGAGAGCCTGGCGGTCC
>CAZLMZ010000354.1:0-3560 GCA_964560475.1 uncultured Anaerolineae bacterium
TTCCCGTGGGACAGCGGGCGTTTTGCCGAGTTTGTCGAGCCCGATCCCAGCTACCACGGCCTGCGCTTTTACGAGGCGTTCGGCGAGGCCACCTTTGCCGCGCGGGCTCGCGTGCGTTTGCTGCGCGACCTGGGAGCCTGTCTCAGTCCATTCAATGCCTTCCTGATCTTGCAGGGGGTCGAGACGCTGAGCCTGCGCATGGCGCGCCACTCGGAGAACGCATTGGCCGTGGCCCAGTTCCTGCAGGAGCATCCCAAGGTCTCCTGGGTGCTCTACCCAGGCCTGGACAGCCATCCCAGCCACGCGCGGGCGATGCAGTACTTGCCCGACGGGGCGAGCGGCCTGGTGGGCTTTGGCGTAAAAGGTGGCATGGATGCGGGGCGCGCGTTCATCGAGCATCTTCAGTTGTTCAGCCACCTGGCCAACATCGGCGACGCGCGGAGCCTGGCGATTCACCCCGCCTCGACGACGCACCAGCAGCTCAGCGAGGAGGAACAGCTCGCCGCGGGCGTGACGCCCGATTTCATACGTCTCTCGGTCGGGATCGAGACGCTGGACGACATCCTGGCAGATCTCGACCACGCGCTAAACGCAACCTAGCCCGTCCCGAAAGCGTTGCAGCGAGACGAACGGACCTCTCCCTGTATCGCAGGTTCGTCGCAGGTCCACAAATCTGCGCGAATCTGCGAAATCGGCGGATGAGAACCGATCACAAGAGGAGCTATTTTGGCAACAGACGAACAGATTGCCATCGCCGAGGATTCGCAACTCGGCGGTGCGCACAGTGTAGGCCTGGTCCAGACGCAGAGCTGGACCTTTGGCGACCCGCCGCTGGAATTGGACTGTGGCCGGACCTTGTGTCCTGTCACGCAGGCCTACGAAACGTATGGAGAACTGAGCCCAGCGCGCGACAACGGGATCCTGATCTTTCACGCCCTCTCGGGCGACGCGCACGTGGCCGGGTATCATACGCCGGAGGACCGCAAACCCGGCTGGTGGGATATCATGGTCGGCCCGGGCAAGGCGTTCGATACGGACAAGTACATGATCATCTGCGCCAACGTGATCGGCGGCTGCAGCGGCAGCACCGGCCCGGCGAGCGCCCACCCCGACAGAGGGGAACCGTACGGCCTCGATTTCCCGATGGTGACGATCGGGGACATGGCACGGGCGCAAAAGCGGCTGGTCGAACATCTAGGCATCAAACGCCTGCTCGCCGTCACCGGCGGCAGCATGGGCGGCATGCTGGCCCTCGACTGGGCGGTCCGCTATCCAGAGAGCACGGCGTCGGTGCTGGCGATCGCGACGTCGGCACGGATGAACGCGCAGGGCATCGCCTTCAACGAGGTCGGCCGGCAGGCGATCATGGCTGACCCCGAGTGGCGGGGCGGCGCCTACTATGGGCAGAGCTTTCCTAGCGCTGGCCTGGCCATCGCGCGTATGGTCGGGCACATCACCTACCTGTCTGAGGAGCAGATGCGCGCCAAGTTCGGGCGGCGCCTCCAGGATCGCGATGTCTTTGGCTACGATTTCGAGACCGAGTTCCAGGTGGAGAGCTACCTGCGCTACCAGGGCAGCCGCTTCGTAGAACGGTTCGATGCCAACTCGTACCTCTATATCACCAAGGCGATCGACTATTTCGACCTGACCAACGGCCATCGATCCCTGGTCGAGGCGATGGAGCATGTGCGCAGCGAATTCCTGGTCGTCTCGTTCAGCAGCGACTGGCTCTATCCCACAGCCGAGTCGAAAGAGATTGTCCAGGCGCTACAGGCTAATGCGGTGCCGACTACCTTCATCGACATCCCCAACGCGTACGGGCACGATGCATTCCTCCTGCCGAACGAGCCGTTCGCAGAGGCGGTGCGCAGTTTCCTGGCGCACGTGCAGCAGCGTGAGCGAGGGGAACGATGAAGCGAGCAGGACGGCAGCGGACCAGGCGCCGGCTCGACTATGCGCTGATCGAGGCGCTCGTCCCACCCGGATCGCGCGTGCTCGACCTGGGCTGCGGGGATGGGCAGCTTCTCGCCGACCTGGCGGCGAACAAGGGGTGCGAGGGCCGGGGGATCGAGATCAGCGATCATTCCGTGTTGGCCTGTATCCAGCGCGGGGTTGCCGTCTATCACGGGGACATGCTGGAGGGCATGAGCTACTATCGCGACGGTTCGTTCGACGTCGTGATCCTGAGCCAGACCTTGCAGCAAGCCTCAGACCCGGTGCGCGTGATCGTAGAGATGCTACGCGTAGGGGACAATGCGATCATCAGCTTTCCCAATTTCGGCTACTGGGAGGTCCGGCTCCAGCTCTTGCTTCGCGGACGGATGCCCAGGAGTGACCTGTTGCCCTACGAGTGGCACAATACGCCCAACGTGCACCTGTGCACGGTAACTGACTTTCGTGAGCTCTGCGAGGAACAGGGCCTGCGGCGTATGCACGAGATCTTTTTGGTTCCACCTTCGCGCCAGATCGGTGATGTTGGCGCTAACTGGCGCGCTGGGCTAGCGATTTTTCAGATCGCGCGCAAGCGGGAGGCGTAGGATGGCAGACTATACACAGTTTCGAATGGATACCAGGCCTTGCGAGATAGAAGAGGTTCGAGAGGAAGAGCGCCGCTGGCACAGCGAAGTCGACCAGATCAGCGTGATCGTCAAGAACGTGCTCGACTCGTACGAGCAGCATGGTGGGATCAATTATGCGGGCGTGACCAACCTGCCCTCGCAACAGCACATCATTCACATCAGCCAGACGCTGCAGATGATCCTGTTCCCCGGCTATTACGATACGGGTGCGGTGGAAGAGGCGGCGCTACCCTACGTCACGGGGGAACGGGTGGCGTGGGTCTACAAGCATCTCAGCCAAGAGATCCACCGTTGTATGTGCTTCGAGTGCGATCAGTGCGGCCAGAGCGTCTCCGATTGTGCACTGCGGGCGCGGAATGCGGCGATGGAGCTACTCTGCGAAGTCCCTCACATCCGCGGCATGCTCCAGTTGGACGTGGAAGCTGCTGTGGCGGGCGATCCTGCTGCCAACAGTGAGAACGAGGTGATCCTGGCCTATCCCAGCCTGGCTGCGATCTCGGCGCATCGCGTCGCTCACTTTCTCTACGAGCGCGAGGTGCCGCTCCTGCCACGGATCGTGAGCGAGTACGTTCACCATCGCACCGGGATCGACATCCATCCGGGAGCCAAGATCGGCAAGTCGTTCTTTATCGACCACGGGACCGGCGTGGTGATCGGCGAGACGACCGAGATCGGCGATCGGGTCAAGCTCTACCAGGGCGTGACGCTGGGTGCGCTCAGCGTGTCGCGCGACATGCGCGGTAAAAAGCGTCACCCGACGATCGAGGGCGACGTGACGATCTATGCCGGGGCGACGATCCTGGGTGGGGATACCGTGATCGGCCGTGGCTCGGTGATCGGTGGCAACGTGTGGCTGGTCAGGTCGGTGCCGCCCTATTCCAAGGTCTACAACGAGCGCTCCGAGAGCGAGCCGGTCGTGGCACCGAACGGATCCTAGCGCCACCTTTCCGAAAGGTGAGGCCAGACGAAAAACCGCCCCTC
>CAZLMZ010000355.1:0-3535 GCA_964560475.1 uncultured Anaerolineae bacterium
GCGATCTCGGCGTCCCACTCGGACCAGACGCCGGATGCCTCGGCAACGGAGCGACGCGCGGGTAGGAGATGGGCGTCGTTGCTGCGCTCATCCTCCGCGCCTCGTGCGGTGAGGTAGCGGACCCAGAGCCAGCTTTCTTCGGGATGTGCACTCTCGGCGCTGATCGTGTAGGCCTCGAACCACCAGGGTGAGCCCGGGTGTGCAGTCACGGGAAAGGGGACGACGCCCACGTGTTCGTCTCCCCCGTCGCGGCGCCATGCTGCGGCCTCTTCGACCCACATCGCGGCCTGAGCTCGCTGGGACACGTTCCACATCCGTCCTGCAAAGGCACGTTGGTCACGTGCGCTGAGCCACTCGAAGGGATTCGGCATCACTCGCTCTTGCAGCGCGAGGCCGGCGTACCAGCCGACGGCCTGCATCACTTCGGGCGTGTCCAGGCGCGGCGCCGGGGCCCCCTGCGAGCTGTCGACCAAGGAACCGGCCTGTGCCTCGACAAAGACACGCCCGATCGGATAGCCGCTACGGTTGAGGAAACCGTAGCGACGCACCTCGTCGTCTTCCAGGGCGAGCTGGCGCGCGATATCGAGGAAATCGGCCTCGCTCCAACCGGCCTGGGGATAGGGCAGCCCGGCGTCGTCGAATGCGCCCTTGTCGTAGAAGAACAAGAGGGGATAGCCCCGCGCCGGCAAGGCCCAGGTCTTGCCATCTTGCTGGCACGCGCGCAGCAGGCCGGGGTAAAAGTCGCGCAGCAGCGCGCCGTCTGCCTCCAGAAAGGGCGTGAGATCGCGTGCCAGGCCATAGAGGCTCCACTCGGAAAAGGCAGGGAGGTCCATCACGTCGCTCATGAGCGTGCCCTGGTAGGCGAGCAACTGGTACAGGTAGAGGATCGAGTCGTTTTCACCCGCGAGGTCGTCGTCGGGGTAGGCGAGGACGTCGCTCATGTCCAGGATCTCGACCTGGATGGCGGGGTATCGGGCGTGAAAGGCGTCTGCCCAGGCCTCGACCTGCGAGTGCGGCTCGATCGAGGCGTAGGTGATCGAGGTCACGCTGCGCTCTGTCGACGGCCGCGGCAGCGACGGCGCCCGCTGCACCTGGGAGAGGGGAACGCGCCAGTACATGGCCTGGCCAATGCTGCTGTGCTGCCAACCCTCCTGGCCCAGCACGAAAAAGACGTATTGGCCCAGCGACTGTGCTGCCTCGCCACGGACGTTGACCAGTGGTTCGCGCAGCGTCACCAGCGCGCGCCCGCGGCTCACGCGCACCGACTCGACCTCGATCGGTGGTAGGGGGCCGGCGACCGAGCGCAGTGCCTCCCCGGCCCGTTCGTAGAAGGAGCTCTGCTGCACCGTCCAGAGCGGCTGATCCTCTTGCAACAGCACAAAGGTGTCCCGCTGCCCGATGCGGAGGGCGTCGTGCTCGATCTGCAGCAACTCTTGAAAGTGCTGCGCAGAGAGCTGGCTGGCCGGGTAGTCCAGCCAGTGGCGCAGCAGGGCGCCCAGTGTGTGTGGCTGCTGATCTTGCAGCCAGCGAAAGAGGGAGGGGAGCACCACCTCTCCGCGACGGTCGACGATGTGGTCAAGCAACGGGGCCACGTCGCGCCGGCCTGTAGCCCGCCAGGCCGCGTACTCGGAGGTCAAGGCACGCTGTACGAGATCGAGCGGCTGTCCCGGCGCCGCGTACAGCGCCTGCGCGGCGAGGCCACGAGCCATCGCATAGGCCAGCGCCTCGAGCTGGTCCGCGCTCCACTCGCCCGAGACCGGCAACCCTGAGAGCCAGGGCGAAGGGAGGATCCATTGGGGATCCTGGAAGGAGGGCACGGTCTCTGTCGAAAGGAGGGAATCGACGGCGAAATTGACCTCGAACGTGCGATCGGAGGGACAGCCGATCTGCCCGCAGGTTTGATAAAAGTTGTTGGCAATGTGATCGACCAGCGCGCTCACGTGTGGCTGGTCGCGCTCGTGGTAGCGAAAGGTCAGAGAACCATAGCGGAGCTCGACGGCGCGGCCCCAGAAGCTGAGCTGGGGCGCGGTGTGTTTCCAGCCCAGCGCTGTCTGCCGGTAAAAGCGCGCCCGGCGCAGCGGGGGATCGTCCTCGATCACCTCGACCCAGGCCACGTCCTGGCGGAGGTCGATCTCGACGACCTGGGCGGGAAGCACGGGCGTGCAGCGCGCAGAAAGGGGCGTACCGGGCGGGCAGTCGGCCTGGATCCGCTCCTGCTGCAGGCTGTACCAGTCGGGCGCACCCTCGTCCTGCTGGTCGAGAAAGAGGTCGACGTCGCCCTGGGCATAGGCCTCGGCCTCGAGATCGACCACTCCCTGGATCTGGAACAGCATCTGCTGATGGGCTTGCTGGTAGCGCTGCCGGACGACGAGGTAGCTGCCTGCGGCGGCGAGGACGACGACGGCGAGCAGCGCATACCCCAACCAGCGGGGGACCCTGCGTTGGCGCGCCCTGCGCTGCGACTCGGCGAGGACCTCCCACTGGCCTTGCTCGTCCCCGGACTGCCAATTGAAGTCGATCGGCATGTGCTTCCGCCCTCTGCCGCGGGCTGTGGGTACGCGGCGTGAGCCGCCGGTGTTATCCCCATTGTACACCAGATCGGCGGTGCCTGCCAGACGGCTTGCCGTCGATTGGCATACATGGGGGCACCGGGTGCCGGGCACCTTGCACGTGTCGCCAGCGCCCAGTATAATGTGCGGAAATGCGCCAAGGAGTCTCCTATGTCTACCATTCGAGCGTTCATTGCGATCGAGCTGACGGCCCCCATCCTGGAGCGGCTCGGCGATCTCCAGTCGCGGATGCAGCAGGATCTGCCGCCCGGGCTGCTGCGCTGGGTCCGGCCCGAGGGGATCCACCTCACGCTCGTATTCCTGGGAGAGATCCCGGTTGAGCAGGTGGACCGAATCGCCGAGGCGCTGGGCGAGGCGTGTGCCGCGTACGCGCCTTTCACTGTATCGATCGCCGGCATAGGCTGCTTTCCCAACACACGCCGCCCGCGCGTAGTGTGGGTCGGCGTGGAAGAGCAAAGCGGGGCCCTGGCATGCCTGCAGCGCGACGTCCAGGGCGCACTGGAACCGCTCGGCTTTCCTCCGGAGGGGCGCAGGTTCAGCCCGCATCTGACCCTGGGCCGGGTTAAGGGCGGCGGCAGGCAGGCCCTGGAAGTGTTGGGAACGTACGTGGAGCAGGCTAGGGTGCGGGTCGGCGAGATGAGGGTGGAGGGGGTGCACTTGATACGGAGCGATCTTCAGCCTGGCGGCGCGGTGTATACAGAATTGGCAGTCGTAGCTCTGGAGTAAGAAGGCCAGGCTGCCCCTAGCGGCCGTAGGCTGCGAGAGCCTGGCGTTCCGGGGAGTGTACGGAGCCTGGCGGCCTCGGAGAGTGCACTGGATCGCCACGCTCTGGCGTGGCATGCCAGGCTGCCCCCTAGCAGGGATCTGCGAGAGCCTGGCGTTCCGGAGGGTGCAGGGAGCCTGGCGTTCCCAGGGGCGCACCGTGCCTTGCCAAAACCATCTCTTTCAAGTATGATCGGGAGCCT
>CAZLMZ010000356.1:0-3530 GCA_964560475.1 uncultured Anaerolineae bacterium
ATGAAAGCCAAGACGGCAGGTACAGTCGCCATATTGATTATGGGCATCGTATTCCTCTGCGTGGGTGGCCTCTTGGGCGGCCTGGGGGCACTCTATGTCCTCGCCGCGCACGGCCCCGAGGTCGCCGACACGGGCCGGCGGCTCACGATCGGGATCGGCATGATCGTGGCCGGCATGTTCGTCTGGGTCGTAGCGGCGGTCGGCGCGTTCCTGGCCTGGCGGCGCCTGCAGCCCAAGCCGGAGCAAAAGATTACCGTCCACCAAGAGGTCGAGCTGACCGGCGACGTGGACCTGGCTTCGTTGAGCTGCGAAAAGTGCAGCGCCCCACTGCCCAGGGACGCAATCACGGTCCAAGACGGCGCGGTGATGGTCTCCTGCCCCCACTGCGGCGCCAGCTACCAGGTCGTGGAAAGCCCCAAGTGGTGAGATCGTTGGCCTGCGATAGGTTGGACTGCTACGCGTGACAGAGAGAACGGGGGATCTATGAAACGGAAGCGATGGATCTGGGCCAGCCTGGTGGCAATCTGCATCGTCCTGGTCGGCACGGTTCCCGGTGCCTGGGCACAGGACTATGTCTTTTCGCTCGACCGCAACATCTCGCGCGTGATCATCAACACCGATGGATCGGCTGACGTCGAGTACTGGCTGACCTACACATGCGCCGCAGGCGCGCACCCGATCGACATTGTCGACGTGGCCATGCCGAACGGCACCTACGACCTGAGCACGGCGCAGGCCTGGTTCAGCGCTGGCACGGGCAGCGGCGAAGAGGTGCCGCTCTCTGACGTGCGCCGCTCCGAGTACGTGACGCCCGGCATCGAGGTCCACCTGGGCCAGTACACGCTCCAACCGGGTCAGCAAGGCACCGTCCACGTGATCATCAACGTGCGTGAGATGGTCTATCCTGACACCTCGGACGACACCTATGCCAGCGTCGAGTTCTCTCCCCTCTACTATGAGAAGGCGAACGTGATCGGCACGACCTACATGGAGATCCAGATCGCCTTTCCGCCCGGCGTCACCCGCGACGAGACGCGCTACCATGGCCAGCAGTTCGACGAGACGGACGTCCTCAACGACCGCATCGTCTTTATCTGGACCTATTCAGATGCGACAGGCTACGAGACGCACAAGGTGGGGGTGTCCTTCCCCAAGTCGTACGTGAACAAGGTCTACAGCGCCCCGGTCGTGATCGGCGGCGGCAGCAGCGGTGGCGGCGGATCGATCGACCTGTCCGGCATCATCGGCGGCCTGTGTTTTGGCGGGGTGGGGCTCTTTATCGTGGGCTCGATCGTGCTGGGCGCAGTACAGGGCAACAAGCGCAAGATGAAGTACCTGCCCCCCACCATGTCGGTCGAGGGGGTGGGAATCAAGCGCGGCCTGACGGCGGTCGAGGCGGCCATCGTCCTCGAAAAGCCGCTGAACAAGATCCTGACCATGATCATGTTTGGCCTCCTCAAAAAGCGTGCCATCGTGGTCAACCAGGAGGATCCACTGCGCCTGGAAAAGGTCAACCCCCTGCCCGAGCGCGAGTGGCGCGAGTACGAACAGGGCTTCCTGGACGCGATCAAGGCCAACGGCAGCCTGGACGAAAAGGTGCTGCAGAAGATGGTGATCGAGCTGGTCAAGACCGTCAACAAAAAGATGAAGGGCTTTTCCCGCAAAGAGACCATAGCCTACTACCGCAGCATCGTCGACCGGGCCTGGGAGCAGGTGAGCGCAGAGGCAACGCCCGAGATCAAGTCGCAGCAGTTCGACCAATCGCTGGAATGGATGATGATGGACGACGAGTTCGAAGAGCGCGCAGGGCGGACCTTTGGCAGCGGCCCGGTGATCTTGCCGCCGTGGTGGGTCTACTACCGGCCCTGGGTACCGCGTGTGCGCAGCGCACGGCAGGGCGGCGGCACGAGCAGCGCACCCGTGTCGAGCGGGGGCGGAACAGGTGGAGGACGGACTATCTCGCTCCCCACGCTGCCGGGCGCAGCCTTTGCCAGCACCGTCGTCGGCGGCATCGAGCACACTGCGGGCAGCATCGTCAGCCGCGTCGAAGCGTTTACTGGCGGGGTAACGCAGACCACCAACCCGCCTCCCGTGCGGTCGAGCAGCTCGAGCACCTCGCACCGTAGCGGCGGCTGCGCGTGCGCCTGTGCCTGCGCGTGTGCAGGGTGCGCCTGTGCCTGTGCCGGCGGTGGACGGTAAGACAGGACCGTAGCGGACAAGGAGGAGCACGTGTCGATCATCGACCGGATCAGGAACTGGTTTTCCGACGAGGAACCCCTCTCCAAGGGACTCTACCAGTATCGCAGCGCACCGGACGCCGACGAGCGGTTCCGCCTGCACCTTCGGGTGGAACCGGATGGGCGCGGAACGTTGGTCATCAACGCCGCCAAGGTGCTGCACCTCAACCAGACGGCAGCCGAGATGGCCAAGCTGCTGGTCGAGGAGACGCCCATGGACGAGGCGGCCAAAGAGATCGCGCGCCGTTACCGCGTCCCGGTCGACCAGGCGCGCGCCGACTATATCGACCTCAAGGAGCGCATCTGGACCCTGGCGCGCACCGATGAGGTCTGCCCGATCACCTACCTCGACGTGGAGCGGATCGATCCCTTCCAGACGCCCGCCTCGGCCCCCTACCGCATGGACCTGGCGCTGACTTATCGCTGCAACAACGCCTGCGGCCACTGCTACGTCGGCCGCCCGCCCGACTTTCCCGAGCTGCCGCTCGAAGACTGGAAGCGGATCCTGCAAAAGTGCTGGGACGTCGGCATTCCGCACGTCACCTTTACCGGCGGCGAGGCCACGCTGGTCCCCTTCCTACGCGACCTGATCGTGCATGCCGAGGATATCGGCCTGGTCACCGGGCTCCTGACCAACGGGCGCCGCCTCTCCGACGGCGCCTACCTGGACGGGCTCTTGTCCGCCGGGTTGGACCACATCCAGATCACGATCGAATCGCACGACGAGGCGATCCACGACCAGATGGTATGCGCGCCGGGCGCGTGGAAAGAGACGGTCGCCGGGATCCGCAACGCCGTGGACGCCGACGTCTACCTGATGACCAATACCACCCTCACCGACCTCAACGCGCCCACCGTGGAGCAGACGGTCGATTTCATCGCCGACCTGGGTGTGCAGACCATCGCCTGCAACGGCCTGATCTACGCCGGAAAGGGGCGCGACGTCGGCATCGGCATCCCTGAAGCCGACCTGGAGCCAACGCTCGAGCGGGTCGTGGCCCGAGCCACGGCACGCCAGTTACGCCTGATCTGGTACACGCCGACGCGCTACTGCGAGTTCAACCCGCTGCAGCACGACCTGGGCGTCAAGGGCTGCTCCGCCGCCCGCTATAACATGGCTGTGGAGCCGAACGGCGACGTCCTGCCCTGCCAGAGCTATTTCCAGTCGATGGGCAACATGCTGACCGATCCGTGGGACGACATCTGGGACAGCGCGCTGGCACACTTTATCCGCGACCGCGGCTGGCTCTCGCAAGAGTGTGCGTCCTGTCCGGACGTCGACATCTGCGGCGG
>CAZLMZ010000357.1:0-3530 GCA_964560475.1 uncultured Anaerolineae bacterium
ATCCCAGCCGCCAAGGCTATAGCGACGTCGCGCTCGATCGGGATGCCGTGTGCCAGCAACTGCTCCGCGACCACCGAGCAGGTCGACTCGAACGGCGCGACCCATGCCCAGGTTGCTCCCTCGACCAGCTCACTGTGAAAGTCGCTGTAACGATGCGCTCCAGGGACGTGGTGGTCAAAGATCGCATACTGCGCTGGGATAGGAACCCCCAGCAGGTCAAGAGTGGGCGTATCGCAGATCACCGTATACTCGTAGGTTGCAGGATCTGGATCGAGGAGAGGTTTCAGGCCCAGCCACGCTGCCAGGTCGCGCGCCGATGCCTTGAGGCCCTCGGCGCAGCCAATGTCTCCGGGCAGGACGCGGCTCAGCGCATAGGCACTGCCCAGGGCATCACAATCGGCGTCCCTATGTCCCAGGTAGAGCAGGCGCCTGCCGCGCATCGCGCGTGCAAAGGCGGCGAAATCCGACCGCCCGGTCGTCATGTGGCGTCTCCCTGTGCTCCTATGGGATAGTCCGTGCACTCAGCGGATGCGCGCGTCGACCTGGCGAGACAGCGCATAGCAGACCGGCTGAAAGTAGCGCAGCCAGAAACGCGCCGCGAGGACGTTCATGGGCTCGAAATCGACTGCGCACCGTGCATAGCCCTCCGCGCGCGCCCAGGCTAGTGCGCGGTCCAGGAGCGCAGAGCCAACGCCGGCCCCGCGCAGGTGAGGCATCGTGTACGCGCCCGTGATGCTAGCCGTGCCCGGATCCTGGATCAGCGTGCAGGCGTCCTCGTTCGCTGGCTCGATCCGGAGGTAGGCCACGGCCTCCCCATCCTGGTGGGCGAGCCACAGTGCGTGCGCCGGGTCGGCGAGCCAGCGCGCAAGGGAGGAGCCATCGTCCTCCTCGGTCACGAGGTAGGTCGGTGACGAGGCCAGGTAGTGCTGCAGTGCCCTCTCGAGCGTTGAGCAGACCTCGGCGTCTTGCGGACCAGCGAGGCGGATCTCGATCTCTGCCGTTGCGCCAGCCAGCGGCGACAGACCGCGCACTGCATCGGCGGCGAGCATGCCGAATCCCAGCCAGTGCCACATCTTCACGAGCTCGCTTTCGTGCGCCAGCGTGCCGATCACGTGGGTCAGGTATCCATCGGCTACCCAGCGAGCGGCGAGCGAGCTGTACATGGCCTCGTAGACCCGGCGGGCATGCGGGCCCTCGGCTCCATTCGCCCACTCGGGGCTGTAGGCGGCCGGCTGACCGCGAAACGCGGGGAGCAGGTAGCCGGACAGGAACCCTACCGGCTGCCCGCCGCGTAGCGCGGCGACGCCGGGCACGCTGCCGGCGAGGCGGTGCAGCATAGGCAGGACGGCCTGCGGGTCTTCATAGTGGGGCGGCATGGCGGGCACAACCTCGCGCAATGCTCGATAGCGCCGGGAAACCAACGCGGCGGCATCGGTAAGATGCTCGGCTTGCAGAGGGACGATGTTGAATGCCGGGATGGGTGCGGTCACGCGTAGACGCCGTGCTTTCGCACTGCAGCGATGAATGCCTCGACGTTGGCCGGCGAGGTATCGGCCTGGATAATGTGCGCAGGCGCGCACATGTAACCTCCCCCTGCGCCCAAGACACGGATCTTTTCTTCGACGTCGCGCTCGATCTCCTGCGGCGTGCCGTCCGGCAGGAGGTGCTGCTGGTCGATCGCGCCCCAGAAGGAGAGCTGGTCGCCGTACTGGGCCTTGAGTGCCTCCGGTTCGTGACCGGGCACGTTAGGTTGCACGGGGTTGAATACCTCCATGCCGATCTCGATCAGGTCGCCCAGGATCGGTGCCACGGCGCCGTCGCTGTGGTACATGATGGTGACGTCGGGGTTCGCTGCCTTGAGCTCGGCAAACAGCTCGGCGTAACGCGGCTTGAACAACTGGCGCCACGTGCGGGGTGAGAGCAGCATGCCATGTTGCGCCCCAAAGTCGTCCCCGGCCCAGATGCCATCGACGCCTAGCTCGACCAGCCGCCTGCCAACACCGACGCTAAAGGCCATGGTCCGGTCGAGCAGCGCGTCGATGTACGGTTCGCCCATGGCCATGTCGATCATGAACTTTTCCAGGCCGACCATGTGCCACGCCATCTCAAAGGCCGTCAGCTCGAGGTCGCCGATGACGAAATAGTCGTCGCCGTACTCGGCAATCAGCCGCTCGGCATCGTCGTAGCGGCCTGCCGCCAGGGGGTCGGGAAGGGGGAAACGCTCGATCTCGTCGACCGAGGAAACGCCCGCCAGGGGGGCCTCGATCACCTCCATATAGAGCGGACCCTGCCGCATGACCATCCCAAACTCGTTGACGACGCACCCGTCGGCGGTGCGGCGCGGTTCGTACCCGGCGGGCAGGCTCCCGCCGACGATCACGCAGTCGCTGCCCATTGCCGTACGCAGCGCGTTGCCCGAGATGCGGTACATCAGGTCTTCGTAGTAGGAGGGGATATAGTCGACGGGGATGCCGCATTTCTCAGAGAAGGTCTCCAGCAACTGGCGGCACAGGTCGAACTGGACCGGCACGCGGTCGGGCGTCCCCGTGCGGCGCAGTGCGGCCGAGACGCGCTCCTTTGCGTTCATCTGTTACCCCTTCTGGCTCAGCTCAGTAGCCCGACCTGTACGTTCCGAAAACGTGCCGGCGCTGCGCCGTGCCCGGTGTGGGCCACCTGCCCGGGCTGGCCCTTGCCGCAGTTGGGCGTGCCCCACACGCGCCAGTGGCCGGCATCGCAGATCGCGTCGCAGCTCCGCCAGAACTGGGGCGTGATCCCGGTATAGGTCGCGTTCTTGAGCATCTGCCCCAGCTTGCCGTTTCGAATCTCGTACGCCAGCTCGGTGCCGAACTGAAAGTTCAGCCGCTTGTCGTCGATGCTCCAGCTCTTGTTGGTGACCATATAGATGCCGTCGTCCGTGTCGGCGATCAGGTCTTCCAGCGTCCACGTTCCGGGCTGCAGGCTGACGTTGGTCATGCGGATCAGCGGGATGCGGTTCCACCCGTCGGCGCGCATGGCGCCGTTGCTCCGCTCGGGCGCGTCTGGATGGATCCGCCGCAGCCGCTGCGCCGTCTCGCGCGAGGTGAGATAGCCGACAAACATGCCGTCGCGGACGATATCGACCTGTCCCGCAGGCACCCCTTCGTCGTCATAGCCAAAGGTGCCCAGCCCACCGGGCGTGATCGAATCGGCAGTGATGTGCACCAGGTCGGAGCCATAGCGGAACGATCCGTACTTGTCCGGGGTCAGGAAACTGGTGCCGGCGTAGGCTGCCTCGGTGCCAAAGACGCGGTCCAGCTCGATCGGGTGGCCGCACGACTCGTGGATCTGCAGCGCGAGCTGCGAGCCATCCAGGATCAGCGTCGTCACCGCGCTCGGGCACTGCGGCGCGCTGAGCAGGGCAACCGCCTCCTCGCCGACACGCTGCGCGTTGCCGACCAGGTCGTTTCGCTCGACGAACTCGAATCCTGCCGTGGCCTGGTCGCCGCCAAAGGAGTTGGGGTAGGAGCGCCGCTGCATCTCGCCTTCCGCCA
>CAZLMZ010000358.1:0-1644 GCA_964560475.1 uncultured Anaerolineae bacterium
GGCACAGTCGACACCATCTCGCCCGTCGCCATTGTCCAGCAGGGCGACACCACATATACCCTGATGGTGGCTGTGGACGCCACGGACCTGCCCCTGCGCCCCGGGATGAACGCGCAGGTGCAGATCGAGCTCGACTAGCGACGCAGCTGGGATCGTCGTCCGGTAAAGGGTCGCCCTCGTCTTGCAGGATGAGGGCGACCGTGTGCTACACTGGCTGTACCCTCCAACCACAGCGATCGGTCGTTTGCCCTCGCTCCCTGCCATCGCCGCCTCCGCCTTTTGTACGAGTCCGGAATCCGCCTTGATGCCGATGCGCATTGGGGCGTATACGGGTACCATGACGCCACGCTTCCTAGCGCCTTGTTCGTTCGCCAGGTCAGCGATACCTGCTATGCAGGCCGGTGCGCCGCCGTGCGCCCGGCAAGGAGGATAGCTTGGCACACCATCACAAGGTCCTGCTCATCTTGGCGCTCGTTCTGTCGCTCGCGATCACCGCCTGCACTACGACCGGCCCGGCGGCAACACCGTCCCCGACGCCTCCTCTTGACGACACGATCGTCGTCGATCGCGTCGAGGTCGTGATCCTCGAGTCATTCCCTGTACAGGTTCAGGCCATTGTCCACGGCACACTGCCCGATGCCTGCGCGTTCGTCGAGAAAGCGGAGCAGGCGCGCCGAGACGATATATTCGAGGTGACGCTCACCGCTGCGTGGCAGGCGAACGCACGCTGTGCACCGGAGCGGACGCCCTTTGAGCACACCGTATCGCTGGACGTAATGGGGCTGCCCGCCGGGACGTACATCGTCGAGGTACACGGCGTTCGTGGGACCTTTGCGCTCTCTACGCCCAACATTCCACTCGAACCGGCTACGATCGCCGGTCACGTGTGGCACGACTTGTGCGCCGTCACCGGTGGCGAGGGTGGCGTGCCCTCTTCCCCCTCCGAGGGGTGCATACCTGAGACTGGTGGCGGATACAGGGCTAACGGTCTCATGGAGCAGGGCGAGCCGGGGATCGAGGGCGTCCTGGTCTCGCTCGGTCAAGGCGAGTGTCCCTCTGCCGGCCTGCAGAGCGCGCTTACTGATGCGGATGGTGAGTACGCTTTCCCTGACCTGGACGCCGGCACCTACTGCGTCAGCGTCGATCCCCTCCAGGAGCCCAACACCTCTGTCTTGGTCCCCGGAGGCTGGACCGCACCGGACGATCAGGGTGGCATCACGGTTGCCCTGGACTCCGGCGACCAGCGCACGGACGTGGACCTCGGCTGGGACTATCAGTTTCTCCCTGCCGACGCACTGACCGAATTCGAGGGACGCCTCGTGCAAGCCATCGCGGAGCGCGATCCCACTCGAATGGCACAGCTAATGGGCGAGGCCTTTGTCATCGCTGCCTGGCGCTCGGAGGGAGAAACCTATTCCCCGCAGGAGGCTGTGGCGCAGTTGATCGAGCGTCATCTTGGCGGCAGCGCATCGCCAGCATTTTACTGGGAGCGCGATCCGACGATGCTGCTGGAGGGAGCCGATCCCTATGCGCTGTTTGGCCCCGATGTCCACATCGTAGGGGTCCTGCTGGTTACCGGCTGGGGCAACGAGGGCCGGAACGAGGCACTGCTCTTTATCGCGCAACTGTCCGATGGCGGCTACG
>CAZLMZ010000358.1:1744-3486 GCA_964560475.1 uncultured Anaerolineae bacterium
ATCGGCGCCGGCAGCGCGTCCTTTGGGCGGGGCATGATCGTCGATCTGCTCCGCTCGGAGGAGCTGAACGGCAGGGACCTGAGCCTTTGGCTGGTCGACATCGATGCTGAGGCCCTGGAAAGCATGGCCGGCTTTGCCGCGCTGGTCAAGAACCACGTTGGCAGCGATCTCCAGATCGAGGCGACGACTGACCGCGCCGAGGCCCTGCCCGGTGCAGCCTATGTGCTGACCGCAGTGTCGACCCACCGCTACGAGCTGTGGGAGCAAGACTTTCGCGTGCCGCTGAGCCACGGCTTTCGCCACCCGCTGGGCGAGAACGGCGGCCCAGGCGCCGTCTTTCACGCCTTGCGCAGCTTCAGCCTGATTATGCCCATCTGCCGCGACATCGAGCGCCTCTGTCCCGACGCACTGCTGCTCAACTTTACCAACCCCGAGGCACGCGTGCTCGACGCGATCACCCACCTGACCCAGGTCAAGGCCGCAGGGCTCTGTCACGGCGTCTTTTCTGCGATCGCCTTTATCTCGTCCTACGCTGGCTTGCCGGTAGCGCAGCTCGAGGTCACCTCGGCCGGTATCAACCACTTTTACTATGTGCTCAAGGCGGTCGATCGCGAGACAGGCGAGGACATCTTGCCCGATATGCTCGCCCGCCTGCGCCAGGACGACAGCTTTCCGCCGTCCGTGTGGAAAAAGCTGATCGACGTCTTTGGCTGGCTGACCTACAAGTCGGACGATCACATCGGCGAGTACCTGGCGTACGGGGCGGAATTCGCGGGGGTCCAATGGCCGTATGGGTTGGAGAGTCGCGTCGTAGGCCAGCCACAGCCCGGCCCGGCGTTCGATCTGGCCCCCTATCTGGCGGGCGCACCGCTCGATGAGCACGCCTTGCGGCGCTCGGGCGAGATCGCTGCGCCGGTGATCTGCTCGATGGAGCTCGATCGTCGCGACCGCTACGATGCCGTCAACGTGCTCAACAGCAAAGGCTACATCGATAACCTGCCGCGCGAGGCAGTGGTCGAGGTACCGGCATACTGCGATGGCGCAGGCATCCACCCGATCGCGGTCGGCCCACTCCCAGAGGCGCCCGCGGCATACATGCGCACCCAGATCTCGATTCAGCGCTTGGTGACCGAGGCCTACCGCACGTGCTCAAAGAACCTACTGCTCCAGGCGCTGCTGCTCGACCCGGTGGTAGATAGCATCGTGGAGGCCGAGGCGCTGCTCGACGAGATGCTCCAACTGCAGGCTGCTTTCCTGCCCGGTTTCCCAGCCTAGCGTAGCCCAGCAGAGGTATTTCGGGCTGAAGGCCCGTGCTTTTACTGGGTTGCAGTAGTCTTACTCGCTGACGTGGATCACGTTGCCCGAAGAGCTGGTCGTCACGTCTGTCCTGGGGTTCCCGGCATAGTGGAGACTACCGCTGCTGCTCAGATGAGCGGTTAGGCGTTCAGCGACCCAGATCGTCGCCGAGCCGCTGCTGCTCAATCGCACATCGGCCTCCTGGCTGTGCAGGTTCCCGGCAGCATAGTTGCCTGAGCTGCTGATCTGGATCTCCTGTCGCTCCACTGCACCCCCGGCAACGTTCAGGTCTCCAGAGCTGCTCAGTTCGGCCTCGAGCCGTTGGCCGTTCACCTGGCCCACCGACACATCTCCCGAGCTGGAGATCGCGGCGCGGAACGTATCACACGTCAGATCGCCCATCTTCAGGCCACCAGAGCTGCTGACCCGCACCGTAAAGAGCTTGG
>CAZLMZ010000359.1:0-3480 GCA_964560475.1 uncultured Anaerolineae bacterium
GCATCGGGCACCACGGCGTGGATCTGCGCGCCATAGAGCGCGATCTCGTCGAACGGCATGCGCCCCTCCCTGGCGGCGCGCTGCAGGGCGTGCATGGCGCGCTCGCTGTTACGGCAGTCGATCTCGAGCACGTGCCCGCGCATCCGCCCCTGCTTGAGTGCCTCCGGTGTGTCGAGGGCGATCAGCCGGCCGCGGCTCAGGAAACCGACGCGCTGGCATAGCTCGGCCTCGTCCATATAGTGCGTCGTCACCAGCACGGTGACGCCCTCCTCTGCCATGTGATAGATCAGCTCCCAGAACTCGCGCCGGCTGATCGGGTCGACGCCGGCTGTGGGCTCGTCGAGAAAGAGCACCTTGGGGCGGTGCACGATCGCGCAGCCGAGTGCCAGCCGCTGCTTCCACCCACCGGAGAGGTTGGCCGTCAGCTCGCGCTCCCGTCCCTCCAGGCCGGCCATGCGCATGATCTCGTCGTGGCGGTGCCGCAGCGCCCTGCGCCCCAAGCCGTAGGCGCGCCCGTAAAAGAGCACGTTTTCGCTGGCGGTCAGGTCGCGATAGAGTGTAAAGCGCTGCGACATGTAGCCGACCTGGGCCTGCATCTGCTTGGTCTCTGTGGCCGCATCGTAGCCCAGCACGCGCGCATAGCCGCCGCTGGGCTTGAGCAGGCCCAGCAGCATACGAATCGTCGTCGTCTTGCCCGCCCCGTTCGGCCCCAGCCAGCCATAGACCTCGCCTGCGTCGACGGTAAAGCTCACCCGGTCGACGGCGGTAAAGTCACCGAAGGTCTTGGTCAGGTCGTGTACCTCGATCGGGTGCTCGTACGGTCTTACGCTGGCGCCTCGCCTTCTCATACTGGCGCTTCCCCCTCTTGCCCCTGCGCCGCCGACCGCGCGCTGGCCCGCGCCTCCTTGCGCACGATGCTGATAAAGGCTTCTTCCATGCGTGCCTCGATCTCGCGCATGCCACGAGAGGTGATGCCTTCCTGCTCCAGTGCTGCTTCGATCTCGTTCTGCCGCTGCTCCGGCTCGTCGACGAACACGTGCAGCATCGTGCCATAGGTCTGCAGCTCCAGCACGCCCGGTAGGGCGCCAACCAGCGCCTTTGCCTGCTGAAAAGCCGAGGGCTCGAACTCGATCAGCCGCCCGGGGACCATGGCTTTGATCGTCTGCGGCGAATCGTGCGCGATCAGCCGTCCCTGGTAGATCAGACCCACCCAGTTGCAGCGCTCGGCCTCGTCCATGTAGGGCGTGCAGACGAAAATGGTCAGCCCTCGCTCGGCGCGCAGGTTGCCGAGCAGGTTCCAGAACTCGCGCCGGCTGACGGGGTCGACGCCGAGCGTCGGCTCGTCGAGCAGGACGACCTCGGGCTCGTGGATCAGGCTGCAGGCCAGGGCCAGCTTCTTCTTCATTCCTCCGGACAGGTTCGCGGCCAGGCGCTTGGTGAAGGAGCCAAGCCCGGCAAAGTCGAGCAGCTCCGGGATGCGTGCCCGCTGCGCGTGCACGTCGACGCCGTGCATGTCGGCAAAAAAGCGCATGTTCTCCATCACCGTCATGTCGGGCGGGAGCGCAAACTGCTGCGCGATATAGCCCACCCGCTCGCGGATCTGGTACGTGTCGCGCATGGAATCGTAGCCCATGATCGTGCTCTCGCCCGCCGTGCGCTTGAGCAGGCCCAGGATCACACGCGTCGTCGTCGTCTTGCCCGCGCCGTCGGGCCCGATCAGGCCGTACGTCTCCCCCCGCCGGACCTGCAGCGTGACGCCGTCCACGGCGCGGATCGTCCCGTTCGCCGTCCTGAACTGCTTGACCAGGTCCCTGGTGGCGATAACCACTCGATCTGGATCCAGCATCAGTCTAACCGCTTTCTAAACGTCACTGCAGCTAGGAACATCACGATCCCGGCATAGACCGCCAGCGCGGCCACGTCGCTCCACAGGAAGGCCAGGCCGATCCCCTTGGTGACGATGCCGCGCACGATGCGGATATAGTAGGTCAGCGGGATCATGTTGCCCACTGCCTTGACCAGCGGCGGCATCGGCTGGCGGGGATAGATAAAGCCGGTCAGCAACTGGCTGAGCATCATCAGCAGCGCGGTGATCTGCTGCGTCTCTTTTTGCGTCCGGGCGATCGTCGAGATCAGCAGCCCGAGACCGAGCCCGGACAGGATGAACAGCAGCGACAGCCAGGCAAACAGCCACACGTTTCCGTTAAAGGGCACTCCGAACCAAAAGACGCCCAGAGACGTGGTCACGATCTGGTCGACGATCACCAGGGCCACGTTCGGGATCAGCTTGCCCACGATCAGCTCGATCGGCCGCACCGGCGTGACCAGGATCTGCTCGATCGTCCCCAATTCGTATTCCCGCACCACCGACTGGGCGGTGGTATTGATCGCCAGCACCTGCAGCAGCATGGCGATCAGCCCCGGCATGACAAAGACCAGGTCCTTCATGCTGGGGTTGTACAGCACGTGCGTCGCATTCTGGATCGGCATCGACTCGAGCTGTCCGCCCATGCGCTGCACCTTGCTGGCCAGCAGCTTGAGCGCGCGCGCCTGGGCGATCGAGAGCGCAGCGCTGTACCCTGCCTGCACCGAGAACGAGTCGGACCCGTCGAGGATCACCAGTACTTGCGCGTCGCCGCGCTCGACGGCGGCAGCGAAATCGGGTGGGATGACCACGCCCGCCAGCGCGCGCCCCTCGTCGATGGCGCGGACCACGGCGGCCTGATCGGTGACGTACGACTCGGCATCGAAATACCCCGAGACGAGCAACGCCTCGATGAACGCCCTGCTCTCTGTGTCGAGGCTCTGATCGGCGATCGCCGTCGGGAGGTGATCGGCGGTCAGGTCGACGGCATAGGCAAAGAGCAGCATCTGCACCAGCGGGATCGCTAGGATCAAGATCAGGGTCCGGCGATCGCGCAGCCGCTGAATCGTCTCCTTGCGCATCACGGCAACGAGGCGGCGCATGCTTCCGCTGTGGCGAACGCCTCTGCTGCGGCGCTCGCCTCTACCGCGGCGCATGGCGTTGCTCGGTCGAGTCCTCACCTCTCAGTCCAGTTTCTGCCGGAAGGCCCGGATGGAAAGCGTCATCACCACCACGACATAGATCAACAGCGCGACCACGTGTTCCCACATGTAGCTCAGCCCGACCCCCTTGGTCACGATCCCCCGCGCGATGGGGATGAAATAGGTCAGGGGAAACAGGTTCCCAATGATACGCACCCACGCCGGCTGAAGGTAGCGTGGGAACATGAACCCACCTAGCACCAGGCCGACGAGCATGATCAGCATCGCCGTCTGCTGCGTCTGTTTCTGGTTCTGCGAGATCGTCGAGACGAGCAGCCCCAGCCCCAGTCCGGAAAAGACATACATAAACGACAGCCAGGCGAACAACCCGAAATCGCCCTGGAAGGGGACGCGAAACCAAAAGAGGCCGACGGCGAGGATGGTCAGCATGTTGAACATCGAGATCACGAGGTT
>CAZLMZ010000360.1:0-3477 GCA_964560475.1 uncultured Anaerolineae bacterium
CACAGCATTCCAGCAAGGAGCCGGCAAGCCAACCGCGATATGGTCGACCTGACCCCCTATTACACCGCGTCCCTGGACGAGGATTGGCTGGGGGTACCGGGGGCCAACCTCGCGTCCTTGCCCTCGAGCGTGCAGGTCTTTGCCCGTGCGGCGTTCGACGTGCGCGGCATCGTCCAGGTGGCGGGCGAGGGCGCGATCGAGGGGACGGGCCTCGACTACCCGCAGGCCGTCGAGGGGATCCAGATCCACTATCGGGGACGCAAGCTGCACTTTCTCCAGGGCACCGCCGGGCGCGTCGGGGAGGGGGAAACGATCGGAGAGTACGTCCTCCACTATGCCGGCGGCCAGAGCAAGCGCCTCCCCATCGTCTACGGGCGGCAGGCCGGCGATTGGTGGATCGAGCCGGGCGACCCGATCCCGACCGACGCCGACGTCGCCTGGACGGGCAAAAATGAGGCGTCGCAGGAGGCGGGCCACGAGATGCGGCTCTACCGCTATACCGCCAACAACCCCTTTCCCGATCGAGAGATCGAGACCATCGACCTACACGCAGCGGCCGGATCGGCCCCCTTCTTGATCGCGCTGACCGTCGAGCCCATCGCGCCTGTCTACGAAGGGTTCAGCATGGCCAGGATCGACGCCTTCTGCCCCATCCCGCCGCGCAGCCCGGAGGCCGGCCCCGATCTGGTGGACCTTTCCGCGCACTATACCTCCTCCCTCGACGACAACTGGTTCTGCCACGCGGGCCACGACCTGCGCGACCTGCCCAAGGGCGTCCAGGTGCTCGGCGGCGTGGCGTTCGACATCCGCGGGCTGGTGCAGCTCGCGGCGAGCAAATCGATAGACGTGACCGGGGTCGTCTTTCCCGAGACAGTCGAGGGGATCGCCGTCCACCGCAGCGGGCGCCGGCTCCATTTCCTCCAGGCCTGTTTCTGGAACACCCAGGAGGGCGCCAGGCTGGGGGAATACGTCGTCCACTATGCCGATGGAGAAACGAGAAGCGCGCCCATCGTCTATGGGCGGAACATCACCGATTGGTGGGTCCGGCCGGGAGGAAACCCGCTCCCAGGGGCCGAGACGGTGTGGCGCGGCTCGAACCCGGCCACGCAGAGCATGGGGCTGACGACCCACCTGCTCAAGTACACCTGGGAGAACCCGCGGCCGGAGATCGAGATCGCCACCATCGACTTTGTTTCAGACCTGATCGAAGCCGGCCCCTTCCTGGTGGCCGTGACGGTGGACCCAGGCGAACGTGCCGGCTAGACGATCGATCGACCAGCGTGCCGGTCGACCTCACCCGGGAGTAGAGAGCACAAATGGACGTGCTTCAGGTGCGCAGTTGACCTTGCCCCCAACCATCGTCGTCTGGGGCGCCGGGCGGATCGGCCGCGGCTTTGTCGCCGACCTCTTTGCCGGCGCCGGCTACCACGTCGTCTTTGTCGACCGGGCCGAAGCGCTGGTCGACACCCTGCGCCGGCGCGGGCACTATACCGTCGTCCGCACCGACGGCCGCGAGCGCCACGATCAGGTCATCGACGGCTTTGAGGTCTGGTCGACCGCGCAAACCGCCCCCGTCTCTGCCGCCGTCGCCGCCGCCGGCCAGCTCGCCGTGGCCGTCTTTCCGCAGGATTTTCCCGCCGTCGCCCGCCAGTTGGTCCCCGGCTTGGTGCGGCGCCACAAAGAGCGCCCGGACACGCCCCTCGACGTCATCCTCTGCACCAACCTCGCCCACGCCGGGCCCGCCTTTCGCGGTCCGCTCCTCGCCGCCCTCCCCCCCGAAACACGTGCCTGGGCCGAGGGGAACGTCGGCGTCGTCGAGACCCTCGTCATCCGCATGGTCGCCGACCCACCTCCCGAGGCGCTCGCGCGCGATCCGCTCCTCGTCTGGACCAACGGCTATGCCACCTTCCCCGTCGATCGCGCTGCCTTCCGCGGCGAGATCCCCCCGCTCCCCTCCCTCTCCCTGGTCGACGACATGCGCGCCGCAGAAACGCGCAAACTCTTTACCTACAACACCTTCCACGCCGCCCTCGCCTACCTCGCTGCGCTGCGCGGCCACCTCCGCGTCGTCGACGCCCTGGCCGATCCCTGGGTGCGCGCCGGGGCCGAGGGCGCCCTGCGTGAATCTGCCGCCGCCGTCCAGGCCGCGTACGCCTTTCCCCCCGCCGATATGGCCTCCTGGATCGACGGCGTGATCGCCCAGACCGACAACCCCGCGCTCGGCGACACCGTCGCCCGCTTTGCCGCCGACCCGCGCCGCAAGCTGCGCTGCGCCGACCGGCTCTTTGGCCCTCTCCTCCTCGCGCACGAGCACGGGCTCGACACCCCGCACCTGATCCGGGCCATCGCCGCCGCGCTGCGCTACGACCATCCGGACGACCCCACCGCCGCCGAGGTCCGGCAGCAGGTCGAAACCCTGGGCCCGGCCCAGGCCGTGCGCGCCCTCTGCGACCAGGCCGGCCCCGCCGTCGTGCAGGGCATCGCCCACGCCTACCATCGCCTCCCCCTCGAGGCGCGCTGGGCCGGCTGCGCTGCGCAGGCGGACCGCCTCGGCTTTGACTATGAGCGCACCTACAAGGGCTGCGGCCAGTGCGTCCTCGCCGCCGTGCAGGACGCCACCGGCCTCTTTGACCCCGCCGCCTTTGACGGCGTCTTCCGCGCCGCCACCGGCCTGGCCGGCGGCATCGGCCTCTGTGGCGACGGCACCTGCTCGGCCCTCACCGGCGGTGCCCTGGCCCTCGGCCTCTACTCGCCGCGCCGCCGCGATCATTTCGACGGCGACCGCGACGCCAAGTATCGTGCCTATGCCCTCATCCAGCGCCTGCGCGAGCGCTTTCTCGCCGCCTATGGCGGCATCCGCTGCGCCGAGATCCACCGCCATCACTTTGGGCGCGCCTACGACCTGCGCGACCCGGCACAGCGAGAAGCGTTCGAGGCCGCCGGCGCGCATGAGGACAAGTGCACCGGGGTCGTCGCCCGCGCCGCCAGGTGGGTCGTCGAGATCATAGGCGAGGAGGAAATCGAGCAACAGGCATCATTCATCGGTTCTAGCCAGAACATCTAGACGTCACGCAAAGGAGAAAGCAATGACCGTACTACCCCCCATCGTCGACCAGGCGTGGGAGCATCACGAGGGACCGATCGTACTCACGACGGTAGCCGCAGACGGCACCCCCAACGCGATCTATGCCACCTGCGTCCGCAAATCAGGGGACACCTGGGTCGTCGCGGACAACTACTTTAGCAAAACCCGTGCCAACATCCTCTCCGGCAGCAAGGGTGCCCTCCTCTTTATCACCGAGGAAGGCAAATCCTACCAGGTCAAGGGCGCCGTCGAGTACCACACCGAGGGCCCCGTCTTTGACGAGATGAAGCAGTGGAACCCCACCAAGCACCCGGGCCACGCCGCGGCCGCCCTCAAGGCCGAGCACGTCTTTTCCGGCGGAGAACAGATCCTATAGCAGCCTTGGGCCGCCT
>CAZLMZ010000361.1:0-3471 GCA_964560475.1 uncultured Anaerolineae bacterium
GCATCGGAATGCGAGCCAGGCCTCGGAGGTCGGGGCGCGATGGACGGGCTCACTGGAAGCGCTCCTTGATCAGGGCCGCGAGGGCCGGGACACCGTCGAGCGGAGACAGCTTTTTCCCTGCCCCGTAGCGTGGATGGTAGCTGATCGGCACTTCGTGGATCGGATAGCCGAGACGGACGATCTGGGCAGTCAGCTCGGTCTCCAGGTCAAAGCCTTCACTCTGCAGTGCCAGCCGATCCACGACCTCGCGAGACAGCATCTTGTAGCAGGTCTCTACGTCGTGCAGATGGGTGCCGTAGAGAAGGTTGGTGACCCAGGTGATGAGGTTGTTGCCGAGCCGCATATGGAGCTTTTGCTCGGCCAGTGAGCGGACGCCATACACGACCCGGGCCTGGCCAGACTCGATCGGGGCCAGGAGGCGGCGGTAATCGGCAGGATCATACTCCATGTCTGCGTCCTGGATGATCACCGCGTCGCCGGTCGCGGCAGCCATGGCGGTGCGCACGCCCGCGCCCTTGCCGCGGTTGTGCGGGTGGCGCAGCAGGCGAACGCGATCGGCCCACCGGTCGAGGATAGCAGAGGTGCCGTCGGTCGAGCAGTCATCGACGACGACGAGCTCGAGATCCAGATCCACGGCCAGGACAGCGGCGAGGATCTGCTCGATCGTCTCGCATTCGTTGTAGACCGGCATGAGCACAGAAAGCTTCACGTCTCGACTCCTGGACGCGGCGCGCGGACCCGGTCGCGCAGGATCACGCGCAGCGCGGCAATACCATCGCGGACGGCACGCAGCTTTTTGCCCTCGGCGATGGAGCGCGGGTGGTAAGAGATGGGCACCTCGGCAAAGGAGTGGCCACCGAGGGCGAGCCTGGTACAGATCTCAAAGTCGAGGTCGAAAGCGCTGCACTGCAGGCCGAGCGACTGGAAGGTAGCGGTGCGGAGCAGCTTGCACTCGGTGGCACAGTCGGTGTAGCGGCTGCCGTAGAGCAGGTTGATCAGGTTGTTGAAAAAGAGGACGCCGAGATAGTTCTGCCGGTAGACATAGACGGCACGGCCGCCGAGCGTGCGCGAGCCGAACACGGCGTCGAGGTCCTCGTGAAGAGCCCTGCCGATCACCATCGGCCACTCCGCAGGGTCGTATTCGAGGTCGGCGCCCTGGGTGATGGTATAGTCGCCCGTGCAGTGGGCGAGGCCGGTGCGCACGGAGGTGCCGCGGCCGAGGTTGCGCGGGTGAAAAACGGTATGGAGCGTGTCGCCGCTGCTGAGGGCGCCGGTCTCGAGGCTGTGCAAGAGCTGGCGCGTGCCATCGGTGGAGCAGTTGTCGATGAGGATGACTTGCTTGCGGATCGGGACGGCAAGGACGCGATCGAGGACGCGCAGGACCGTACCACGCTCGTTGTAGACAGGCATGATCACAGAGAGCGTAAAGGTATCAGGGATCACAAACCCGTTTTCTCCGTGTGGGCGGTGGTCAGTGGTCAAAAGGGCTCTCTCCTATGTGTGTTGGCCCGCAGTGGGAGTCGATAGAGAACGGGTTTGTTGACCGCCTAGAAAGGCCTGGAATTGGGCGATCACGTAATCGAGCCGCGGCTGGTCGAGGCCCGGATAGAGGCCGACAAAGAAGGCGCGGCGCATGACAGCGTCGGTGTTGGGGAGGTCGCCCACGGTACGGTGGCGGATGTGCCGGTAGCCGGGCTGGCGCAGGATGTTGCCGGCAAAGAGGTAGCGGGTCTCGATGCCGCGCTCCTCCAGCCAACGCACCAAGTCCGCGCGAGAGAAAGGCGCATCCTCACGCACGGTGAGCGGAAAGGCGAACCAGCAAGCGTCGACGTGGTCGTCCCAACGAGGCAGGATCAAGTATTCCTCGAAGGGACGGAGGGCGGCATAGAGCGCAGCAAAGTTGCGCTTGCGCGCCTGCTCGAACCCGGCGAATTTGTCCAGTTGTGTGAGGCCAAGGGCGGCCTGCATGTCGGTGGGACGCAGGCTGTAGCCGACGTTGCTATAGACGTACTTGTGATCGTACGTATCGTCCAGGCCGGGGATCAGGTAGCTGAAACGGTGTCCACAGGCACCCTCGGGTGGAGCGGTTTGCGGGTTGCACCAGCAGTCGCGGCCCCAATCGCGCAGCGAGCGAGCGGCCTTGGCCAGAACCGGGTCGCCGGTGACGACCATACCGCCCTCGCCGGTGGTGATGTGGTGCGGCGGGTAAAAGCTAAAGGTGCTGAACTGGCCAAAGGTGCCGAGCAACTGCCCATCGTAGCGGGTGCCCATCGCCTCGCAGGTGTCCTCGATCAGGTAGAGGTCGTGCTCCTCGACAATAGGCAAGAGGCGCGATAGGTCGGCTGCGTTGCCCAGCATGTGGGGAAGGAGGATGGCCCGCGTGCGCGGAGAGAGGGCGCGCTCGACCTGGCCCGCGTCGAGGTTGTAGGTGGCGGGCACGCAGTCGACGAATACGGGCACCAGGCCGTACTGCACCAGCGGCGCCACCGTCGTAGGAAAGGTGGCTGCCGGCGTGATCACCTCGTCGCCGGGCTGCAGCGGGCGCTCGACCTGCGGGGAGCAGAGCGTCGCGACGGCGATCAGGTTGGCGGAGGAGCCCGAGTTGACATAGATAGCGTGCGCAGCGCCGAGGTAGCGGGCAAATGCACTCTCGAAGGCCAGGGCGTGCTCGCCGAGGGTGAGCCAAAAGTCGAGGCTGGCGTCGACGAGGGCGACCAGGTCGCGCTCGTCGTAGACGCGACTGGCATAAGAGATGCGCGTCTCGCCGGGCACAAAGGGCGCCGGGCGGTGGGCGAGACGATAGTATTCGGCGACCTGATCCAGTATCTGCTGCCGCAACTCTTGCTCGTTCATCGTGGCCTCTCGGATTGCGTGCAGGCCTCGGAGGTCGAAGGGCAGACCTCCGAGGTCGAACTGGCGGCAATGGTGCGGCGCAGGCCGTCGGCAAGGGAGATGGCCGGTTCCCAACCGAGGACGGCGCGGGCGCGCGCATTGTCGCCGACGAGGTGCAAGATCTCGCCCTCGCGGTAGGGTAGGGCGCCGCGCTGGATCGCGATCGGGTCGCCCATCTCGGACACGATGGCGCGGGCAACGTCATACAGGGTGGTCTCGCGACCGGTGCACAGGTTAAAGGTGCCGCCAATGGCCTCTGGCACTGCTGCCACGCAGAGGAATCCCTCGACGACGTCAGAGACATAGATCCAGTCACGTCCCTGTTCGCCCGCGGTCATCCGAAAGTCGACGCCGCGCTGCGCCGCACGGATGCAGGCGGGGATGAAGGTGTGCTCGGCTTGCCCAGGCCCGTACACGGCAAAAGGACGCACGGTCACGATCGGCCATCCTCGTGTCCTATAGAGACGATTGCAGAAATGCCACGCGGCTGTCTTGGTGATGGCGTAGGGCAGTTCCGGCCGCGGGTCCTGGCTCTCGCGGAACGGCGGGTCGTTGCGGCCGTATTCGTAGCACGTACCC
>CAZLMZ010000362.1:0-3461 GCA_964560475.1 uncultured Anaerolineae bacterium
ACGTGGAGCCTGGGCTCGTCGTTTGGCCAGGTGCACCCGAACTGGGGGCCAGCCACGATCTGGGGGGTGGCGCTCTTTGCCGCACTCCTCTTTTTCACGTCTGTGCTGTTGCACGAACTGGCACACTCGCTGGTTGCGAGGGCGCGGGGCATTCCCGTACGGAGCATCACGCTCTTTCTCTTTGGCGGGGTGTCGAGCATCCAGCACGACCCCGATTCACCGGGCGTCGAGTTCGTGATGGCCATCGTTGGCCCTCTGACCAGCCTCGCAATTGGCGCAGTCTTGTTGCTGATCGCCGCACCACACGTGCGGGTGATCACGTCGTCGACCAGTGCAACGCAAGGGCTCGCACAGCTTGGGCCGCTGCCCACCATCTTGTTGTGGCTCGGTACGATCAACGTTGTGCTCGGCATCTTTAACATGATTCCGGGCTTTCCCCTGGACGGTGGCCGGGTCCTTCGTTCCATCTTGTGGGGGATCAGCGGCAACCTGCGCCGCGCCACGCGGTGGGCTTCGTGGGTCGGGCAGGCCATTGCCTGGCTGATGATTGGGGCCGGGATCGCGATGGTCTTTGGAGTGCACATCCCCTACTTTGGCACCGGCCTGCTGAACGGGCTGTGGCTGGCCTTTATCGGCTGGTTCCTCAACAGCGCCTCTTCCCAGAGCTACCAGCAGATCGTGGTCCACGATATCCTGGAAGGGGTGTCGGTCGAGCGCATGATGCGCACCGACCCGCCGACCGTCCCGCCGGACAGCTCGTTGAGCAGCCTGGTGCACGATCACGTTATGGGCACCGACGAGGTGGGCTTTCCGGTCGTCGAGGGAGACCAACTGGTCGGCATCGTCACGATCGACGATGTGCGCGCCATCCCGCGCGACGAATGGGAGACGACGACCGTGCGCGACGTCATGACACCGTTCGAAAAGCTGATCACGGTGGGCCCCAACGACGATGGGGCCGTCGCCCTCGACCGGTTGACGCAAAACGATGTGCGGCAGCTACCCGTAGTGAACGGCCGTTTCCTCGTCGGGTTGCTTCGTCGCAGGGATGTCATGCAGTGGTTGCAGGCGCACGCCGAGCGGTTCAGAAAGTAGGCAGGACTGCCTGCCAGCAAGCAGGACTGGAGTGGGCTCATGAGGGCTGAGGTGAGCAGGATACGGTTGTGGCGCATCACCACGCGAACCTGGATCGCGTTGTTCGCCCTGGGGCTCGCCTTGTGGTGGACGATCCACCACATGCCGGGCCTCACCCAAGTGTTGGTGATCGCCTTTGGTGCTATCTTGCTCGACCTCGCCATGCGGCCGGTCGTCAATCTCTTGGCCCAGCGGCACGTCCCGCGCTGGGCCACGGTGGCGGTGATCTACCTGGCATTGTTTGCGGTCGTGGGCCTGGCCGGGAGTATCGTCGCACCGGCCGTCGTCTCGGAGATATCGGGCCTGCAGGCGCAGGGACCCGCGCTGGTCCAGTCGGCGCTCGCCCAGCTTGGATCGATCTCCTTCCTGTCCGACCTAGTGCCTTCGGGCAGCTCGCTGGTGCAGAACATCGGCCAGAGCCTCAGCTCGCTGTTCGGCACGCTGGTGAGCACAGTAACCGGCATTGGCAGCAGCCTGATCGACATCATCGTCGTCTTTGTCCTGGCGTTCTTTACCTCGCTCGATGGCCAACTGGGGAAGCATCTTCTCAACTGGGTGCCCGGGCCGAGCCGGACAGAGACGCGACGGCTTGGCGCACGGATAGCCTATCAGCTTGCGCGCTGGGTGTGGGCGCAACTGGGGATTGCCGTCTACTTTGGCACAGTCTATGGCGGTACGTTGGCCCTGATCGGCGTACCCTACGCTCTGGCGATCGGCCTGGCGGGCGGGGTGCTCGAGATCGTGCCTTACCTCGGTGGGGCGACGGCGCTGCTGCTGGGCATCCTCAGCGCGCTGAGCGTGCAACCGCTGCTCGTCCTATGGGTCGTGCTCGCTTTTGCGGCCATCGTCGAGATCGAATCCCACGTCCTGGCGCCCGTGCTCTTTGGACGGGTAGCCGGGACATCGCCAGCCGCGATCCTGTTGGCTCTGGTGGTTGGGCTCAAGATCGCTGGCGTCGTCGGCGTGTTCTTTGCCGTGCCGACGACGGTGGTGCTGCTGGTCCTGGCGAACGAGTTCCGACCAGAAGGAAAGAATGCCGACGGCAGAAGTAATGCCATGGCTCCGGATGAGGACACCGATGACAAGAACGACGCCGATGCTCCAGGCGACGGCTCTGCGGACAGGCGTGCGAACGACAAGGGTGATGCAGATACCTCTCATGATGGCATCAATGGTAGTACTCACGATGGCTGATCGATTTGCCGGGGTGCACTTGTATCCCAGCACTATCTCGTCAATGCCGGCCCTCTGTCGACCGGATTGGAGGCTGGCGTGCTGAACCTACAGTTGTGGTATGTGGTACTGGCTGTGATCGTGCTTCTCTTTCTAGGCGCGTTCGTCGGGGGGCGGATCGGGATTCTGGTCAGGTTGATTCGCTCAAACAGCCGCACTCGCGTAAGAGAGGACAAGGATGCCCTGGAGGAGGCTGAAAGGGAGCTCATCGGGCAGTCGCCCGATGAGTGGGCAGAGATGCACGTGCGTCTCTTGCAGTCACTCGAGGAAGAGACGGCACCCGAAGCGTACCAGCAAGCTTTGGAAGCGATCCGCGACGCGATCAATCGTCACCTGGAAAAAGGCATATGGCAGGCGGGGCAGTTGCAGTTCCCGGATGACGGCAATGCGGATACGAATCACGATGTGGATAGGAGCCCGATGCACGGGGAAGGCTCAAGAGAAGAGCCGTCCTGATCGGCACAGGGGATTTGCCTCCGGCGTAAAGAAAGATATAATAAGCGATGATGGCAGACACTGTAATTCAGCCATACTCCAATACGGTTGCTTGCAGATAGGTCACACCTTGTTCGTTAGCGTTGCCGCTGCCCACGTACGGCAGGCAGCCCCTGCTCCTGACCAGCCTCGATCCCCAGCCAACAGCTCTGCCAGCGTAGCCTCCCGGTTCGAGAGAAGGGTCGGATGCAATGCAAGCGATATCAGACGACGCCCTGCAAATGGTAGTGGATACGCTCGATGCGAGGGTGGCGTACCTGGACGCCGACCTCCGGTTCCAGTACGTGAACACGGCCTTTGCCATGAGCGTGGGGCGTAGCGCGGAGGAACTGATCGGCAGCGAATACGTCGTGTTGTTCCCTGAGGGGGAGGAACGCGCACTCCTCGAGCGGGCCCTCACGACGCAAGAGACGGCGCATCTCAGGGCTGTAGCCTGGCCCTCACCCTCTCATCCTGGGGCAGAGAAGACCTATTGGGACTGGAAGATGACGCTGTTGAAACGAGGGAACACCTTTCGCGGCGCCTTGCTCTCCGTCACCGACGTGACCGAGCGAGAAGAGATACGACGGGAACACGTGACCTTTCTGGAAGATATGGCC
>CAZLMZ010000363.1:0-2271 GCA_964560475.1 uncultured Anaerolineae bacterium
CAAGATCATCGTCTTCCCGCGCACCTCCTGCCGCAGGATATCGAATCCGGCATCGGCCATCCATTCCGCCACTGTCTCAATAGCAAAGTACCTCTCCCGGACCCCCGTCCTCGCCCCTTTAGCCCAGTCCATGATTAACAGCACCCCGCCCGGTCGGAGGGCCTCCCGGGCCTCCCTCGGGAACTGCTCCGGTGTCTCGAACTCGTGTAGCGCATGAAGCGTATAGACCAGCTCGAACTGCTCGCCCAATGTGTTGATCTCCTCCGCATGGAGACGCTGGCAGGGAGTTCCTCCGTAGGGATGAGGGTCTATCCCTATCCCTTCCACGCCTCGCCGAGCCAGTGCCCTCAGTATGTGTCCCCCTCCACAGCCCACATCCAGGACCCTGCCGCCCGATGGAAGTAGTTCCACGATCGCTTCGATCACCGCCTCGTTGCCGAGCAATCTCTGACCGCCAATCTCCCTTCACATCAGGTTTCATCTCTGGAGAAGATGAACCCTTTTGCCTGCGCCAACGAGGTAGCGTCGACGATCGCCAGATGTGCACCACGGTTCATCACCCCGCGCCTGACCACGAACCCCGCTACCTGGTGGTCTATGCTTAGGTCCTCGCCGACGCTCAGGTAGAACAACGCTTCATCTAGCAGTGCCGACTGTCCTTCAGCCTTGGTCAGGAACTCGGGGACGGGTTTCAGGCTGCTCAAGCTTCTGGCGCCGAGCCTCTTGAACAGCCGGGCAAAGTCGGTGTGTACGACCATACCCGGAGTGACTTGGAGGGTACAGGCAGGTTGTAGAGCGGGTTGCTTTTCTATCTCTACCAGGCATACCCGGCACGCGCCGATCGGTTCGAGTGCCGGATGGTGACAGAGCGTTGGGACGTCGATCCCGGGTGCTTGCGCCGCTTCGAGGACAGTCTGTCCCGGTTGAGCGACGACCTCCAGGCCATCGATGGTGATGTCCACCGCTGCCACTCGTAGGGCTCCTTTTGTTGACACTCATCGATCTGGATTTCACCTGGCCCTGGGGCCTGAGGCCCGATGGTGCCAAAGCCAGGCCGTCAGGCCAGGTGCATCCGGCAAGTAGATGTCAGTGCAATCAGAGTGCCTGAAGTTGTCTGTCGCCTGCGGGAGTTGCTCATCCTGAAAACAAGGCTCACCCGGACCTTTAGCGGCGGGCGGGTTGGTGTGGCATAGTCGCTTGTCGTGGGCGTCGCTGTGATCCGGCCGAGGGTCTCGCTCCTTACACTGCCATCATATCACAGTACTGACTAACTGTCAATACCACTTGTATGTTAAATGTCTATTGACATGATGCATCTAGCATGATATACTTTGGGTGGACACAAGCCAGTAACGCAGGATGTGGAGGAACGACGAGATGCCAGGGCGACGTTTAAGGCGGCATTGGGGGCGTTCACGCGGAGGAGCGTGGTTTCTCGAACCCGTATTGCTCTTGCTGCTCCATCAAGGCCCAGCTCACGGCTACACCCTGATCGAGCAACTGGGAGGGTTTGGGCTAGAGGACCTGCATCCCAGCGTGGTCTACCGCGCGCTGCGAGACATGGACGAGAAGGAGTGGATGACCTCAAGCTGGGACGCAGACGAGACGCAGGGTCCCCCACGGCGTGTATACCGCCTTTCTGCACAGGGAGACGAGGCGCTGCGGGCATATATGCAGGACCTGACACAGACGCAGGACCAGATCGGTGACCTGATGGATGCCTACCATCGCCATATGAAAGAGGGCAAAGGTGAACACCACTGACGTGCTCCTGGCAAGCCTGCAGGGCGATGCACCGGTCCAGCAGGTGCACGTGGGAGCGTTCTGGACGGCGGTCGCCCTGGCTACCGACCCATCTCGCTGTGGGCTGGCCTCCACGCTCCGCCCGACCACACACTCCGGCAGCCCGCCAGTACCGCGCGCAGGCCAGCTCTTGAAGCGCAGCGGGCGAGAGTTGGCCGAACTGCTGCGCTCGTCCAGCTCCCTGGAGGCCAGCATCGGCATGGCGGCGCTCAATGCACTGTTGGACGTGGACGAGGGAAACTGCAACGAGGTCAACGCCAGGGAAGTGATCCTGGAACGAGGCGCCGGGAGGAACGTGGCGATCGTAGGACACTTTCCTTTCGTTGAACGGGTGCGCCGTGCTGCGGCCGAGTGCTGGGTGCTAGAGCTGCATCCCCGCCCCGGCGATCTCCCCGCCAAGCGGGCCGCCGAGGTACTGCCCCAGGCGGACGTGGTCGCCCTGACCGGGACGTCGTTGATCAACCACAC
>CAZLMZ010000363.1:2371-3450 GCA_964560475.1 uncultured Anaerolineae bacterium
CGCCGCCGCGGGATGCGGGTGGGCGTGCTCGACGCAGACATCACCGGGCCGAGTATCCCCCGGATGTTCGGCCTGCACCGCCAGCCGACGATGGGCCCGCTGGGCATTTTGCCTGTGGAGACTCGGACGGGCATCAAGGTGATGTCCATCAACTTGATGCTGCAGAGCGATGACCAGGCCGTCATCTGGCGCGGGCCGCTGATCAGCAACGCGATCAAGCAGTTCTGGACAGAGGTCGCCTGGGGCAGACTAGATTACCTGGTTGTCGACTTGCCGCCCGGCACGTCCGATGCCTCGTTGACGGTGATGCAGTCCATTCCCCTCAGCGGGGTGGTGCTGGTTACCTCGCCGCAGGACCTGGCCGGGATGGTAGTGCGCAAGGCTGCTGGCATGGCACAGAGGATGGGAGCCCCCATCGTCGGCCTGGTAGAGAACATGAGCTATGTGACCTGCCCGGACTGTGGTCGAGAGATCCAGGTCTTTGGCCCCAGCCGGGCGATGCAGACGGCTGCACGGCTGAGGGTGCCGCTCCTGGGGCAGCTCCCGCTGGACGCCGAGCTGGCCTGCCGCTGCGACGAGGGCGAGATCGAGGCATACGACGCGGAGCGCTTTGACCAAATGGTCAAGCCGTTGATGGATCGGATGCGCGTCGTGTGTCCGGGGTAGGGGAATAGGCGAGGAGGCGATGTAGATGCCGGGATTCGATGGGACGGGACCACGAGGCGAAGGGCCGATGACCGGGCGTGGAGAGGGCTACTGCGCGCTGGTGCTGCCTTCGCCGGAGGACGAAGGCGCTCCCTATGGTTACGCTGGATTGCAGGGGATGCCTGTGTACCTGGGTGCGCCACCTTCGCGGTCTCCGCTCTGCCGTCGCGCCGTCGGTTGGCTGCCTATGGCTATGCGGTTGTGGCGCGTCTTCGAGCGCGGTCGAGGTAGACGGCGAAGCCAATGGCTTGTGCATTGGTAACAGCAGGTTTGGACTGGCCAAGTCCAAACGTAACACGCACAGGTGATCGGTGACAGAAGGAGGTGAGCCAAATGCCAGGTCTTGACGGAACCGGGCCGGGCGGTATGGGTCC
>CAZLMZ010000364.1:0-3443 GCA_964560475.1 uncultured Anaerolineae bacterium
TTTCGGTAGCCTGCGGCAATGCGGTCGCCGTCGGCAGCGAGGGTGCCGCTGGCACATCGCCCTCGATCGACAGCCCTTCCACGTACACGAGCTCGGCGTGGTTCCCGGCCCGGTCATAGACCCACGCCGTCAAGGCGAGGTCTTGCCGGCCCGCCAGCGCCGTTGTGTCCCACGCCTGCTGGAAACCATCCTCGGGCGTCTCGTCGACCCCCAGGTGGTGCCAGCGATCGTCATAGCGCGCGTAAAAGACTGCCCGGTCCAGCCCGCTGAGCGTATCCGTCACCTCCAGCGTCAGCGTCACCGCTTGCCCGAGCTGCATGCCGGCGCTGGGCCAGGTATAACGTCCCGACGGCGGGGCGCGATCCAGCGCAACGTTCACCTGCTCCTCTGCCCAATAGCTGTTGCCTGCCCGGTCCGTCGCCTGCAGGCCAAAGGACACGTTTCTATCAGGCAGGTCGTCCGCCTCCCAGGGCAGCCACCAGCCGTCGCTCCCGTCCGTGTCTTCGCCGAGCAAGATCCAACCTGCTCCCCCGTTGATGTAGAACGCCACCTGCGCGACGCCGCTGCCCTCGTCGGAGGCCCATGCCAGCACCGAGACCCCGGGACGCGCCACCCCGCCCGTGCGCGGGCGAGAGTATCCCGCCTTGGGCGGCGTCCGATCCAGGATCAGGTCGGTGACCTGCGGCAGGGCCGCATTGCCCCGTCCTGCACCGTCGTAGGGGCGCGCCTGCAGGCGGATCCCCACCTGGTCCGCCACGCTCGATGGATCCCACGCCACCGACCAACCGTCGCCCCCCTCCTCGTCCTCGCCCAGATCGTGCCACGCATCGTCGTACCAGCCGTAAAAGGTCACGCCCGCGACCGGCGTGCTCTCTGAGAGGGGTACAAAGCGCAGCTCGATCGTCTCGGTCACGATTGCTTCTGGCTCGGGCGCCTCTAGCTGCCCGCTCGCTGCGCTGCGATCGACCGTGATCCCGGGCACCGGCTCTGTCTCGCGCACGTTGCCTGCGCCATCGATCAGGCGCGCCGCCAGGTCGAGCGGCGTGCCGTCCGGCACGTCTGCATCCCACACCAGCAGCCAGTCCCTGCCGTGCAGCCATTCCGCCTGCCCGATCTCGCGCCAGGCCTCGCTGCCCGTCTCGCGCGCCAGCATCGTCACGCTCTCGGTCCGTGACTCGGGGTCATTCGACACAGCATAGAGCCACAACCGCCCGCCAGCGACGCTTTCGGGCACGAGCCCGACCAGGTCTCCCTCGGGCGGGCGCCGGTCCACGACGACGTCCGTGCGGATCGGGCTGCTCTTGCTGGACCGGCCATCCGCACTCGCCAGCCAGGGTTGGAGCCATATCTCCCCCTCGGGCACGTCTCGCGTGTCAAAGGTCTGCGACCAACCATCCTCCCCCTGATCGTCGACGCCGATCGTGTGCCACGCACCGTCATAGTAGGCCATAAAGGCCACCTGGCTCACCGGTGGGGAACCCTCATCGGGCTGAAAGACGAGCTCCAGGGTTCCGTTCGTGTGTGTGTCGGGCGGGGGCTCGACCAGCACACCTGTCGCCGGGGCCGATCCAGCCGGCTTCCACAGCCAGGTCGCTTGCTCGCCCGAGTAGGCGATCAACGGATCGGGGTGACCGATGCCGTTCCAGCCATAGGGGTCGGTGTAGCGGCGGTTGTGGTCGACCGCAAAATGCAGGTGTGCTCCCAACGAACAGCCCGAGTTGCCGCTGATCCCCACCGGATCGCCGGCAACGACCTGGTCCCCTTCGTGGACGAAGATCCCCTCCAGGTGCAGGTAAAAAGTGCGGTATTCTCCCTCGTGGGCGATGCACACGTACTGCAGCGGTGTGTCGCATCCAGAGGCCACTGCACCGGCAAAGACAACCTCGCCGGGCGCTGCAGCGAGGACCGTCGTTCCTCCACCTGTGTCGAAATCAATGCCATTGTGCCCGTCATAGTAGACGTAGCGCTCGTCCTGGGGCAGCCAGTACCCGCCACGAAAGGTGGGGAGACGATCCTTGATCCCGTCGATCGCGCTCGCTTGCTCCCCGGTATAGATCGCGACCGTGTCGTCCCATGCATACGTCGGGTACTGGTGGTCGAAATAAGAGTTGATCCCGTAATCGCCGGCAAAGGGGAGCTGGAGAAAGGGGACCGTGGTTGGTGTAGGTGTCGGGGTTGGTTCGTCCTCCGCAGCCACGAAAGAGCGAGGCACAGAACACAGCAACCCCAACGCGCCGAGCAGCGCGAGAAAGACCGTACAGAACGCGAGCCGCCTAGCCGGATGCCTTGCTGCGCTCATCCGTCCGCCCGTCTATTCGATGTGAGCTCCCAGTTCAGTCGTAACTGCCGAGCTCACGCCACAGCTTGAGCATGCGCTCGTAGCGCTCGAGCCGCATCCCGGTATACACGCAGTTCGATGTGCAAAAGATATAGCCCCCGCCCGGCATGCCGTGCGTCAGCGCATAGCGAGCAGAGGCCAGGTATTCCTCTTCTGTACCGGTATCGATCAGCCCGCAGTTGACGTTGCCGCACAGGCAGACCTGATCGCCGTACAGGGCCTTGACCTCTGCAATGTCCACGCCCCCCTGCGGGTCGAGCGAATGCAGGGCGTGCGGCTTGCAGTCGACCAATTGGTCGATGATCGGCATGATGTTGCCGTCGGTGTGCTTGATCGTGTAAAAGCCCATCTCGCGATAGCCCGCGATCAACTGCTTGAGATAGGGCGTCACCACCTCGGCGAAAACCTCGGGCCGCAGGAAGGGGCCGGTGTTGAAACAATAGTCGGCGCACAGAGCAAACCCGTCCAGGCCCTTGCCCTGCAGCACGCGCGCCCGCTCCAGCGCTGCATCGACGCGCCGCTGCGCTTCCGCGTGCACCTCCTGTGGCTTGTCATAGAGCCACCCCACCCACTCCATCATGTTCTCGCCCGAGGGGATGCTGTACGTCGCGTCGCCGTGCATCATCAAAAAGTACCTGTCGCCCGTTCGCGCACGAATCTTGTCGATCAGGCGCTGGTACTCTTCTACATCGTTCAGCGGGTGGTGCATAAAGATCGCGTCGTGCTCGTACCGCTCTGCGGTCGCAATGAAAATATCGGCGATATCCGCGCGGTGCAGTTCGCGCTCTGTCTCGGTCATCTGCACCCACTGCCGGTAGTTGCGATGGCTGGGATGGACCTTGCCAAAGGCCTCCATGGTCAGGAAAAAGACCAGCTCGAAATGCGGCACGCGCCCCGAGATCGGGCGCCGTTCGAGAGCATCAATGAACCGCTCGCGAGGAGCCATGCGTTATCCCTTTCTCCCTAGCGCCTACCAGCGTTCGATCACGCCCGGCAGCTCCGACAGGCGCTCGATCACTGCATCGGCCTCGACGCTATCCGGCAAAAAGGCGTCGTTCTGCTTATAGACGGCGCGCATGCCCACCTCTTTGGCGCCGACGATGTC
>CAZLMZ010000365.1:0-3438 GCA_964560475.1 uncultured Anaerolineae bacterium
GTGAAGGTATCGATCGGTCATCACTGGATGCAATTACCACGCTTGAGATAGGAGAAGCTCTATTCATTGGAGAAACCGTATCCGTTCCAACTTTTGTGAAGATAAGACAACGTAAGTTTGAACCTACTGGTTTATCACCAAGTCTTACTGATGCAGTAAAACGAGCTGATAAATGAAGACCGAACTGCTGGTAATTTCTTTGTAAAAAAGAAAGGATAGCCACTGCAGTATTCAAGAGAGATCAAACCGTTAGGTAAAGACCTCTCTTTTTCTATAATCGATATGACTTCACTCTACAAACTGAGTCATTTGTGCGGGTTCTTCCTGTTTTTCCTTTGTTGATTTAGCGTACCAAGGATTTGCTATTCCAAGTCCTAGAAGAATCATAGTAATCATCAATATAATATCAGGGACATAGAAGAGTGATGTTGACATGAGTGGCACTCTCAAAAGCTGGCTAGCAATCATGAAAATTGAAGTGAGAACTAAGAGGTCACTACGGACCTCTTTCAATCGGCCAGTCTTCCATGTTATAATGAATGTCGCCATCATTGCGAAACTGATGACTAGTAGCGGGGGTATCGTTAAACTCATGATAAGAGCTTCAGATGTTCCCAAAAGTGCAACTGCGAACCAATACATAGCTAAGACAAGTACTATCCTGTTGTGATATTTTTGTTTTGATGGCGCCCAGATTTGAAGCAGAGCTCCTGTTACTGGTACAATTGCACCACCGATTGCAATAGAGCGAAGGCGAAATAGCTCAAGAGATGGCTCTAATACACCGATATTAGGTAACGTCAAGAATAACGCATTAAGAACTTGACATATTCCAGAAATTGCGAAAACCAAAGGGAGATCAGTCATTAATCGAACTTCTTGCTTAAGCCATTTCCAGCCTAGGAATGTACTCATTGCTACAGATACTATAATTGTCAGGATTCCGGATAATATTACGAAGTCTGTACCTACTTGCATTTTTTTACACCACGTATTCTTGTTGTTCCTTATTGTACTCTTTACCAGTTACTCTCAACCAAAAATCGGTCACTTGTTCAAGTTTGGTCTTCCAGAGAATTATACTGAGAGGAATAAATGTCAGGAAGAACATCAGGAGCGTCACCATCATCAGTCCATTATTAGCGAATATGATATCTGGACCTTGAATGACTGGCTCTGGTCCAACCTTGAAACATTCATTCACGAAGTTGACGATTGTATGGACCGCTATTGGTCCAAGAAGAGACCTAGAAGAACTAAATCGCTCATAGTAGATGCCAAAGAATACACCCAATATCATTGTGAAAAAGACAATTGTGGCTACTCCACTAACTGCTTCACCACCCATTGCACCATTGACAAGAGGCCAACCTGCATGCCACAGTCCAAATATTATGGCGGATAGCAGAATTGATGCATTGGAACTTAGGCGTGTCTTTGCTGCGTTCAGTAAGAGACCTCTGAAAAGAGCCTCCTCCATGAATGCGTTTGTCAAGAAAAAGATGAACATGTATCCCAGCAATTCCTCATTGAGAATGTGTAACTGGAGTGGGTATGTTGGGTCAATGAAGACTCCATATATTACAGTTCCACCAATATCGATTCCAATTGCAAAAATAATTCCAATCAGGATTCCTATTGCTACACGGGATTTTATCTTGTCTTTTGATAGGCCGAGAACTGAACCAATCTCTTGGGGGCGGTACTTCCAAAAGAATCCCAGAATGATCAAGAAAGGAAATAGCTTAGAAGGAAAGATGTTCATCCAAGTACTTCCAAGACCTAGCACGAATTGATCCACAATTCTCCAGATTACTGCTATTGTTAGCATGATTCCTGCTATCTTAATGAGACCAGTAGATGTCCATTTTGAAATGTCATTGTGTTCTAATTCAGTTTTTTCTTGAATTTGTGTTGTAACCATATATCTGGCCTCATTTCAATTATGAGCTGCAAAGTGGTCAGTTTCTTTCAATTTAAACACCAATCAAGTATCTACACGAAAGTTCAGACTGTATCATCAATCTTAAAACTGGATAGCAACAGCCCAAAGTTCGGAAGCTACTCGCTTTAGTGGTGAATCTAAATGTCAGATGTCGCAGCAATGAGAGCGTTCAATCGTGAACTAGCATCGATTGTAGGCTCTACAATAGAGGTCGCAATAAAAGATGGAAAGAAGTTCTCTGGTGTTCTCAAAGGAATTGACCAGAATTCATTGAGTATTGTGATAACCGAGGTCGTTGATCTAAAAGATGGATCAAATATACCAAAGATGTTCATCTATGGGGATAGTATTGTTTCGTTCGCCGTAGCTGAAAAAGAAATTAGCCTAGAAGGCCTAGCAAAAGAATTACAGAAGACCTTTCCTCCTGGAGGAGTGGTGTACCATTCTGATTCAGGCTCTGGTGGCGTAGTGGTAGTTATGAATAAAATCCGGATTTCAGCAGAAGGCGTAGACGGCTCTGGACCACTGTTCGAAAGAGTTCGTGATATTGCGCGTCCTTGGCTTGAAGAAAAAGGATTACTATAAAAACCAAGTAAGAAAGAACGGTATTTTATTCCGCCTCATAGTAGTTGACATTAGGAACAAAATTCAAACATCTGACATTAGTTCTCCTTCATTCCCTTAGTACTCTAAAGTATCGCTCCTGTTGGGAGTTCACCGTTGATTGTTTTCTAGACTAACCTGGACATCAAGTCAAGGTCGTCTGCCCAGCAACGGTTCTGGGTCGTGATTTATGAACATCAATAATGTTTCTTGCGGCATTGACATCCGCATGGAGGGAACACCCACAGCTCTCACAGTGGAAATACTCTCCTCCTTTCCTCTCTTCAGTAGATCCCTTTGCCTCCACCCGCACACCTTTCTCTCCGCAGACATGACATTTCTGAGAGGTCCATGCAGGACTCACTGTCCAGACACCACCTCTCTTGTGTCCTAGGAACTGACGCATGTAGACCACTGTATCAAGGACCTTTGACCAAAGATTGGAACTCAATCTCCAAGAGAGAGTTCCCCAACCTGCTTGTGGAGAGTAGTTCTTCAGATTCTCAAAGTACAAAGTTCTAACTCCATGTTCCTCACAGAACCAGACGGTCTGACTAGCTACCTGTCGTGCAATCTCCCTGTCCAGTCTATGGACCTTCCTCCATATCGCGGAGAGGTGTCGATCCTTCTTGAGGAGGTGACCGGGATAGCTCTTCTTAGTATGCTTTCGGCCCCAGTTGTTCCGCATCCTTCGAACTTGGGATGTGAGTCCGCGGGTTTGCTCTCTTAGAAAGTCCCTCTTTGAAATGAGATGGTCAAAGGAAATCATCTCGTCTATAAATCCTCCGTTGCCATCACGAGTGGAAAGTACGATAGGCACTCGGACACCACGGTCAGCTCCTGCTTTCCTTCTATAGGTCCGTGGTCCAAGTTCCTCATCCACCATCTCT
>CAZLMZ010000366.1:0-3436 GCA_964560475.1 uncultured Anaerolineae bacterium
GCAGCGTTATACGGTCGCTGCGTGCGGATCGCGGCCACCACCCCGGTCACCACCGGGCACGCGGCGGACGTGCCGCCGTCCGCGCTGTACACCCCCGATCCGCTGAAATGCGTATAGCCGCAGATGTCCGGCTTGCGATTCTCCAACCGTCCAGGCCCGATCGCAGAATATCCTACGCGAGCCTTGGTCGTGTCGACGCCCGCCACGCAGATGACGTGCGGAGAAGAGTTGGCCCCATAGATCGCCCGATCGGTCACTCCGCCGCAGCGTCCATCAGGACAATCGGCCCCACAGTTGCCGGCAGCAAAGAGGATGTCGGCTCCCGCGCGCTCCAGCGTGGCGACGATACGGTTAAAGGGGTGATTCGGGTTGTCGCTATAGTTGCCCGGGTCTCCGACCGGCAGATCCCAGTCGGGGTGGAACATGCCCCAACTATTGTTCACCACCAAGGAGCGGTGCTCGCCCGGCCGGCGAAAAGCCGTCATCACGTCCAGAAGGTGGCGATAGGCACGAACGGCATCCGAGAGCAAGGCCTCCATCACCGTGCTTCCAGGTGCGACGCTGATGGGATGCAGCAGCGCGATGTCGAGGAGCGTCGCCTTGGGAGCCGAGATTGAGATGTCGTACGCGCACATCGTGCCGTGGTCCACAGGTACATCGCCTGGCGTGACCACCGCAGGATCCCACGCCCAGCTACGAGCTGCGTCGAACGTGGGCGCCTTGCCGTGGCTGTTGAGGTAATCCATATTGATCCCGGTGTCGACGATGGCCACCAGCACGCCCTTGCCGTCCATGCCCCTCTCGTGGAGGTCGTCGACGCACAGCAGCGCCTCGACGGTGGCGTCGGTACCCACCGGCGGTGACCCGGGGCAGACGATCTGTGTCTCGATCGGCAGGTCGGTATAGACGCCGACGACCCCCTCCTTCGCGCGCATCGTCTCCCCGAACTGCTCGAGGTCTTCTTCTTTGACCGTGCCGCGAACGAGGTAGGTCGACGCTTCGGCGGCCATGTCAAACTGAAACTCGGCGGTCGTATCGTACACGTTGCCCGTTGGCTGGACCTCGCGCACCAGCTTGGGCAGCGGGACGGCCCCGTAGGACTCGTCGTACTGAAAGTGCTCTGCTTGCGGCGCAGCGCTCAGATCCATTGTGACTGCGCCTCTTCCTGCCGTATCCCGAACAAAAGCTTCCAGTCTCTGGGTGTGTGCTAGCTCGATCATCACGTGTCGCTCAGCCATGTGATCCCTCCTTGGCACGAGTGATGACAACGGAACGGAAGATGCTGTGGATGGCAGTCGCCTCTCCCTGAGACGTCCGCCTGTGCTCGACGTAAGTCGCGATGTACACCACCTCCCCTCTCGCTCCATCCGGGAACGTATCCGGCCACTGCCAACAGTCGGGTCCTGCGATGAGATGCCGGTCGAGTACACGGCGCCGGTATCGCTACGACACGAGAGCGGTCCCCGCAGGCGCCTGGCGGCGATATGGTGTGCACATGTTTGCGCTGGTGGCAGCGAGCCATCGAACACCCACCGCGGCACAACCCAAGAGTCGCCACCGCGCCCGAGTTGGAGGACCGCGCAAGGTCACACCACGATACACGGGCCGTTGAGACAACAGGGCCCTCGAGGGCAAGGTCGGGGAAAATGATTGAGCGTGGAATCGACCCTCGATGACCGATTATAGCACACTCTACGAAGCGTGTGAAGCCAAGGTGAACATAATAAGCTTAAAAACAAAGGCGTGTCACTGGCACCTGCGAGCTGCATCCTAGCGATCGGGTTCACCCGCCTGGCGATAGTCGAACCACTCGAAAAACGCGGGTGCGCTGCCTGCGCCGCTCCCGCTTGCATAGAGCGCGAAATAGACCCCGGTAAAGCCTCCCGCCACCTCTGGCGCCAGGTAGCGTGTCTCCCCGGTCGCGAGGATATGCCGCTGGCCGCTGTCTCCGACGACCCCGAAAGTGTAGGCGTGTGGTTCAGCCTCGATCGTGAGCGTGAGCGCTCCCGCCTTGGCGGGTACCCGTGCCACTTCCGCGACCAGGCTGCCGATCCGCCGCCGCACGGCGACCACGCGTTGGCCCGCCTGCCGCGTGATAAACAGGTCATAATGATGGGACGGGTTCATCCACACCGTGAGCCCGGCCTCCTCTCCCTCGCTCGCTGGCTCGAACGCGATCCGCGTCGCCACCTCGCAGGAGAGATGTTCCTGCCTGCGCCCGAGGAAGGCGACGGGTGGGCCGTCGTCCAGCCGGGCACCGCTCCCCAGCAGGCGCAGCGTGCCGGGCCGCTCGGTCAGCGACCACATCTCCGCGCGCGGCGTACCGAGCCAGTTCCACTGCACGCCCAGCTCCGGACCAACGAACTCATCGCGCTCGGGCTCGCGCCGCCAGGTCACCGGCCCAAAGGCCGGGCTCTCCATCTCGACCCTGATCCTGCCCTGCTGCCCGACGTGCGGCCACCCAGCATCGTCCCACCGGACCGGCGCCAGGAACGTCTCGCGCCCGAGGTGAGCGCACGCCGGGCGCCCCTGCGGGCGTATGCCCAGGCATACCAGCCACCAGCTCCCGTCGTGCGCCTCGATCAGGTCGGCGTGACCGATCGCTTGGAACGGGCTGTGCAGGCTCCGGTGGGTCAGGATCGGGTTGTGCGGGCAGCTCTCCCACGGTCCCCACGGCGTACCGCTCCGTGCGATCGTCACCATGTGCCCTAGCTCCGTGCCCCCCTCGGCGATCAGCAGGTAGTAGCGACCGTCGATCTTGTAGAGGTGAGGGCCCTCCGGATATCTTCCTCCGGTGCCTGCCCAGATGCGCCGTGGTTCGGTCATGCGCTTGCCGGTCGTGATGTCGATCTCGCTCTGCTGGATGCCCCAGCTAGGGCGTGCCGGGTCGACCTCATCGGGCAAGGGGAAGGCATCGATCCAGTTGCTGGTCAGGTACACGCGGCCGTCGTCGTCAAAGGTGAGCGAGGGATCGATGCCGCTCTGATCCACCCATACCGGCTCGGACCACGCACTGAAGGGATCGCGTGTCTGCACGTAAAAGTTGCCGCCACCCGACATATTCGTCGTAATCATGTAAAAAGTGCCGTCGTGGTAGCGGATCGTCGGAGCAAAGATGCCACCGGAGGGCCGCCAATGGGCAAAGGGCAGTTGGCTCGGCCGCGTGAGGACGTGCCCGATCTGGCGCCAGTCTACGAGGTCGCGGCTGTGGTAGAGCGGCACGCCGGGGAAATACTCGAACGAGCTGTTCACCAGGAAATAGTCCTCCCCGACGCGGCAGATGCTCGGGTCCGGGTGGAAGCCAGGAATGATCGGGTTCGTGAACGTCATTGTGTTCTCCTCGCAGGCTCTGGCGTTGCATTTGGGCAGTCGGCGTATGCGCGAGCACCTAGATCTGATAGATCCCGGCGCTCACTCCCGGCAGCGTGATCTGCCA
>CAZLMZ010000367.1:0-3411 GCA_964560475.1 uncultured Anaerolineae bacterium
TACTGCTAGGACGAAAGCGAGAACTGCAAGAACGACGATCGGTGCCAAGATTCTGAGACGGGTGTTCATGGGTTGGCCCTCCTTTCTGAGGTAGCCCACCTTATTCTACGTCAAGTCTTCTGATGTGGCAAGCTTGTCTCGGTCTCAGCGATAGGGCTCGACGGCCCAACCGATCCTTTGCCTGCGCTCGTCTTTGACACGCCGCCATGCCAATGTTGGCAACCGTATGGAGCGTCATGCCTTCTCCCGCCCAATCGCAAGGGTGAACGCACCGGTACGCCTCGGTTGGACAGCCGGTCCAGGTGTTGGTGAGTGACTGCTCCTCAAGCGACCGCTCAACCATGATCGTTCCACTTGCTTGTGCGTCTCAGGGGCAGGATCACCTCTACGAGCCGTTGAGAATGCGACACCAGTCGCATACAAGACGTCGAGTTTGTGGTATGCTGGGTAAGCCGTGGGGGCAGGGTCGTTTTGATGCCGAGGGGGCAAGAGACAGCCATGAAGAAACCCTCCCGATGGATAGTCTTGCTTGTCAGCATTTTGCTGCTGGTGGCGTGTGCCGGCGAGCCACCGACAGCGGCACCGCCCGCGTCTGCGCAAGCGACGACACCGGCGCCCACAGAGACAACGCCGCACGTGGCGCAGGATGAGGCCACGACACCACCGCTCCAGTCGTCTCCGACATCGCCTCCTCCCGCGTCCGCACAAGCGCCGACACCGTCCCCTTCCCCGTCACCTCCCACGCCGGCGCCGGGCCAGCTGGCTTGTGAGGCAGGTGGGTACGCTTGCTCGCTGGCGGAGGTGAGCGAGCAGGTCGTGACGCGCGCGATGGAGCTGTCGCAGGACGCCGAGGCGCGCATGCGCGGTGGCGACTCCGCCTTCAAAGTGGCCGCCTGGCTTGAGGCACAAGACGGTGTCGTGGTAGAGGTCACCGACGGGCGGGCGATCATCTATCGCGTGGACGGCAGCGTGCCTGTTGTCGTCGAGCACCCCGGCGTGGAAGGGAGCGCCCGTCGCCCAGCGACCGTGGCCCCGGCGCGCTATGTCCCGCATCCCCGGCTACTTGGCCTACCTGCCTCCACGAACCTGGCGCAGCCTACGATCAGCGATCCGACCGATGTCGTTGGCTCGCAGCGCGAGGACCGGAACGTCAAGCGCGCGCTGGTGCTCGCGCCGTACCAGTGGCAGGTGGGCGCCTACGGCGACGGCGTAGTGGCGGCGGAGATGCTGGGGGCCACGCGCTGGTACAAGGGCAACGTGACCTATGTCGCCAACGCGCAGCAGAGCGACCAGAACGTGACGGTGGAACACTTTATGGGGTGGGATCAGTACGACGTGATCCACGTCAACACCCACGGCAGGTCGCTCTGCCCCGAGACGGGGCCTTGCCAGAGCTACCTCATGACCGGCCAACGGATCCCAAAGGACGGGCTCGACGCCTTTGTCGCCCAACACCCCGAGGTCAGGGGGGTGGGCGTCGGTCTCCGGGACAGAGGCGAGCAGATCGAGCTGGTCGTGTTCAACGACTTTTTCCTCAATGTCTACGGGCCGGGATCGCTCAAGAACAAGATCATCTATTTCAGCGCCTGCGAGGTCCTGGCCCAGAGCAATGTGCTGGACAGTCTCACCGCCGCCTCTGAGAACAGCGACTTTTTCTCGTGGACCTATTCTGTCCAGGCGGACGACGCGATGGCTGCTGCCAGCGCGTTGTACGAAAAGATGGCCGTACAGGGACAGTCGGCGGGTGACGCCTACGAGCGCATCCCGGACAGCGTCAAGCTCAACCGTCCCTCGCACGCGGCCGAGTATGATCCCTACCGCTATTATGGTGTGGAGACAGACGAGGAGGGCCACGTCAGTCTCATTGACCGCACGCAGACCACGGATTTTCTGCACTATGCGATGGGGCAAGAGACCAACCACGTGCGCGAGGTGATTACCCTCCTTGACCCCGAGTCCAAGGCGACGTTACAGCCCGGTGCGGTCTACCCGATGGCCGGCACGCTGGGCGACGGCAACCCGGAGCGGATCGAGCTGATGTTCAAGGTCGAGGGATATACGCAGCAAGAGATCGAGAATGAAGACCTCCTGATCAGCTTTCTGCTCGACGGGGAGCCCATCGTCGCCTACCGGGCGTTCTTGCCCGCGCAGGACGAGCACACCGAGGTCGAGGCGGAGGGCGAGTTCACGTGGCGGGTCCAGTTCGAAGAGGTCGAGATCCCCGACCAGCAGCCAGCGACCGCGCTGACCTTCCGCGCCGAGCTGCAGCTTCCCGGTGGGGATCCGAGCGTACACGAGGTGGCCCCGGTGATGACCAGCCAGCGCGACGTGCGCGCCATCTTTGGGCGCCCGCCCCTGGCGGCGGGCCAATCGTACGTCGTCGCCCTTGACCGGGACAGCCAGGTCGCGCGCGCTGACATGAGCGCCGAAGGGCAGCAGATCGCCCTCTTCTATGACCAGGCATTGGGCCGCACCTACTATCCCAATCCCCAGGGGGGCTACTGGTACGCCGACAGCACGCAGGGGGAGGCGTTCACCGGAGCACTCAAGCCGGTCGAATGGCCGCCCAGGCAACTGGAGGATGCCGGGTTCGCGCACGAGACCTACGCCTGCGGTGAGGAGCGCTGTGACCGGTACCGCGCACGCCAGGAGGGGGATGAGATGGTCCTCAGCTATGACGAGAACGGCCTTCTGGTCGAGCTGGAGGTCAGCAGTCCCGACGGGGGCGGCACGGTCCGCTACGAGTACGGCCCGGTCTCGTTGACGGTGCCGGCCAACGCCAGCCCCGCGCCGGTGCCGATCCCGTTTGCGGGTCCGAGCCTACCGATCCCAGACTTGCCTTGAGGTCGTGCAGGCCCAACTTGGCCGGGTGTGGGTTCATCCCGCAAGTGGGAACTCGCCTTGCACGTCCACCGGGCGTTTCTGTTCGATAGAGCGCCGCAACGCGACCTCGAACTGCAGTTCCTCGAGCCCCGCCATGCCCGGCACCGGCGGCGGCTCGTTGCGCCGGATGGTGTCCAGGTAGGCAGCCAAAGACTTTGCAAAGGACGCACGGTACTGATCCCAACGCGAATGGTTAGCGAGGAGTGTATGTGTCTCGCGGTAGCGGGTGGTGTTGTCGAATACGTCCATGGACACGTCGAGGTCGCTGAAGCGAATGGTGCCCTGCTCAAAGTTCAGGATGACTTGGTAAAGGGGCAAGTCGAACCTGAACCCGTTGGTCCCGAGAATCGTGCCGGTGGCGCCGTTCGCCAGGCAAAAAGAGCCCGACACATCCACCGCATCCTTGTACGGGATGCTGCCCGCCAGGGCAGAAACCTGAGCGGCCCTTCCACCGAACAGATGCAGCAGGTCGATACAGTGGCTCCAGCATGCATAGTTGACAAACATGGATGCGTGGATCAGTTGGCC
>CAZLMZ010000368.1:0-3407 GCA_964560475.1 uncultured Anaerolineae bacterium
GGCGTCGGTGGCCACGCTGTGCACGAGGTTGAACTGGCCCGGATCCGTGCCATGCTGGCCCCAGGTCAGGATGCGCTCGCCGTCCATCGTAAACTTGTGCACGCAGCCGTTGCCATACCCATCGCTGATGTACATAGCATCGCCGCCGGGGGCAAAGGCGACCTGGGTTGGCCGGTTGAAAGGCTCATTGCTGCCCGCCGGCGCCGGTTGGCCGGGCGTGCCGATCGTCATCAGCACCTCACCCGCTAGGCTGCACTTGTAGATGCAGTGCGCCACGTCATCGGCACAGTACAGTGCCCCATTCGGCCCCATCGCCACGCCGTGTGGCCGGCCAAACATCCCCTCTCCCCACGAAGTGATGAACGTGCCGTCCGGCTCGAACACGATCATCGGGTGTTCGCCCCGGTTAAAGACGTACACCCGGTCCTGCGCGTCGACCGCGACGTCGACCACCTCCTTGAAGCTCCAGCCCTCGGGCAGCTTGGCCCAATCGCTCCGTTCCTCGTAGACGTACTCACCGCTGCCCAGCATCGTCGCCATACCGCCTCCCCTTTCCCTGCCGCTATAGCCAGCCCATTTGGCTGAGCGCTAGACAGCGTCCGCTACCCACGCGATGTCCAGTTCGTGCAGCTTGGCCTGCGTGGGCTCGCCCGTCACCGGATCCCAGCCCATCAGCCCGTAAAAGAGCGTCACCGCCTCGTCGAGCACCTCTGGATCGATCGGTTTCTCGTTCACCGTCCCGCTGACGTGCGGCACGCGCATCCGCGGCGGCAAGACGTCGTCCTTTCGCGTGATCCCCTCGCGCATGTTAAAGGCACGCGCCATGGTCACGCTGCGCTCGCCGGCCTTCATCAGCTCCCACACGTTGGTCTCCCAGCCGGTGATGGCACGGACGATCTGCACCCGCTGGTCGCGCGACCAGGGGATAAAGTTGCACAGCCCGATCATGTTATCGATCCAGCGCAGGTTCACGTTGAACGTATACGCCCGCACCTTGGTCGCATTGAGTACCGTCTCTGGCACCGACTCGTAGATCCCCAGGCTCTGGAGGCCCTCGCCGACCGGCTCTCTGGCCAATCCCCCGTCCCAGATGTTGTGCATGTGGTCCGCCCCGGTCGGCGACACCGCATAGCCTAGTGCCTGCCCGTGGCGCGTCCGGCACTCGTGCATGGGGAAGGGCTGCTTTTTGACGTCGAGCACGTACGCCTCTGCGCCGTTACCAATCGCCTCCGCCGCGCGCGTCGGTCCCTCGGCCAGCAGGTCGCCCAGCCCCTCGCGCTCGCAGATCATGCGCGTCAGCTCGACCATGGCCTCGGCGTTGCCAAAGTTCAGCTCCAGCCCGCCCGTATCCTCCGTGGTCAGCAGCCCATTCTCGTAGCACTCCATAGCAAAGGAGACGGCCATCCCAGCCGAGATCGTGTCGAGCCCATAGGCGTTGCACAGCTCGTTCGCCTTGCTAATCGCGCGCAGGTCGTCGACGCCGCAGTTCGAGCCAAAGGCGCCGATCGTCTCGTACTCGGGCCCACCAAAGTCAGAACTGACCTCGTATGCCCCGTCATTTACCTCGACCACGCGCTTGCAGCGGATCGGGCAGGCATAGCAGCCACCGGTGTCGATCAGGATCGTGTCGCGCAGCGCCTCGCCGCCGATCTTTTCCGCACCCTCGAACTGCCCATCCTGGAAATTGCGCGTCGGCAGACGCCCTTCTGTATGGAGGCCCACCAGCCCGCCGGGCGTGCCCAGCTCGTGCATACCCAACGACTTATTCTTCCACTCCCGGCCCATCCAGCGCGCCAGTTCCTTGACGCCATCTTCGTCCGCCAGCGGCACCGCCATGCTGCCACGTGCGGCGACGCACTTCAAGTTCTTCGAGCCCATCACCGCGCCCAGGCCGGTCCGCCCGGCCGCGTGCTTGACGTCGTTGATCACGCACGCATAGCGCACCAGCTTTTCGCCGCCCGGGCCGATCATGGCCAGGCGCGCGCGCGGCTCACCCATCTCCTCGCGCACGGCCCGCTGGCAGTCGAGGGTACTCAGCCCCCACAGGTGCCCGGCGGGGCGGATCTCGGCTTCGCCATCCTTGATCCATAGGTAGACCGGTTGCTCCGCCTTGCCCGTCACAACGACCGCGTCATAGCCCGCGTGGCGCAGCTCAGCGCCGAAAAAGCCGCCGACGTCCGCCTCGCCATAGCCGCCGTTCAGCGGCGACTTGGCCCCGACTGCGTTTCGCCCTGCACCAGCCAAGGGTACGCCGGTCATGGCCCCACAAGCGATGACCAGCACGTTCTCCGGGCCCAGCGGGTCGGCGCCCTTGGGCACCATCTTGAGCAAGTAATACCCGATCAGGCCACTGCCTCCCAGGTAGCGCCGGTAGAAGGTCTCGCTCGGCTCCTCGACCTCCGTCGTCCCTTTCGTCAGATCCACGTGCAGGATCTTGCCTGTGAAACCATTCACGATCCCTTTCCTCCTATGCCATCTATGATCAGCCGTAGGGACGGGACCCTGCCCCGTCCTCTTTTTTCCAACTCTACCTAACCCAGCGTCGTCTCTTCCTCTTTGCCTTCCCCCGCCCGCCGCTCCTCGCGCGACCAATCCACCTGCGCATAGTCCTCGTAGGTGTGCGTCTCTAACCATTCTGCGAAATCGGTCTCGATCTCGGGCGTCCACTTGGTGTCCATCTGGCTCGAGTTATAGATCCCCTCGCGCAGACGCTGGTGGCTAAAGACCTCCCGCATGTGCGTCCGTTCCGAGTGCTCGACCACCTCTTCCGCCAGGTGCGGCGGGATGAACAATACGCCCGTATAGGTGCCGAGCACCACGTCGCCGGGCATGCAGATCGCCTCGCCAATGCGACAGGGCACGTTGAGCCCGACCAGCGTTACGTCACGGATCGGCGTCGGGTCGATCCCCTTGCAGAAGGTGGCAAAGCCATCGATCTCGTAGATCTGCTGCGCGTCACGGATCCCGCCATAGATCACCTGCCCGCGCCCGGTGCGCGTCGCGATCGCCGTCGACAGGTTGGCCCCCGAAAAGGTGCCCTTGTACACCTTGCCGAACAGGTCGATCACGATTGCGTCATCCTTGGTCAGCGTCTCGATCACCCACGAGTTCATGGCCCCGATCCGCTTTTCCTGCTCGTGCCCGTGGTCCATCAGGCAGTCGTGCAGGTCGGGCCGCCGCGGGACGAAAACACCGGTCACCGCTCGCCCCACCAACACGCGCTCGGGGTGCAGGCGCGTCCAGTTGCCCTCGAACTGGAACTGGTACTCGTGCCGCCACAGCACGGACCACGCCTCTTCGGTCCGAACGCGCTCCATACGCCGCAGGATCTCGTCGGACACACGTGGCCTACCATCTGGGAATCGCTCGCCCTTCCACTGCGGCGTGAGCTGGATGATGTCGTCCCG
>CAZLMZ010000369.1:0-3404 GCA_964560475.1 uncultured Anaerolineae bacterium
ATGCGCGAGACGGGGTTCGACATGTGGCTGGTCCTGTGCCAGGAGGACGACCTGGATCCGGTCTTTACGACCATGATCCCCATGGACACGTGGTGCCCTATCCTGCAGATGCTGATCTTTTACGACCGGGGGCCGGAGCGCGGCGTGGAGCGGATCAACCTGTCGATGACGAACACGGGCGATCTCTACGACCGGCCGTGGCAGGGGCGCCATCACGAGGAGCAGTGGCCGCTGCTGCGCGAGATCATCCGCGAACGCGACCCGCAGCGGATCGGGATCAACGTGGGGTCGACGCAGTGGGCGGCGGGCGGGCTGACGCACAACCTCTACACGCAGCTCGTCGAGACGCTGCCCGAGACCTACGTCGATCGCCTGGCGCCGGCCGAGCCGCTGGCGACGATCTGGCTCTCTACGCTGACCGAGTACGAGCTGCAGCTCTTTGCGCACGTGGCACACGTGGCGCACCAGATCCTCGGCGCGTGCCTGAGCCGGCAGTCGGTCGTGCCGGGCGTGACGACGGTGCGCGACCTGGAGTGGATCTACTGGCAGCGCTGCGCGGACCTGGGGCTCGGGCTGGCGTTCAAGCCGTTTTTCAACCTGGTGCGGCCGGAGGAGACCACGCAGCGCTATGGCGAGCAGGACGACGTGATCCGCCCGGGCGACATGATCCATTCCGACGTCGGCATCCGCTACCTGCGGCTGAACAGCGATCACCAGGAATGCGCGTACGTGCTGCGGCCCGGCGAGGAGGACGCGCCGCAGGGCCTGCAGCGGCTGATGCGCGAGGCCAACCGCCTGCAGGACGTCTACCTCTCTGAATTCCGCCTCGGGCAGAGCGGGAACGAGCTCCTGGGCGCGATCCTGGCCCGCGCTCGCGCCGTGGGGATCCCCAAGCCCAGGATCTATTCGCACTCGCTCGGCCTCTTTTTGCACGAGCCGGGCCCGCTGATCGGGCTGCCGTGGGAGCAGGAGCGCTGTGCGGGGCGGGGGGAGGTCCGGCTGCGACACAACCAGTGCTTTACCATGGAGCTGTCGGTGACGGACCGCGTGCCCGAGTGGGGCGATCGCGAGGTGACGATGAGCCTGGAGCAAGACGTGGCCTTTACGGGTGCGGGCTGCCGCCCCATCGACGGGCGCCAGACGGCGCTGCACTTGATCTGATCAACCTTGCGAGGGCTGGGCGTGCCATGCACTCCTCAAGCGTGTTGCCGATGAGCGCATGGGCGATCCTCCCAGCGACGAACAGCCCTCGCAAGGTCAGCGGACCTCTCGACAGAGGAGGATAAGATGGTCGAGCGCAACCACGAATTTCGACGCAGGCTGGCCGTCGTCCACAAGCCGGACCGGCGCGATCCGAACGTCCAACCCGCTGAGGACGACGTCCTGGTGGAGGAGGGATGGCGCATCCTCGTTCCACAGGACTGCTCGCCCGTGCTGCGCACCGCTGCCCAAGACTTGCAGGACTATTTCCTGACCAGCATGGGTGTGTCTGTGCTGCTGTGTCCCGTGGCCGACCTGGCAGCGGCTGCCGCGAGCGACGAGCGATGTATCGTGCTCGGGACGCAGAAAGCACTGCCCGGCATCGGCGCAGGCCTGGACACGCCGCGCAGTTACCGCCTGCTCTGTGAGCCCGGGCGGATCGTCGTCTGCGGCAAGGACGAACGGGGCACGGCACAGGGCAGTTACTACCTGGAAGACCGGATGAACCTGCGCGAGGCACCGCTGCTGCCCCGGCAGGACGTGACTCGCGAGCCGCTCTTTTCGCCGCGCATGGTGCATTCGGGCTGGGGCCTCGACGCCTACCCCGACCCGCACCTGAACGCCATGGCCCACGCCGGGCTCGACGCCATCCTGCTCTTTGTCGGCAACGCGCAGGAGGCGAGGCCGTTCCTCGACCGTACGCCCAAGGGGTACCAGGATTTCAACGAGCTGATCGACCGCGCAGCGCGCTATGGCCTCGACGTCTATGCCTACAGCTACCTCCACAGCGAGGTGCACCCGGACGACCCGCAGGCGGAGGAATACTATGCGAGTACCTACGGCGCATTGTTCGCGCACTGCCCGCGTTTCAAGGGGGTGATCCTGGTCGGCGAGTCGGTCGAGTTCCCGAGCAAGGACCCGCACACCACCGGGCGTTCCTATCGCAGCCCGCCGCCCGGTGGCGTGCCCTCGGCAAAGCCCAGCCCAGGCTGGTGGCCGTGCAGCGATTACCCGCAGTGGCTGGAGCTCCTCCAGCGCACGATCCACGCGCACAGCCCCCAGGCAGAGATTGTCTTTTGGACCTACAACTGGGGCTGGGCACCGGAAGCGCCGCGCCTGGCACTGATCCGCGCCCTGCCGCCAGATGTGACGCTGCTGGTCACTTTTGAGATGTTCGAGCAGATCGAGCGGGAAGGCATCACCAACGTGTGCGTGGATTACACCCTGGCCTTCGAGGGGCCGGGACACTATTTCAGCAGCGAGGCGCAGGCGGCGCACGAGCGCGGCTTGCGGCTCTATACCATGTGCAACACCGGGGGGCTGACCTGGGATTTCGGCGTGATCCCCTACCAGCCAGCGCCCTACCAGTGGGCGCGGCGCTACGGGGCGCTGCACGGAGCACGGCAGGAGTGGGGCCTGTCGGGCTTGATGGAGTCGCACCACTATGGCTGGTGGCCCTCCTTTGTCAGCGAGCTGGCCAAGGTGGCCTATTGGAGCCCGAGCGAGCCGGTCGAGGCTGCGGCAGCGGCGATCGCGCGGCGCGACTTTGGCCCCACCGCGGCGCCGCTTGTCGTAGAGGCGTGGCGCGATTGGAGCGAGGCCAGCCGCGATTACGTGCCGACCAACGAGGACCAGTACGGGCCCTTTCGCATCGGGCCGGCGTACCCGATGCTCTTTCAGCGCGTGGCCGAGCCGCCGGAGCTGTGGCATGCCACGCTGGGCAAGCGGATCGTGAATTTCGATTACCGGCCGCACGAAGGGCCGCGCCAGTCGCCAGGGCCATCGCGCTTTCCGGTCGAGATCCGGGCGCTGGAGCGCATGGCCGGGCGATGGCGGCGGGGGCTGGAGCGGCTCGATCGTGCGCTGGAGCAGACGCCCGCTCACAAGCGGCCGGCCCTGGAGGAGATGATCGGGCTGGGCCGCTTTGTCCTGCACAGCATTCGCACCACGATCCACATGAAGCAGTGGTGGCTGCTCAAGCAAGAGCTGTGGAGTGAGCCAGACCCGGCGCGGGCGGGGGAGATCCTGGATCAGATGGTGGCGCTGGCAGAGACCGAGATCGCCAATGCCGAGGCGACGATCCCCTTGGTGGAGGCAGATTCGCGGCTGGGGTGGGAACCGACCATGGAGTACATGGCCGATCGCGCGCACCTGGAATGGAAGATTGCCGTGACTCGCCGCGCCATCGAGCACGAGATCCCGGC
>CAZLMZ010000370.1:0-3394 GCA_964560475.1 uncultured Anaerolineae bacterium
CGATCCTGCGTGGGGTGCTGGGCCGCCTGCAAGAGCAGGCCGCGCTGTACTCGATTCGGGTCTGCACCTACGGGACGTGTACACACGAAGTAGCGAGAGTACCGTGGCTTCAGGTCCAGCGCGTAGACATGGTGCACGATTTCCGGCTCGCCGTGTTCCATTTCCTGCCGCTTGGGGAGGCAGGAAGCCAGGCCTGAGCGACAATGCAATGGCGTGCAGGCTGTCGGAGGTTGACATGCGTTGGGTGGTTGTGGTAGAGTAACCTGTCCAGAAAACCCATCGAGGGGAGGCGCCGTGTTCATCGAGCTGCACAACATTCCGCTGTCGGCACCCAAGCCGGATGCCCGTCGTTTCATCGACGTACTGATGGGGCGTGAGGGAGAAGGCCGGGTGCCACTGGTGGAATACCTGGTCGACGACCTGGTGCGGAGACCGATCGTGACGGATCTGCTGGGGCGTACGTGGGTCGAGCCGGAAGACCGTGCCTCACAACACATCTACCTCGACAACTTTATTGCGTTCTGGTGTCGCATGGGGTACGACTTCGTCCGTTTCGAGCAGGGCCTGGGGTTCGACATCCGGAGGACGTTGGCACCGGACACGGCGGTCGGGTCCGAGAGACAGAGGGCGTGGCTCGACGAGCATCACGGGGCGATCCAGTCGTGGGCCGAGTTCGAGAGCTACCCGTGGCCCTCGGTCGCGGAGATGGATTTTAGCTCCTTTGAGTACATCGACGCACATCTACCCGATGGGATGGGCCTGATCACATGCCACGCGGGTGGCATGTTCGAGCACCTGTCGCAGATCATGTCGCTGGAAGGGCTGTGCCTGGCGCTGTACGACCAGCCCGATCTGGTGCGCGCGGTCAGTGACAAGATAGGCGACCTGTTGGTGGCGTTCTACCAACACTTGCTCGACCTGGACCACGTGGTTGCCATCTTCCAGGGGGACGACATGGGGTTTCGCACTGCCACGCTGGTGGCTCCCGAAGCGCTGCGAACCTATGTCTTGCCCTGGCACGAGCGCTTTGCGGCGCTGGCGCACGGGCACGATGTACCCTATTTCTTGCATTCCTGCGGGAACGTTGAGGCGATCATGCCGGACCTGATCGGCCGCGTGGGCATCGACGGCAAACACTCTTTCGAGGACGCGATCCTGCCGGTGGAAGAGTTTCAGGCGCGCTACGGCGACCGGATCGCGGTGCTCGGGGGTGTGGACGTCGACATCCTCGCTGCCGGCACACTGGAGGAGGTGCGACGACGAACAAGGATGCTGATCGAGGCTTGTGGCCCGCAGGGGCGATATGCCGTGGGTTCGGGTAACTCGATTCCCAGCTATGTCCCGGTGGAGAACTACCTGGCGATGGTGGACGAGGCGCAAGACGGCTTCGTATAGTCAAGAGGAATCAGTGAGACAACTGATTGTAGATGAGAGCCTGTGCAGCGGATGTCGTGCCTGCCAGGTTGCTTGCGTGGTACAGCACGAGGGCGTGTTCGGCGTGTCCATGGCCCGGATCCACGTGGTGAAGGTGGAGCCGCTGGGCATCGACCGGCCCGAGGTCTGCCGGCAGTGCGATCCAGCATCGTGCATCGACGCCTGCCCGACAGGGGCGTTGGGACGTGATGAGGCGACGGGTGCCGTGCACGTCGATGTGGAAAGCTGTATCGCGTGCGGCGCCTGTGTGGAAGCGTGTCCCTTTGGCATGGCCGCCCTGCACCCGGTGGAGCACGTGGCCATGATCTGTGACCTCTGTGGCGGTGAGCCGGCGTGTGTGCGACGCTGCGCGACTGGCGCGATCCGATTTGCCGCGGCGGACCTCGCCGAGGGATCGCAGTGCAGAGAGGGCGCGACCCTGGGGGAGGGGGCACGCGATGCATAGCTATGCGGGAACGGTGCTGCGCGTCGACCTCACGGAGGGGAGAGTGATCCGCTCGCCGACAGAGGAGCACCTGGCGCGGGCCTATCTGGGAGGGCGTGGGCTGAACGTGCGCCGGCTGTGGGAGGAGCTCCCGGCGCACGTGGGCGGCCTTTCGCCGGCGAACGAGTTGGTCTTTGGTGTGGGCCCGTTGGTGGGCACGAGCTTTCCGGGTGGGGCGCGGTTCAATGTCAGCGCAATGTCTCCGCAGACGGGTATCCTGGGTGATTCAAACGCGGGCGGCTTTTTTGCGGCAGAACTCAAGTATGCGGGCTATGACCAGTTGATCCTGCAGGGGAGGGCGCCGCACCCGGTCTATCTATGGATCCACGACGATCAGGTGGCACTGCACGACGCGCGCGAGTTGTGGGGCAAGGACGTGTGGGAGACGACGACCGCCTTGCGCCAGGAACTGGGCGACCCGGATGTGCAGGTGGCGGCAATCGGCACAGGCGCAGAGCATGGCGTCCGTTTTGCCGGTATCTTTGTCGATCTCAACCGTCCTGCAGCACGAACGGGGATGGGAACGGTGATGGCCGCCAAGAACGTCAAGGCAGTTGCCGTACGAGGCAGCGGGTTCATCACCGTGGCCGACATGGCACGCTTTCGTGCCCTGATCGAGCAGCTCGACGAGGCAATCTATGCCCATCCCGAGTATGAGGTGCGCTCTCGCCTGGGCACGACCAAGCTGATCAAGGCGCTGAACGCCATTGGCGCCCTCCCAACGCGCCATTTCCAGCAGGGGACGTTCGAGGCCGCGGACGAAGTCAGTGGGGAGGCGATCGAGGCACTGTACAAGGTCAAGAGCAAGGCCTGCTTTGCCTGCACGATCCCCTGCAGCCGCTTCCTCGTGGTAGAGGACCCTCGCTTCCCCGAGTTCCGCCTGGAGGGACCAGAGTACGAGCCCCTGGCAGGATTTACAGCCCGGGTCGGCAACGCCGACCTACCGCTGGCGCTCAAGTGCGTCGACCTGGCAAACCGGTATGGATTGGACGCGATCGCGTTGAGCGAAGTGATCGCCTGGTCGATGGAGTGCTACCAGCGTGGCCTGCTATCACGCGAGGAGGCGGATGGCCTGGACCTGGCCTGGGGGAACGAAGAGGCGATCGTGACTCTGATCCACAAGATCGCTCACCGCGAGGGCTTTGGCGACCTGCTGGCGGATGGGGTACGTGCTGCCGCTGCGCGGCTAGGGCGCGGCAGCGATGTGTTTGCCTTGCACGGAAAGGGACTCGAGGTCTTTCAGGCCGATGTACGCGCGATCAAGGCATATGGCCTGGGCAACGCGGTATCGAGCCGAGGCGCCGACCATCTGCGCTCCGAGCCGTGGTTCGAGTTTTCCAACGATCCACAGGAGGGCGTGCGCCGCTTCGGGATAGCAGAGACGGCATACCGTCTGGCGTACAAGGGCAAAGGATTGGTGGTCAAGCACTATGAAGAGATGGCCGCCGTGTCGGATGCGCTGGGCGTGTGCAAGAA
>CAZLMZ010000371.1:0-3370 GCA_964560475.1 uncultured Anaerolineae bacterium
CTGCCCGATAGCGCCAGGGGGATCTGTCTCTCGCCGCTTCCCTCGATCGAGACGGTCTCGAGCCGGCCCGTCTTGTCGCACAGACAGCTCGGGCAGCAGACGCCGCCGCCCTCCAGCCGGAGCTCGACCCAGCCCTCTCCCTCAAAGATCCAGCCACCCGCAGTGCTGTCGTAGCGCATCGAGCCGTCGGTGATCTGGCCCCGGAACGTCCCCGCTGCCTCCCCGAACCGCTCTACACCGAACCCGTGGATGTCGCCGACTAGCGTGCCTTCGAGGGCACCGGTCACTTTGTCGTGGTCCAGGTCAAAGTCCAGCCAAAGCTCCAGCGTCTCGATCTCGGTCTCCATCGGCCTGATGCAAAAGAGGTCGAACGTGCAGAGGAGGCTCGGGTCGATGACTTCGCTTCCAAAGGTGTGCCAGGTTGCGGTGCCAGGCTTGCCCTCGTACGTCCACGCCAGTGCGTCCTCGGGGGAAGCAGGGGGATAGGAAACGTGCATCGAGATCGTGCCGATCGCCGGCCCGCCTGCCGACTGCGTGTATCGCTCCTGAGCATCTGCCAACGCCTCCTCCCACAGCGAAACGAGCTCCTCGTCGCTCAGATCGGAGGTGGAGATGCCGCGGGCGAGCAACGTTTCCAGGGCCATCTTGCGCAGGTAGATGTAGGTGCGGTCGGAGCGATCGATGCCCAGGCGGTCCATCGCCTCTGCGACCGCGGCGTTCACGCGACGCAGTTCCGCACCACGCGCAAGTGCTGTGGCGACCGCATTGCGGGTCATGTTCTTGTCCGTGCTGAACTCCTTGAGCTTTTCCTGGATCACCTTGTCGCGCGCGGCGCTGCGCACCGGGATGACGACGGTGCCTTGGTCGCGCACCCGCTGCACGGCCTGGTTGAGCGAGTCCTGGGTGGATTGCAGGGTCTTGGCGGCCTGGCGCGCCTCCTCCTGTAACCGCTTGACCTCCTCCGGCTTGACCACCTCGGGAAGGTCTTGCTGTAGCTGGGCCAGGCGTCCATCCAGGCGCTCCAGCTCCTTGCGCACGGGAGCAAGGAGGGCACCGGTGAGCTCTTTCTTGTCGATGCGCGCGATCAAGCGCTGCGTCGCCTCGCGTGCCTTGCTGAGGAAGCCGAGGTCGGCCTTGGCGGCGAGTTGGTCGATGCGGAGGACGCCGTCCTCGAGGTAGCCGCGCGTGGTGTCAAAGGCCTCGTTGACCTCGCCGAGGGTTTCCTGGAATTTACGATGGGCAAGGATGCGGGGCACGAGGCGATCGAGAACCTCCTGGCCCATGGCGCGGTGGAAATTGTTGCGCGTGATGCGCGTCATGCGGTCCTTGAGCTCTATGTACTCTTGCCTGCGGATGGTATTGAGCGATCGGGCCTGCACGTAGGTGTGCCCGTCGATGGCGCGCATGCGCAGCAGTTCCTTGAGAGCCGCGTCGCGCTGGTCGGCCTCTGCGACACGGTCGTCGAGCCACTGCTGCGCCTGGTCGTACTCGATCTTGCGCGTCTCAAAGTGACTGTAGATGCGACCGGCAGGGGTGAGGCGAAAGAGCTTGCCGAGGATGGTGTGCCGGGGAAAGATGGCAACCGATACCCGTGGTACGGCGAGAAGGATGGCTGCAGCCAGGAGAATCGCCAGTGCGACACGAACCGATACACGGGTTGCATTGCGGGATCTGAGGTTCATTGGGTCACCGACTCCCCTTCGTTTGCTCTGTGCTCTGTCTCCGCGGTTTGTAGGAGGAAGCGGGGGTCTTGCCGAGAGCACAGCGCCTGCGCTCGTTCTGCACTCCCGACCGCCTACTCGGGTTCTTCGATCGCCCCTAGGGCGAGCGTCTCTACGTATTCCAGCTTGTCCCCCGCAAAGCCGAACACGATCTGTTCGCCCGCAAAGAAGGCCATGTCCTCGCCCAACTCGGGAGGCACGCCGACCCGGGCCAGTTCACCCTCGCCCAGCAGCGCCTCAACCTGCTCCAGCGTCATATCACCGGAAAAATCCCAGGGGCTGTACCACATCGGCGCGACCAGCAGTTCTTCGACCGGATCCAGGGCCTCGCTCTCGACCAGCGTGCCGTCGACAAAGACAAAATCGGTCAAGTAGTCAAAGTAGGTCCAGGTCTCGTAGCGCACAGCGTCGCCGTTTTCATCCCAGCCAAACGCGATGTCAAAGGTCTGCGGCAGGCCCAGTTCGGCAACCACTGTCTGCCGGTCATCGACAGGTGTGTCGAGGATCTCGCTCGCGCGGAACAGGTCAAAGCACGCCTTGCCACTGGCCTGCCCGGCGGGGGTCGAGACGACCAGGCCGACGACGGTGCCCTCGGTGGGCGCACCGTCGGTGCTGGCGATTTCTTCGCCGTTCACGAGAAAGGTTGTCTGGCTTCCATCGACGAGGACGGAGAGCAAATTGGTGGCTCCACCGCCTTCGATCGCCGGCGAGTCCGTCCACGCCTGGAGCTGGGTGTATCCCCCATCGGGCGGCTTGAAGCGCAGCCGCCACTGTTCCTGCCCGTTCATCTCAAAGAGCAGTGCGCCCTCTGCGTTGCCGTCGACGCCGCGCACGAATACCCCATAGCCGGTACCTGCTGCCCCATCGATCGCTGCAGCATCGACGTCAAAGCTCACGTCCGCGGGAGCGCTCTCCCAACCGGACACGACGGTGTGGTCCGCCTGGGAGACCTGTAGGCAGAAGCGTCCGCTCTCGACCAAGGCCTCTCCGCCGGGGCCGCTCCCACTTGAGAAGAGAGTGGGCGCACCCTGATCGAATGTGGCGACATAGATCGGCGGCTCCACCGATGCACCTGCTGGGCTGGGGGTCGCGGTGAAAGAGACAGGGATTGGAGTGGGGTTCGCGCCTGGGCCGAACCAGGTAGGACCGTATCGCAGCACGATGACCAGCGCGGCGACGAGCATGGTGACGACCGCCGCACCGCCCGCGCCTATCCACAGCCACGGGCGACGCTTGCCACCTGGCTTGGGTTGCCGTGCGGCGGGAGCGGGAGTAGCTGGGCCACCCGTCTCGGTCGGTGGCTGGCGTTCGACCCACGCGGTGCCGTCGTACCGGTACCAACGTCCACCACCACCCGGGGACCAGTACGAGCCATCGGGTCCACGAACGGTGAGTGCCTGGCGCTGGGCCTCAAAGCTCGCCTTGTCGATATGGCCTGCCTGGAGACGTGCGTTGAGTGCGTCGAGGCGCATCTCAGCCTGCGCAAAGTGCGGCGGCAGCCGGGGGCGCGGTGCGCCACACTTGCCACAGAACCGGCTTGTGGGACGGATCTCGCTGCCGCAGTTCTGGCATCTCATGTCAGCTTCTCCTCAGGTGTTCAGTGGTACACAAGTGCGATGGGCCGTGTTGCTTACCGGCTCATTAGGCGA
>CAZLMZ010000372.1:0-3356 GCA_964560475.1 uncultured Anaerolineae bacterium
CGGCCGTGGCATCGAGAACGCGATCCGGGTCAGCACCGCGATCGGTGGATCCACCAATGTGGCGCTGCACATTCCTGCCATCAGCTACGAGGCGGACTGCTGTGAGGTCGACATGGACTTTTTCGAAGCCGTCTGCCGCAGCACCCCCCACATCGCCAAGATGAACCCGGCCGCTGCACCCAACGTGCCCGACTTTCACGCTGCCGGTGGCGTGCCTGCCGTGATGCGCGAGATCCTGCCACTGCTGCACGGCGACGCCCTCACGGTGACGGGCAAGTCGGTAGCAGAGAACATTGCCGAGACCAAGGCAGGTGACCGCCGGATCATCCGCACCCTCGACGACCCGTGGAGCGCAGAAGGCGGGCTGGCAATCCTGTGTGGCAACCTGGCACCGAACACTGCGGTCACCAAGCCGGCCGCCATCGTGCCCGAGATGCACGTCTTTACCGGACGCGCACGTTGCTTCGACTCGGAACAAGCCGCCAACGAAGCAATCCTCGACGGAAAGGTGCAGGAAGGGGAAGTGATCGTCATTCGCTACGAAGGCCCCAAAGGGGGGCCTGGCATGCGCGAGATGTATACGGCGATGAAGCTTCTCTACGGGCGCGGGCTCGCCCTCAAGACCGCCGTTGTCACCGATGGCCGGTTCTCCGGCACCAACAACGGGTGCTTTGTCGGCCACGTCTCGCCTGAAGCAGCCGAAGGGGGGCCCATCGCCGCCGTCGAGGACGGCGACACGATCACGATCGACATCCCCAACCGCCACCTGGAGCTGCACGTCCCCGACAGCGAGATCGAGGCGCGGCTCCGCACCTGGAAGCGGCCTGTCCCAAAGATCAAGTCGGGTTACTTGGCCCTCTATGCGCGCCTTGCCGAGTCCGCGGACAAGGGCGCCATCATTCGCAACCGGTTCGACGAGTAGCCCAGCCAGGAGGCGACATGTGCGACGAGACGGTCCGTACGGCAAGCGGGCGTTCTCTCGACGAACTGACGATGGAGGCACTGCTCTCCGGGGAGCTCTCCACCGAGGACCTACGCATCAGTGGCGAGACGCTCCGCCGACAGGCGGACGCAGCAGAGCGCGCTGGCTACAGCGCGTTTGCCGAGAACCTGCGCCGTGCTGCCGAGTTGACGGCGATCGGGAACGAGGACGTGCTGCGCATCTACGATGCGCTGCGGCCCGGGCGCCGCACCTACGGCGAGCTGATCGCCCTCGCCGATATCCTGGCAAAAGAGCACAGCGCACCGCTGACCGCAGCCCTGATCCGCGAGGCGGCAGAAGTGTACCGTGAGCGCGGCATCGCGAAAGTTGGCTAGCGACCATACTTTGTACGTTCGGTAGCTGCCCCTATAGCGCGACTGTGGTCTGCTACGCCTGCTCCATCATCGCCTGGCAGATCTCGACCGACTGCAGGACTTCAGCCGGGGAGGGATGCATGGGTGCGCCACTCTGCAGCGCTGACAGAAAGGCGGCTGTCTCTGCGTATGTCCCATTCTGGACATAGAGCGGCTCGCCCGCCAGCGTGTCGTGCTGCAGGCTGAGCGTGCCGCCTTCCCAACCTCGTGCAGCACCCGCGTCGTGCTCGCCTACCGTAGCCTCGACGTAGGCACCCTCGCCGCACCACGCATACGACTCGGCCTGGAGGCCCGCGGTAGGCAGCACCTCGAGCACCCCTTGTGTCCCGCCGGCGAACCACAGGTGCACCACATACCACCGGACCCCACCTACATGCTGGATCTGCACGCGATACGATGCGACGTCGCCGGCGATGGCGCGCATCGCGTCGAGCGGATGGATCGCCGTGCCATACGCGAACTCGGGTTCCGCCCGGTTGGTGCGAACGATGCGCGCCCGCAAGTACGAGATGGGCCGCTCGCCCCACCAATGTTGCGCTGCGCAGAGCGCCGGGTCGAATCGCCGGTTCATGCTGACCATGACGCGCGCACCGTGCCGCTCGACGAGTTCGACCAGCCGCTGTGCCTCGGCTAGCGTTGCCCCAGGCGGTTTTTCCATCAGTAGTGGGAGTCCAGCACAGATGATCTGCCCCGCGATCTCTACCGTAACTGGAATGGGCGTCACGGCGATGCAGGCATCGGGCTTTTCGACGCACAGCATCTCGCCGAGATCCGCATACGCACGCGCGAACCCATAGGCCCCTGCCACCGCCTCCGCGTGCTGCCGCCGGAGATCACACAAGCCCACCAGCGCCACCTGGTCCGGATGGATCGCTGCGTACCGGGCCAGGGCGGGCAGGTGGTTCCGCTGGCTGTGGTTGCCGGCTCCCACGACGACGAGCTTCAATACCATAGTCCTTCCCCTTCATTGCTCTTTGCCCAACGCGATGGCCTACGCGTCCACCAGCGACATAGCGGGGCGCCGCGACCTGGGCAGGACTGGACCGCGTCCCGTCTATTGCGCACTGTCGCTCCTCAGGCCGCTGTGGTATAATACGGTCCGAACGGGCCCGCCCATCCGAGGCAGGTGAGGCAATGAATGACGCACAAAGCACTATACAACTCTACAACGTACCCGAGCTTCGCGATCCCTATCTGATCGCAGCCTGGTCCGGCATGGGTGCCGTCGCACTCCTGACCGTCAACTATCTTCGGCAGGAGCTCCAGGCCGAGCTCTTTGGTCGTATCGATCCTCGCCCATACTATGCGCCGAACGAGGTCGTGATCGAGGATGGGCTGATCCAGCCGGCGACGCTTCCCGAGACCAAGTTCTACTGGTGGCGCAGCAGTAGCCGCCACGACCTGATCCTCGTGGTAGGAACCGAGCAGCCCACCGATGCACATCGCATGGCCGGGGAAATCGCGCTGACTGCAGTACAACTGGGCGTACAGCGCGTCTATACCGCCGCAGCATATCCAACGTTCATCCACCACGCGAGCGAGCCCGCCGTCTGGGGCACGGCGACGCACACCGATTTCCTGATCGAGCTCAAGAACCATGGCGTCAAGCTCATGCAGCAAGGCACTATCGGTGGCCTCAACGGGCTTCTCCTCTCCGTGGCCCGAGATCACGACATCGAGGGTGCTTGCCTGCTCGGCGAGATACCGCTCTATACGACGCAGATGATCAACCCCCGGGCATCGCAGGCGGTGCTGTGGCACCTGATCCGCATGCTCGACCTGGACATCAGCCTGCAAAAGCTGGTCGCGTGGGCACGTGATCTTGAGCCGCAGATGGATCAGCTCTACGAGATGCTTCCCGACCACGTCCGCGAGGCGCTCGAGCGCGGTGAGCAGCCAGCAGTGGATCTCTCATCGCAGCGATCCGAGACCGAGCCGCCGCTCGTCGCCGACGAGGCTTTCTTTGACGAGATCGAACGCTTCCTGAACGAGCAGCGCGG
>CAZLMZ010000373.1:0-3347 GCA_964560475.1 uncultured Anaerolineae bacterium
GCCGGGGGGTTCGGCATCATGGCGGTGCTCGCCATCTGGCTCTGATCCGCACCTCCATGCTTGCCGGCATGCGGAACCGATCCCCTCGCTCGCTTGGAGAATCAACCTCCTGTTTTGAGTATACCCGTCAAGCCCAGTCCGCGTACAATCATGCTGACGCCGATCGCCGCGAGGAGCAGGCTAAAGACGCGGGAGATAGCGGTCAGTCCTCCGCGCCCCATGAACGAGGCGATTCTCTCTCCCAGAAGGAAAACGACCCAGGCAATGGCCATGTTGACGACGAAAGAGACCAGCACCATGTACAGCGGGTAGCCGCCGGGCCCCGCCAGCAGCAGGAGGGTGGTGATCGTTGCCGGACCGACCGTCAGCGGCGTGCCGATGGGGATGACTGCTGCCGTCTCCTCCTGGGAGGCTTCCATCATGTGGCCCGTGGTCATGTAGCGTAAGGAAAGAATCAGCAGGATCAGGCCGCCGGTAATGGCAAACTCACCGACGTCGATGTTGAGCACGTTCAGGATGAATTGGCCAAAGAAGAGAAAGATCAGCCCCACGGCTGTGGCGGTCAGGATCGCCAGGTGTACCAGCCGGCGTTTCTCCGGCGGTGCCAGTTCACTGCTCAGGGAAATCACGAAAGGAAGGTTGCCGAAAGCATCGATCACGATGAACAGCGGGACGAACGTCAGGTAGAAATCGCGCGCAATCTCTGACAAGGGCTCCCCCGTCTCTATGAAGCGGCAGCGCTGCTTTCGTTATTTTGACCGCTTGCGTGCCCGAGCAGCAACATTGTAGACGTCGTCAGGGTGGGGAGCAAATCCAGGAGCCGATCGAGCTGGCGCCACCTGGCGGTGTTCGAGGCCGAGATGCCTACGGGCGGCCTCTCGCGCGGCGTGGCAAACGTGCGCGCCTACGATCAGCTCTCGCGGACGGCAGCGGGGTGATTCCGGCCACGCAGAGCGTCGCAGGCCGTGTCGTCAGGGCGCCGGCAGGTGGCTAACCAGGTCGATGACCACATCCGCGAGAAGCACCGCGTCTGTGGCCAGAGCCTGTGGCCGCATGCCCATCCGAGCCCGGTAGTCGGCCTTGATACGGTGATCGTAGAGTCGACCCAACTCGATGGCGATCCGCGCGCGTCTCCTGCTCGGCCTGTGCAGCTCGAAATGCTCTCGCACACGAAAGTGATCTTCTCCCGTATTCGTAGCTGTGTATCCCTCGCCAGCAGCACGATCGAGCGCGTGGTGAAAGGCAGCATAATAGGCGCGGCTGATCGCCGAGCGGAGCGCCGCCTCTCGAGGCCCTGGGGTGTCTGGAGCTCCCTCCAGTGCTTTGGCCAAGTCGAGGAACTGGGTCCAGTCGAAGCTCATGTGAACTCGAGGTTAAAGTTGAGCAAGGACCCTACCCGCTCGATCTGATCTAGGAACCACTCGTCGTCGAACTCGTACAGCCGTACTCGTGCCTCAGCCGCAGGAAGCGTCGTCGGAATGTAAACGAACAGCGTTGCCCGATCAGCGGCTTCTGCATCCTGAACGAGCTCCAGTGGGATTGGCGCGCTGACGACGAAATGCCGCTCCAGATGTGGGTACGCCTGTACGAGGACGTCTACGAGCACAGGATGGAGGTCGAGAAACGCGTCAATGGCTGTTGCGTTGCGCAGGTGATACAGCCGTTGGAGCCGAAGCGCCTGGCGGGACGGCCAGGACATCATGCGGCGCAGGAACTCCTGCGACCAACTCTCATCATCCGGCGGCGCGCACAGCCCCCGGTAGATCATCACGCTCTCGGTGGCGTTGGCGACCAGTCCCTTTGCTATTACCGATCCGAGGCTGGCAGTGCCCGGCGAGGGACAGGTGGACACGGTAGCATCTAGACCATCCTGTAGCTGATAGAGGAAAGCAACCCGCTCTGCCTGTCTTTTCCGAGTCCCGGCGTCTTGGGCCTCCTCCTGTACCCACAGCCTCGTTGCTACTGGCATCGATACATCGGGATGAAGCTCTTGCAGCATAGGATCATCCCTTCTCGTACTGGCTGCGGAGCGCCCCGTCGATCAGCGAAAAGAACCAATCGTGGGTCACATAGTGAGCCTGCTCGAGCCACTCTACGAACGCGGCTTCATCGTGCAGTGGTGGTGCCTCCCCCGGTCCCGAGAGCACTTCTGATTGCCAACTGAGCATGTCTTCCTCTACCGGCTCGTCGCTCGTGGGGTCTATGCGCGTGATCGTGCCGGCCGTGTACCTGAGGATGCCCGTGCCCTGCGGCTCGGTCAGCACGAACGAGTAGCTCATGCTCAACTGCTGGGGCCAGGCAGGGCTCGCCGGTCCGGGTATGGTTTTCGGGAGCGTGACGGATGTGTTGAGCCGTTCCTCGAGGAAACGCAGCGGATCGTCCTGCCCATGTTCGAATGGCGTGCCATTGCGGTACCGAAGCGCGATGGATTGGATGGTGAGCTCCTGATCTGCATAGGACTCGAGCAGCTTTTCGCGGAGATAGCGAGCGTCTCGCCGGAACAGATCCCAGGTGTAGGGTCGGCCGAAATTCACCGCCGCCACGCCAGGCCCCAACTGAAGGAGAGGCCACTTGCCCTTCGCAACGCGAAAACGATGGCGCACGGAATAGGGGGGAAGGATCTCTTCAGGCGCTTCGATCGGGAATACGTTCTCGCGGATCGGGAAGCGTTCCCTGATGCTCGAGTAGAATACCCCCAGCGCATAAGGATAGCCCGGATCGACGGGCAATCCCGAGCGTGCGCGCTGCAATTGCCACCGGATTTCGAGCCATGCCTCAAGGAGGGGAGGATCGGCTAGCTTGATGTCCAAGGGAAAGTGGAGCCAGGAAGGGGCCTCATCCATAGAGTGTTTGCACTCCTCACCCTAGCAAAGATGCTGGATCGGCAGCCTACTGTGCTCTATTATAGCATGCTGTGTGCCCGGGCAGCAACATTGTACACCTCGTCAGGGTGGGGGGCAAATCCACAAGCCGATCGAGCTGGCGCCACCTGGCGGTGTTCGAGGCCGAGATGCCTACGGGCGGCCTCTCGCGCGGCGTGGCAAACGTGCGCGCCTACGATCAGCTCTCGCGGACGGCAGCGTGCATGATCCACGGCATGTTGGAGGAGGCGGTCCTGCCGCGTATCGAGCTCGCCTTTGTCACCTGGGAGGAGGTGGTCGAGGCATTGGGCGATCCCGCAGGCGCTATCCGGCGTTCCTGGCCGCCGATTTCAGGCGAAAGGGCTTGCCCAGATTGGCGCTCCAGGTGTCGGTGTTTGTCGTCAGCAGGAGCATGGCATACCGCTGCCATTTGCCCCATCTCTGCTCCGCGAACGCCCTCAGCGTGTCGTCGTCGACCTCCTGCCC
>CAZLMZ010000374.1:0-3340 GCA_964560475.1 uncultured Anaerolineae bacterium
ATCGCGCCGGGGCCGATCATCACCCGCGGCCCATACCCGCCCACTCGGCCCGGGATCGAGCAGGCGGTGGAACGCGTGCCGCTGCGATGTTACGGGCACCCGCTGGACATTGGCTCCGCTGTGGCCTACCTGGCTTCGGACGACGCGCGCTTTATCGTCGGCCAGATGATCGTCGTCGACGGCGGCGTGCTGGCCCAGGTCACGCCGCGCGACACGCCGGTCTGAGCAGCAGCGATGCGTGGCACGATTCGCGAGGCGCGGAGCGAGGACGGCCCGGCCATCCTCGCCATCTATGAGAGCGGCATCGCCACGCGGAACGCCACGTTTGAGACCGCCGCTCCGAGCTGGGAGAGGTGGGATCGGCGGCACCATGCGCATTCGCGCCTCGTGTACGAGGAAGATGGTCAGGTCGTGGGCTGGGTGGCGCTCGCACCGGTCTCGTCCCGGCAGGCCTACAGCGGCGTGGCCGAGGTCAGCATCTACGTGGCGCCCGAGGCACGGGGAAGGGGCATCGGCACCCGGCTGATGGAGCGCGTCATCGCCTCCTCAGAGGCACACGACATCTGGACGCTCTATGCGGCGCTCTTTCCCGAGAATGAGGCCAGCGTCCGCCTGCACGAGAGATGCGGCTTTCGCCGCATCGGCACGCGCGAGCGGATCGCGCGCCTCGACGGCGTGTGGCGGGACACGCTGATCATGGAACGCCGCAGCCAGGTGGTAGGCCTTTAGCCCGTCTCCAATGCGATGCGCCGCTCTGAGCACGGTACAGGGCGGCGCGCGAGGATAGGATGAGGACAATGAAGCACACAGACGGTTCTGCACATCGCTCGCGCGGTCTGTCGCGCCGCGACTTTATCCGGGGCGCCGGCCTGGCCGCAGCAGGGCTGCTCGCCGCCGGGTGCCAGGGTGGTGCGCGACCTGCGCAAGGGCAGCCACCGGCGGCAGCGGGGGCCAAATCTACCGTCGCCATCGCCACGGCGCAGGACTATGGCCGGGATCGGGTCTATTCCCAGGTCCGCGACCTGCTCGACGCCATCGGCGGCCTGGGCGACATTGTCAGCAGGGGCGACCGCGTGGCGATCAAGGTCAACCTCACCGGTGGCACGAGCGTCCGCCCGCTGCCCGGTGTCTCGGCAATTGAGAGCTATATCACGCACCCTGAGGTGGTGCGCGCCCTCGGGCAGCTGCTGCGCGACGCGGGCGCGCGCGAGCTGCTGATCGTGGAGGCGGTGTACGAGTGGGCCTCCTACGTGGACTGGGGCTATGTCGAGGCCGCCGATGCGATCGAGGCGCAGTTGATCGACCTGAACGACACCGATCCCTACAATGACTTTTCCGAGACTGCAGTCGGCGACGGGTCGTTCATCTACGACCGCTTTACCTTCAACCACGTCCTGGAGGACGTCAACGCTTTCATCTCGGTCTCCAAGATGAAGAACCACTATTCTTGCGGCGTGACGCACACCATGAAGAACCTGATCGGCCTGGTGCCGATGCGCTCCTACCGGCTCAGTACGCGGGACAACCATCGCTCTGCCTTCCACGGCGAGGGGGACACCTTTAGCACGCGCCTGCCGCGGGTGATCATGGACCTCAACCGTGCGCGCCCGATCCACCTGGGCCTGATCGACGGAATCAAGACCACGCAGGGCGGCGAAGGCCCCTGGATCGGGACCATGTCGCCCATCGCCCCGGGCGTCTTGATTGCGGGCAAGGACGTGGTGGCGACCGACGCCGTGGCGACGGCGGCCATGGGGTACGACCCCACGATCGAACCGCCCAATCCGCCCTTCCTGCGCAGCGACAATCACCTCAACCTGGCGTACGATCTGGGCCTGGGCACCAACCGCCTCGACGAGATCGAGGTCGTCGGGCCCAGCATCGACGATATCAAGACGGAATTCGAGCCCTGTTGGGATTAAGGAGCTACCATGTCAGAAAGTGAAACCGTTGGCCCGCGTCTCACCGAGGCCGAGTTCTTTGGCAAGATCGACACCGCCCGGCCCGGCCTGGAGGGCATCGCCGAGGCGATCGAACAGGAGGATTGGGCCGAAGCGCGCCGTCTGTTTGCCGCCGAGGCCCGCGCGTCCCTCCAGCCCGATCGCTTCTTGACCATCCAGCGTACCTTTCGCGGTCACAATTTCATGTACGAGGACGAGACGGTCGCCGAAGCCGCCGAACGGATCGTGCGCGGCGAGTTGATCTCGTGCAGCACCCCGCATCAGTTCGAGGGCGAGGTCGACTGGTTCATCAACCCGACCTTCAACCAGTACAAGGAATGGACCTGGCAGCTCAGCCGCCACCCCGAGTGGGCCGTGCTCGGCGAGCGCTACCGCGAGACCGGCGACGAACGCTATGCCGAGGCATTTGTCGACTATTTCGAGAGCTGGGTCCACCAGGCCCTGGTACCCGAGAACGCTTCGGGCGGAGCGACGCTCTGCTGGCGCACGATCGAGGCCGGGATCCGCATGGGCGGATCGTGGCAGTGGGCCCTGCACTCCTTCTACCGGTCCCCCCACTTTACCGACGACGTCCTGATCGACTGGTACAAGTCGGTGTGGGAGCACGGCTGGCGGCTGCGCAACTTCCACCGCACCGGCAACTGGCTGATCATGGAGATGAACGGCCTGGCCCAGATCGGCGTCCTCTATCCCCAGTTCCTGGACGCAGCACCGTGGAAGGAGTATGCCTTTGACAAGCTAGCCGAGGAACTCGACGCCCAGGTCTACCCCGACGGCTTCCAGGTCGAGCTCTCTACCGGCTATCACCAGGTCGACATCCGCAACTATGGATGGCTGATGGACGTGTGCCGGGCCTACGACGAGCCGGTGCCCGAGGCTTTTCACAGCGGACTGGAGCGCATGCACACGGTCAACGTGATGATGATGATGCCCGATGGACGCCTGCCCGACGTCAACGACGGCGGCTGGCGCCCGGTAGCGGATCTCATGGACGGCGCGGTCGCCGCCTACCCCGAGCGCGAGGATTTCCGGTGGGCCTATACCGAGGGACAAGAGGGCGCACCGCCTGACGACGCTTCGGTCGCCTTTCCCTATGCCGGCTACGATATCATGCGCACCAGTTGGGCACCCGATGCGGTGTGGGCGCTCTTTGACGGGGGCCCCTTTGGCTACGGCCACCAGCACGAGGACAAGTTGAACCTGCTGCTCCACGCCTACGGGCACCTGCTGCTCACCGAGGCGGGCAACTATGCTTACGACAGCTCTGAGATGCGGCGCTATGTGCTCTCCACGCGGGCCCACAACACGATCCGCATTGACGGACAGGACCAGAACCGCCGCGTGAACTATAACCGGGAGGCGTTCGACGTGACCGAGCG
>CAZLMZ010000375.1:0-2036 GCA_964560475.1 uncultured Anaerolineae bacterium
GGCATCACCGGCCTGGGGGAATCGGGCGCGTGGGGCTACCTCGAGCCTTCGGCGGCGGTGGTGGAAAAGTGGAAGGACTATTTGATCGGGCAGGATCCGCTGCGCATCGAGCACCACTGGCAGTACCTCTATCGCTGGTCCCACTTTCGCGGCGCAGCGATCATGGGCGCGCTCAGCGCGATCGACATTGCCCTGTGGGACATTGCCGGGAAGCACCTCGGCGTGCCCTGCTACCAGCTCCTGGGCGGCAAGTGCCGCGATAAGGCGCGGGTCTATTATCACGTCTTTGGCCACACCAAGGAGGAGCTGATCGCGGGCTGCGTGGAGGCCAAGGAGATGGGCTTTACCGCCGTCGGCCACCTGACGCCCTTTCTCGACGAGCCGCGCGAGGTGCCCTATTTCAAGACCCACGCCGACAAGATGCACGACGCGATCGAGACGGTGGGCCGCTATCGCGAGGCGGTGGGCAACGACGTCGACCTGTGCATCGAGATCCACCGCCGCCTGGCGCCGCACGAGGCGATCGTGCTGGCCCGCGGGATCGAGCCCTATCACCCCTTTTTCTACGAGGACCCGATCCTGCCGGACAACATGGACGCCATGGCGCTGGTCGCACAGCACATTGAGATCCCGATCGCCACCGGAGAGCGGCTGCACACGATCTACGAGTTCGAGATGCTGCTGCAGCGCGGCGCGGTGCAGTACGTGCGCCCCGACGTGTGCATGGCCGGCGGCCTGACCCATTCGAAAAAGATCGCCGCCCTGGCCGAGGCGCACCACGTCGGCGTCGTGCCGCACAACCCGCTCAGCCCGGTCAGCACCGCCGCGTGCCTGCAGTTGGCGGCGTGCATCCCCAACTTTGCGATCCAGGAATATCCCACGGGCGAGCTGGAGCCACCCAAGTCCGAGATCGTCGAGACCACGCTCCGCGTTGAGGACGGATTCCTGATCATCCCCGACGCGCCCGGGATCGGGATCACGCTGGCAAAAGAAGCTGCCGAGCGCTTTCCCTATCGCAAGCGGACCGTCCACACCCGCCTGCACGTCGACGGCTCGGTCATCGACCAGTAACCGGCTCGCGCGCTGCTGGCGGCTGCTGGGTGATCGTGGTACAATGGCCGCATCTACAAAGCGCAGTCCAGCGGTAGGGAGGACAGATGGCCAAACAGATCAAGATCGCCTACATCGGCGGCGGCAGCCGCAACTGGGCCAGGCACGTGATGACCGACCTGGCATTGTGCGAGCACCTGGCAGGCGAGATCGCACTCTATGACATCGACTATGAAGCCGCGCAGCGGAACGTCGAGCTCGCGGAACGGATCTACAGTCACCCGGATGCGGTGACGACGTTCGACGTGCACGCGCACCACAGCGCCGCAGAGGCGCTGCGGGGAGCGGATTTCGTCTTTCTCTCCATCCTGCCCGGGCCGATGGAGATGTTTGCCAACGACCTGGACATCCCGGCCAAGTACGGCATCCTGCAGACGGTCGGCGACACGACCGGGCCGGGCGGGATCAGCCGCGCCTTGCGCGCAGTGCCGGTCTACCTCGACTATGCCCACCAGATCATGGAACACTGCCCCGATGCCTGGGCGATCAACTATACGAACCCGATGACCCTGTGCACGGCGGCGTTCTATGCCGCAGAGCCCGAGATCAAGGCCTTTGGCTGCTGCCACGAGGTCTTTGGCACGCAGCACCGCCTGGCGGGCCTGGTCGAAAGCTACCTCGACGTTCCCCAGCCCGAGCGCCACGAGATCGCGACCGACGTGGCCGGGGTCAACCACTTTACCTTTGCCACTGCTGCCAATTGGCAGGGCACTGACCTCTTTCCCATCGTGGAGCAGCACATCAGCCAGGAGGGGTTCTGGGACGACCGGACCGAGTGGGCGCTGGAGCAGGCCCGGCTGGGCCACTGGTTCCACTCGCAAGGGGTGATCGCCTACGATTACTACCGGCATTTCGGCGCCTTGGGTGCTGCGGGCGACCGGCACCTGGCCGAGTTCGTGCCCTGGTACCTGGTCTCCGAGGGTAAC
>CAZLMZ010000375.1:2136-3335 GCA_964560475.1 uncultured Anaerolineae bacterium
TGTGATCGCGTGGGTGCTGCCGCAGACCGCAGCGACGCGGCGCGACAACCAGGAACAGCGCGTCTACCCGGCGGAGCGCTGGGCGCGTTCGCGCATCTTTGGGGAGGAGTTCAATAACAAGCTGCGCCAGCACGTCGTCGATGCGCTCGGAGCGGCCGGTTATGCGGCGGTGTCGCCGATGCTCTCGCCTGAATGGCGCTCGACCGACTCGGAGCGCTATGTCTATGCCTCGACCTGGTCGGAGCGGCACGCGGCATACGCGGCGGGGCTGGGCACCTTTGGCCTGTGCGACGGCCTGATTACGCCCGCCGGCAAGGCAATGCGCGTTGGGTCGGCTGTGGCCCGCATCCCGATCGACCCGACGCCCAGGCCGTACACGGACCACCACGCCTACTGCCTCTATTACACGCACGGGACCTGCGGCCAGTGTATCGACCGCTGCCCGGTCGGGGCGATCTCGGAAGCAGGACACGACAAGGCGCGCTGTCGCGAACACCTTCGCTCGGCCACGGCGCCGTACGTCGAGCGGCAGTACGGTTTTGCCGGCTATGGGTGCGGGCTGTGCCAGACCGGCGTGCCCTGTGAGTGCAAGATCCCGACGCCGGAGGATGTAGCAGGATAGGCAGCCGGAAGGTGCCCGGCGCCTGGGCCGTGCGCCAGAGATGCACGCAGAAAAACGGTGCCACGCTCGATCCCACAAGAGCGCCGGGGACCTGTTCTTGGCGGATCTGCGGCTGATCCAGTATAATGAGTGTGCGCCGGGGGCAGCGCCCGGTTGGTTTCAGTCAAGAGCTGTTTCTGGAGGTCGAGAGCGGATGAACTTGCGACAGAAGCTGTTGATCGTAGGTGGAGTGGCCGGTGCAGTAGTAGGTGTGTTTGCCGCGTTCCTGTATATCAAGGCCAACGAGCGGCGGATCGATGCGGTCGAGGCCGGCGAAGCGGAAGAAATGAACCAGGTCTCACCGGGTGAGGCGATCAGCCTGGGCGTCTCACTCCTGGGCGTGCTGCGCCTGATCTCTGAGCTGGGTCAGAGGAAAAAGTAGATCCTGCGACTGGTGGCGCTTGGACCGGTTGGCGTCCTTTCTGGAGAGCTTGCTCTACCTGTCGGGTGAGCAGTGGCGGCTCATCCTGACCGTCCTTGCCTGTCTGAACCTCCTTGTCTTCGGTGGCGTGGCGTGGTTGCTGTACGCATACGTCTA
>CAZLMZ010000376.1:0-3327 GCA_964560475.1 uncultured Anaerolineae bacterium
CCCTTCGCGCGTGCGCGCCGTATCGAGCCGCACGTCGACGTTGCCACCCTTGTCGACGATGCCGGCCATGAACAGCTCGGCCATCAGCCCGATCAGCCCGCTGCCGCAGATGCCGCGCGGCGCTTCTCCCTCCGGCCCGATCACGCGCAGCGTCGGTTCGTACGTCTCGGGGTCGATCCACACCTCCTCGATCGCCCCGCGCGTGGCGCGCATGCCGTTCAGCACCCCCGCGCCCTCGAACGCCGGTCCCGCCGAGCACGCGCACGCGATCAACCACGTGCAGTCGCCGAGCACAATTTCCCCGTTGGTGCCGACGTCGATGAACAGCGACAGCTTGTCGCCCTCGCACATACCAGAGCTGAGCACGCCCGCCGTGATGTCGGCGCCGACATAGCTGGCGATCCCCGGCAGGCAGTCCACCCCCGCGTCGGGGCACAGGTGCAGCCCCAGCTCGCGCGCGCGCAGCGTCGGGATCTGGTTGACCGTGGTCACGAACGGCACGAGGCGGATCGAAACAGGCGGCAGTCCGGTCAAGAGGTGCATCATGGTGCTGTTGCCGGCGACCACGGCGCGATAGATCTCACCCGGGCGCGTGCCCACCTGCTCTGCCGCCTGGGCGATCAGGCCATTCAGCGTATCCACCACCAGTTGCTGCAGGTCAGCCAGCCCGTCGCCCTTGGAGGCATAGATGATCCGCGAGATCACGTCCTCGCCGCGCGCGATCTGCCCGTTATAGTCGGCTACCTGCGCCATCACCTGCCCGCTGAGGAGATCGACCAGCCAGACCACGTTGGTCGTCGTGCCGATGTCGATCGCCACGCCCCACAGCGACTCGAGGTGGTCTCCGGGCAGGACGTCGATCAGCCGGGGCGGGCCCTCTGGCTCCTCCCAGCGGTCTTGCTCGACCACGAGCGTGACCGTCCACGCCCCTTCGCGCAGCGCCTCGGACAGCCGGCGCAGCACGGGCAGCTCGGCCGTCAGCTCTTCCACCCCGTACTGGCGCGCTAGCTCGCGCTTGAGCCGCGACCAATCGTCGGTCTGATCGTCGAGCGAAGGCTCAGCCACGTCCACCACGTACTTTTGCAGGGGCTGGTCGCGCAGCGCGTCGTAGGAGAGGGGGACCTGGACCGCCGCCGCCGTCTTGTCGGTCTCGAGCACGCGCTCGATCCGCTGCGGCGGCACATAGATCGTGACATCGCCCTCGATCGTGGCCTGGCAGGCCAGCGCATAGCCGGCGGCCTGGTCCTCTTCGGAGAGGTGCTGGTTGGGCGGGCGCTGCACCTCGCCTTCGCGAACGATGACCGTGCAGCGCCCGCAGCGCCCCTGCCCCCCGCACGGCAGACCAAAACCGATTTCTGCCGCGTGTATGGCATCTGAAACGAGCGTGCCCGTCTCAACCTGTACGGCACGATCCATCGGCTGGAAACGGACGGTACACGTAGCGATGACCGACCCCCTATAACGAACCCCACACCTTAGTATAGCCTGGGATATCCACGGCCTCCCGTGGGCCGACCAGGATCTTCCAACCGGGAAGCTCCTCCTCGATCTCACCCAGCAGCACCGAGACGTGCCCCGGGATGACCAGCTTTCTGTGGTTCAGCTTGTCGGCGAGGCCGTTCTCTTTGACCGCTTTCGCGATCCGCACCGCGTCAAACTTGCCCGCTGCCCAGGCGGTCAGCACGCTCATTCCTTCCGCGTCTGCCACCAGCAGCCAGCCCGGTATGCCGCTGCCCGAGATCTCGTTCGCCACCGCAAAGTAGGTGATGGAGAAATTGGTCGTCACGTACAGCGGCGAGTCGGCCGTCGGCTCGCCGATCTCGTACAGGCCCGGCTGCACCTGGATCGGCGTCTGCGGGTCGGTATAGATGTTCTCGCGCAAGGCCAACAGCGGGTAGATCGTTGCCGGGCTGAACTCGTCCAGCACCACAAAGCCCGCGTACTTGGCCACGGCTTGCGCCGCCGCGATCGGCATCATCTCGGGGTCGTCCACCGACTCACCGGGGAACGCGATCAGCGGATAGCCGAGCTCGCGCACGTTTCCGAGCGCCAGGCGCCGCATGTGCGTCTGCTTGGCCAACGCCACCGGCAGGTCGCGCGCACCGTGGTCCAGCACGATGTCGTCGACCCCCGCCTCCTTGATCTGCGCCGCCAGGCTGGCCAGCACGTCGAGGTACTCCTCGCGGATCGCCATCGGCACGCCGTGCTCCTTGGCCAACGCGGCAAAGTCCTGCCACGTCTCGGCCGTGGCGCCATAGATCAGCGGCTTGGCTTCCACCTCGCGGGCGACCTTGAGCCCCTCGGCCATCACTGCTGCGTCCTCTGCGATCAGCACCAGCGGCAGCAGCGCCGTGTCCAGCACGGCCTTGACCGCTTCGGCGAACTGGGCGCCGCCATCCGTCGCTTCCACGGCCAGCCCATCCACCTTGAGCTCCATGCCCACGTACTCAACCGTATAGTCGGCCACTTCCTTGGCCTGGGCTTCGAGCGCCTCGACCGGCTGGTCGTCGTACAGGCGCACGAACAGGCCCGGCTTGTTATAGAATCGCTTCTCGTGGCGGAACATCACCGTCTCGTTGCCGGCCTGTGCCTCCCGGCCGTCCGCCGACACGGTCACCAGGCGGATCGGAGGCTGCGACGCCTCCGCTAGCTGCGCCCTCGACTCTTCGGACACGTACGGGCAGTCGTCCAGCTCGACCTGCTTGGCCGCCAACTTCATGGCGAACGCCAGGCACGTCGGGTAGCCGCACTCTTTGCAGTTCGTCCGCGGCAAGAGCTTGTAGATCTGCATCCCTGATAGGGCCATCGCTTTATCCTCCTTCCCGGGAACGCCAGGCTCCAGCCTGGCCGCCCAGGAATCGCTCATCTTCCCTACGGGAGTGCCAGGCTGGAGCCTGGCACTCCCAGGGAATGCTTATCTTCACTGGCCGTTCCCAGCCATCAGCTCGTCAATCATCTCGCGGATGCGCTGTACCGACTCGGGATGGCGTAGCACGAGCAGGTTGGCCGCCGACTCGACCAGCGTAGCGGCGGTGAGCGTCTCCCAGTTGAGCGCGCGTTCCTTCCATGCGCCCCACGCCCCGGGTACGCCCTCGTTCACCCGTGTCTCTTTTTGACGCCACGCCTCAAAGCCGACCGTCACCATCATCGGCAACTGCGTCATGCGGTCGCCGTTGAGCGCCGCCAGGCGTAGGCGCTCCATCACCGAGTACCCGTACTCCATCCCATAGCCCACCGCCGCACAGGTCGGGTCCATCACGATCCGCTCCAGGGGCAGGCCCATGTCGCTGATCAGGATGTTGAGCTGCTTGGCCAGGTTGACGTCCA
>CAZLMZ010000377.1:0-3326 GCA_964560475.1 uncultured Anaerolineae bacterium
GCCTGCCCGCCGCCCGGCGCCAGGTGGATCGTCAGCGTGGTGTCGTGATCGACCAGCGCCTCTACGATCACGACGGGCCAGGGGTTGGTCTCCCAATCGGCGCCGCTGCCGTCGGCATAGATCTCGGCCACGTAGGGCGTGCCGGGATCGAGGAAATCGAGCGGTGCCTGCAGCGTGCGCTCTTGCTCGTCGGTGATGCTGCCCAGGTACCAGTCGGTCCCATCGCGCTCGCGGCGTACGACGGTGATGTACTCGCCGATCGCGCCGTCGAGCACGCGCGTCTCGTCCCAGTCGACCGGCACGTCGACGATGAACTGGAAGGCAGGATGCCCCGCATAGTTCTCGGGCAGGTCAGCCGCCATCTGCAGCGGGCTGTAAAGCACCACGTACAGCGCCAGTTGCTTGGCCAGCGTGGTGTTGACGCGGTTGTCAGGCCGGTAGGCATCGTAGAAGAGCTCGAAAATGCCCGGCGTAAAGTCGATTGGCCCGGCCAGCATGCGCGTAAAGGGCAGGACCGTCGTGTGCTCGGGTGGGCTGCCGCCGTCGGCGCCCCAGGCGTTGTACTCCTGGCCGCGCACGCCCTCCCGGGTCAGCATGTTCGGGTAGGTGCGGCGCAGGCCGGTGTCCTTGATCGGCTCGTGCACGTTGAGCATGATCTCGTTGCGCGCCGCGGCCTCGATGACCCGGCGATAGTGGCGCACCATGTACTGCCCGTCGTGCCACTCGAGGCCGAGCACCTCTCCATCCCCGTCCAGGCGCTCGATCCCCTGCCCAGGGCCCGTGTACCCCGTCTTGACCGTATCGACGCCCAGCGCGTGGTAATAGGCAAAGGCGTCCTCCATCTGCCGCTCATAGTTGTCGACCGCAGCCGCCGTCTCGTGGTGGCCGATCAGCTTCACTCCCTTCGACGCAGCATAGGCAGCCACCTGCTCGATGTCGAAATCGGGATAGGGCGTGGTGAAATCGAACTGCTCGCCGTTCGCCCACCAATTCCCGTCCCAGCCCAGGTTCCATCCCTCGACCAGCACCCCGTCAAAGCCGTTCTGTGCGGCGAAATCGATGTACTGCAGCGCGTGCTCGGTGGTCGCCCCGTGCTGCGGGCCAGAGCCCCACGTCCACTTGCCGAGGTGCATCGCCCACCAGATGCCGACGTACTTTTGCGGGTGGACCCAAGAGACGTCGCCCAGGGCATTGGGCTCGTTCAGGTTGAGGATCAGGTAGGACGTGATCAGGTCGCCCGGCCGCTCGGCGACCTGGATCGTGCGCCAGGGGGTGTGGAAAGGAGTATTCCCCCGCACCTTGACCCCGTCGGACCACGGCACGAGCTCGCAGTGCAGCGTGTTCGCCGTGCCTACCTGCAGCGTCATCGACGCATAGTCGGTCAGCGCCGCCTCGTGGATGCTGAGATAGAGCCCGTCGCGGGCCTCGATCGTCAGCGGTGTCTGTACGCGCGCGTCCATCTCGCGCAGCTCGCTGAGCGGCGAACGCTGGTATGCATACTCGTAGCGATCGGGCTGCATCGCCGGGATCCACCACGCGTCGTGGTCGCCCGTCAGGGCAAACTCGGTTCGCTCGTCGACGATCTCGAAAGCATCGAGCTGCGGCTGCGCGGGCAGCTCGTAGCGAAAACCGACGCCATCGTCATAGACCCGGAACACGACCGTCATCTGCCGTGCCGGCCAGGTCGTCTCGACCAGGTCGACGCGCAGCTCGTTATAGTGGTTGCGGATCTCCTTCACCTCACCCCAGGGCTGCGTCCACGTCTCGTCGAACGAGCGCGAGGTGTGGTCGAGCACGATCATGTCGCCGTCGAGGGGCGGAGCGCCCTGGAAAGCAAAGCCCAGGCGAGAGGGCAGGATCACGTCGCGGCCCTCCCGCTGCACGGCATAGGTCGGCACGCCATCCGCCAGGGCAAAGGTGAGCGTCAGCGTATCCCCCGGCGAGTGGACGAGGAGCACGTCGGGCGGCGTATCGCTCGCGACGGACGCGACCGGGACCGTGCTCGAAGCCCGAACGGGCGCCGCCGCGAGGCTCAGGCAGGCGCATAGGAGCAGCGCTGCGCACAGCGAGAACAGGCGCGACAGGTAAGCGTGCCCCTGGTGATCGGATCGCATTGTCATGCATATAACCAGACGCGAGGTGAGATCCCTCGCTGATAGGTGTCCACGTTAGTAGCAAGTAGCGACCAAAGGTCGCCACTACAAACGAAAGCACCCCCGTTCGTAGTGACCGCTTTAGCGGTTACCCCTCCGCCCAAAAGAGCAGCGGGCAGGACATGATACCATGTCCCCGCCCGCTGCGCAAGGTTCTATCGGGCGGCCTGAGGCCGCGCACTAGAGCGAGAGGCGCACCGTCTTGACCTCAAAGGGCCGGAACTGGAGCGCGACCTGCCCGTCCTCCAGGGCCAGGTCCGCCTGGTGCTCCTCGATCATGTTGGTCTGTGCCGCAGCCGTGACCGGCAGCGTCGTGTGCAGCGTGCAGTGGGTCGCCGTGCGCGCCGACTCGTACATGCGCACCACGACGTCCGCCGAGCCATCCTCGGCCGGCTTGACCGTCTCGATCACGATGTTATCAGCGTCGAGCCAAAAGAGCGACAGCTCGCCCGCCGCACCTGCTGCAGCCCGGACCGGCACGTTCAGGTCGTAGGCCTCCTTGACCAGGTCGCTCTCGGCAAAGGGGCCGTTCCAGGCATAGAAGGCATAGGCGAACTCTTGGCGGCCCAGGTCGGCGTGCATGTCGGGCGCCAGCGGGGACTTGAGCAGGGTCAGGTTGATGCTCGGCCCGAGTACGTTGACCCCGTACTTGCAGTCGTTGAGCACCGCGCAGCCGCGCGCCCCTTCCACGAGCGCCGTCCACTTGTGCGCCGAGACCTCGAACCGGTCGGCGTCGAAAGGACGCGACAGGTGGTTGGGCCGAGCCAGGTGGCCGAACTGGATCTCGTGCACCGCCTCGTGGGCGTGCACGTTGACCGGAAAGCTCACCTTGAGCAGCTTGTGCTGCTCCTGCCAGTCGATCACGGTGTGGAAATCGATGCGCCGGCTGTCGCGGCGGAGGCTGATCTCCTGCGTCATGGTCGAGTTGTGCAGCGTGCGCGTCACGCGCAGCTTGGCCACCAGCGGGCCGGCGGCGACGACCTCGACGCACCCCGCGGCATCCAGCTCGACCGGCGTCTCGGCGTACATGCTGTCCAGGTCCCAGGCGTCCCACCCGGTGGGCACGTCCTTGTACATCATAAAGCGGTTGCACACCCCGGCGTTCAGCTCGCGGTTCGCCTCCTTGTCATAGAGGCGCACGATCTCGCCATCACCGTTGAGCTCGACCCGGAT
>CAZLMZ010000378.1:0-3325 GCA_964560475.1 uncultured Anaerolineae bacterium
TGGCGTGTGCCCTGCGGCAAGTGCTACTATTGCATCCGCGGGCAGCACAACTTTTGCGAGAACCTGGCGCGGGGGCGCGTGCGGGGCGGTTTTGCCGAGTATGGCGTCGCGGCGGCAGAGAGCCTGCTCCACATCCCGGATGGGCTCTCCTACCAGGAGGCGTGCTTTTGCGAGCCGCTGGCCTGCTGCATCAACGGCCACCTCGACAGCGACGTCGCGTTCGGCGATACCGTCGTCGTGATCGGTGCCGGCCCGATCGGCCTGCTGCACCTGCAGCTGGCAGTGCACGCTGGCGCACGCGTGTGGGTCAGCGAGCTGCTGCCCGAACGCCTGGCGGTGGCAGAGGCGCTCGGCGCCGACGCGGTCATCGACGCCTCCACGGTCGATCCGGTGCGCTGGGTACACGAGCACACCGCCGGGCGAGGCGCAGACGTGGTCATCGTCGCCGTGGGCGCGCCACACGCGCTCCGGCAAGCGCTCGACATGGCGGGCAACTGCAGCACGGTCAACTATTTCGCCGGCACCTACCCGCCCACGACGCTGGCGATCGATCCCAACCTGCTCCACTACAAGCAAATCCGACTCACAGGCAGCCACGACTATACGCCGCACCACTTCTGCACCGCGCTGCGTTTCCTCGAGATCGGCACGGTGCGGGTCAGCCCCCTGATCAGCCATCAGCTCCCCCTGGCACAGGCCAAGGATGGGTTCGACATCGTGGCCGGGCGCGAGGGGCTCAAGGTCGTGATCACGATGTAGGCGAGGGTGTGCATCGTATGGCCGAATGTAGCGGGTACGTGATGGCGATCGACATCGGCACCACCACCACGCGCTGCGTGCTCCTGAATCTGCGCGGCACAGTGGTCGGCGAGGCCTATCGCGAGCCGCAGGTGCACTATCCGCAACCAGGCTGGGCCGAGGTCGCGCCGGAAGACTGGTGGGCGGCGACGGTGGCCGTCGTGCGCGAGACACTGCGGGAGACGGGTGTACCCTCTGAGAAGATCCTTGGCATTGGCCTGTGCGGCCTCAAGCACGCCATCGTGCCCATCGATGCGAGTGGGATGCCTTTGGCCAATGCCATGCTGTGGATGGACCAGCGCTGCCGCGCCCAGGCACGGTGGATGACGCGCGAGCACGGCGCACTGATTGAGGCAGCCCTCGGCCGCGGCTCGGCGATGAGCACGACGCCCTCTGCGCCCAAGCTGCGCTGGCTGGCGGAGAACGAGCCCGAGCTGCTGCACCGAGTGTCCACGTTCCTGCTGCCCAAGGATTTCGTCCGCTTTCGGCTGGCGGGCACGATCGCCACCGATCCCACCGACGCGGGCGGCACCGGGCTCTATGACCGGCGGAGCGGGGATTGGTCGGAACCGATGCTTCGCCTGGCCGGTGTGCCCCCGGATAAGATGCCGCCGATTCGCCCCTCGGCATCCCTGGCGGGCGGCGTCACACCGCAGGCCGCCCGGCTGACCGGGCTCGCGCCCGGCACGCCGGTTGCCGTCGGCGGGGGCGACGTCACCTGCACCCTGATCGGGGCGAACCTCACCGACTCGGCTGCCCCCGAGGCGCCAGCCCGTGCCTGCCTCTACTTGGGCACGGCCGCCTGGATCTCTGCTGGGCGGACGCTATCGCCGCGTACCTTTGGCGCTACAGCCACGACGGGCGCCGCGCTCAAGTGGCTCGCTGCGCTGACCGGCTCCACGCCAGATGGCGAGCCCGCCCTTCCCTATTCAGGCCTGGTAGAGGCAGCGAGCGGCGTCCCGATCGGCGCCCGCGGCCTGCTCTTTCTGCCGCACCTGATGGGAGAACGGGGCCCGTCTGCCGATCCGTGCGCCGTGGGCGTCCTCTATGGCCTCTCGCTCGCCCACAGCCGGGCCGAAGTGGCGCGCGCGGTGCTCGAAGGCTGCGCCTGCCAACTGCGCCGTATCGTAGAAGCACTGGACGTGACCGTAGCCGAGCTCGTCGCCGTCGGCGGCGGCGCCAAGAGCCCCCTCTGGCTGCAGATCATCGCCGACGCGACCGGCCTTCCGCTGCTCGTCCCTCGCGTCGTCGAAGCGGGCGCGCTCGGCGCGGCAATCCTCACCGCCGTCGCCATCGGGCGCTACTCGAGCGTGGAGCAGGCCGCCGGAGAATGGGTGCAGATCGCGCGCCGCGTCGAGCCAGATGCGTCTGCGCATGCCGCGTACGAGGAGGTCTATGCCGCCTTTCTTGAGCTGGAGGGGCGTGTAGCGCCCATGTACGGGCGCGAGGAGGAGCAATGAAAGCTGCACTCTTTACCAGTGGACACGACATTCGCCTGGAGGAGGTGCCCGCTCCCCAGCCGGGTCCCGGAGAGGCCGTGGTGCGCGTACGTGCGGCGGGCATCTGCGGCAGCGACCTGCACGGCTACCGCGATCCGGAACGCAGCACGAGGCACCCCCGCACCGCCGGGCACGAATTGGCCGGCGAGATCGCCGCCCTCGGGCCGGGCGTGACCGGCCTGGCGGTCGGGCAGCGCGTCGGCGTCGAGCCCAGGCACCTGGTCAGTTGCGGGCACTGCCGCTGGTGCCGGCGCGGCGACACGCAGCTCTGCCCGCAGCTCGGCATGGTGGGCGACCAACGCGTCCACTCGACCGGCTTTGCCGAGTACTCGCTCGAATCGGCGGCGCACTGCTATCCCCTGCCCGATGCCCTGCCCACCGAGGTTGCCGCGATCCTCGACGTCTATGCCGTCGCCGTACACGCCGTGCACCGCGTGATGGTGACACCGGCAGAGACGGCGGTCGTCCTGGGCACGGGCCCTATCGGCCTGGCCACGGCGCAGGTGGCGCGTGCCAGCGGCGCGGGACGCGTCATCGTCGTCGGCCGCCGCGCCGATCCCCTGCGTGTCGCCCGGCAGCTTGGCTGCGACGCGACGGTCAACGCGGCGGAAGAGGACGTCCCCGCCGCAGTGCGTGCCCTTACCGGCGGTGCCGGCGCAGAGGTCGTGTTCGAAGCGGTGGGCGGCCAGGCCGAGACGCTGGCACAGGCGATCGAGGTCGCCGGGCGCGGCGGACGCATTGGCGTCGTCGGCGCGTTCACGGGTACGCAGTCCCTCGACCCCGGCCTTGGGATGCGCAAAGAGCTGTCACTGCACTGGGTGTGGAGCTATGGGCTGTGGGACGGCGTGCCCGAGTTCCAGATCGCGCTCGACCTGTTGGCCAGCGGGCGCATCGACGCTGCCCCCCTGATCACGCACCGCTTCCCGCTCGACCAGATCGCCGCCGCCTTTGCTGCGGCGGACGACAAGCGCACCTCCGGCGCAATCAAGGTGCTCGTCATCCCTTAGCCCAGCCTCCACCGTTCGTAG
>CAZLMZ010000379.1:0-1276 GCA_964560475.1 uncultured Anaerolineae bacterium
ATCGCGATGCAAAAGGTGGTCCTGCTGCCCACCGGCTCCACCGAGCAGCACGGGCGGCACCTGCCGCTCGAAACCGACGCCTTTTTGACCGAATCGGTGTGCATGGAGGTGGGGCGCCGCGCTGCAGACCGCGTGCTGGTGCTGCCTACCGTCTCCTACGGCCTGAACATGCACCACATCGATTTCCCCGGCACGATCCACATCGAGCCCGAGACCTTTATTGCTTTTTGCCTCAACATCACCAAGAGCGTGGCCTACCACGGCTTTCAAAAGATCCTGCTGGTCAACGGCCACGGCTCCAATGGGCCGCTGGTCGACCTGGTGGCGCGCAAGACGGTGCTGGCGACGGGGTCGCTCTGCGCGGCGGTGGGCTACATCGGGCTGGTCATGGACGCCTTTGCGGAAGTGCAAGAGACCCCGGTCGTCGCCCACGCCGACGAGCTCGAGACCTCGCTCTATCTGCACCTTGCCCCCGAGCGGGTGCGCATGGACGAGGCTGCGCCGGGCAGCGACGTGGTCGGTACCTACCTTAGCTCGGACAGCACCTCCAACTATCCGGTTCGTTTCAGCGACTACTGGGGGCGCTGGACGCAGCGCGGCGTGCATGGCGACCCGACCGCGGCGACGGCGGAAAAGGGGCGGGTCATTTTCGAGGCTGCCGTGACGCGCCTGATCGAGGTCGTCGACGAGTGGCGTGCCTGGCCGGTGGCAGAGCGCTCCGACCAGCACGCCGGCCCTGTCCAGCGCGACGTTCGCTGGTAACCGGGCGTTATCGAGAGGAGACGAGCGTGAAGATACGCGAGATCCGCGCCGTGGGACTGCGCGGCGCAACCCCCGAGGGGGGGTGGAGCGACGAGATCGAACAGGAGGACTGCATACACACCCTGATCGCCGTCCTCACCGACGAGGACCTGGTCGGACTGGGGAGCGTATACACCGACGAAGGGCTGGTCCGCGCCGCGCTGTCGGTGCTGGCGCCGCTCTACCGCGGCGAGAACGCGCTCGAGCCCGAGCGGGTCAGCGAAAAGCTGCGCCAGAACATGTTCTGGCTGGGGCGCGGCGGCTCGATCACGCACACCATCAGCGGGATCGACATTGCCCTGTGGGACCTGCTCGGCAAGACGACCGGGCAGCCGGTTGGGCGCCTGCTGGGCGGCCGCTACCGCGAGCGCGTGCGGCCCTACGCCTCGCTGCTCATGGACCAGCCCGAGCCACTGGTCGAGCACCTCGAGCAGATTGCGGAGCAGGGCTTCAAGGCCTTCAAGATGGGCTGGGG
>CAZLMZ010000379.1:1376-3315 GCA_964560475.1 uncultured Anaerolineae bacterium
GACGTGACCAAGGTCGGCGGGATCACCGAGTCGCGCCGCATCGCCTGGATGGCCGAGGAGCACGGCGTGCGCTTTATCCCGCATGGCTGGAACACGGCGATCGGCCTGGCCGCCGACCTGCAGTTGGCCTCTGCCCTGCCGGGCACTGACCTGGTGGAATACATTGCCGGCTCCCCCTACGTCGACGAGCTGGCCGCCGAGCGCTGGCAGCTCGACGAGGAGGGCATGCTGTCGATCCCCGAGGCGCCGGGGCTGGGCATAGCGCTCGACGTGGACGCTGTAGCGCGCTATACCGGCGGGCAGCCGTTCCTGGAGCAGGACTGAGAAGGAGGATGTTATGACAGAGCACACATCGCCGGATACGCTGATGATCGGTGTCGCCCGCGCCGACATCACGCCGCCGGTCGGCACCCGTTCTGCCGGTTTCGCCGGGCGCGGCCCGCTTTCGCGCCTGCACGACCCACTGTACGCCACCGCGCTTGTTGCCGCCGAAGGAGAGATCAAGGCCGCGCTGATTGGCTGCGATCTGCTCGGGCTCGATGCCGCGACCGTCGCCGAGGTCCGCCGCGCGGTCGCCGAGCGGACGGCGATCCCTGCCGCTGCGGTGACCGTCGCCTGCACGCACACGCACTATGGTCCCGACCCCTACCGCGACCAGGAGGATCCGCTCGTGTCCGCCTACCGCGCCAACCTGATCCACGTCCTGGCCGGTGCAGTCGAGGAGGCCGAGTCGGCCCTGGCGCCCGCCGTGGCCGGCGTAGGGTGGGGCACGTCCGACATTGGCGTCAACCGCCGCGAAAAGCTGCCCGATGGGCGCGTGATCCTGGGGCGGAACCCAGCCGGGGCGATCGACCGCGCTGTCGGCGTGCTGCGCATCGACGCGCCCGACGGCACGCCCCTGGCGTGCGTGGTCAACCACCAGACCCACCCCGTCTCGCAGACCGGGCAGGTGGACCACATCTCGGCCGACTATCCAGGCCGCGCCCGCCAGGTGGTCGAGTCCTTGACCGGTGCCACCTTTCTCTTCTTGCAGGGCGCCTGCGGTAACATCAACGCCTCGATCATGAAGCCCACCTACGAGTCGGCACGGACGCTGGGCACCCGCCTGGGCTGCGAGGTGGTGCGCGTGTGGGAGACGATCGCCCCGCAGACCTTCCAGGGCTTGGCCGTCGGTTCGCGGCCGATCCAACTGCCCAGCATGCGCTACGGTTCGGCGGAGCAGGCAGCCGGCCTGGTCATCGAGCTGGAGAACGAGCTCGCCGACCTGGAGATCCAGGGCGCATCGGAGGGCCGGATCTGGTGGGCTCAGCGCCGCCTGGAACGGGCGCGCAGTGCGCTGGAGAGTTGGGAAAAGGACGAGACGCCGCCGCCGGTCGAGAGCGAGGTACAGGCGTGGCGGCTCGGCGCGCTGGGCCTGGTCACCGCGCCGGGCGAGATCTTTACCCAGATCGGGCTCGCGGTCAAGGAAGGGTCGCCTTTTGCCGACACGTTTTTCCTCTCTTGCAGCAACGACTCGATCGGCTACGTCCCCGTGCCCGAGGCCTATCCCGATGGCGGCTACGAGGTCACGCACGCCAGCCGGGTCGATCCCGAAGCGGCGGGCATCCTCCGCGAGGAATGCCTAGCTGCCCTGCGGTCGGTTCGTTGAGCGGAAGGCCTGCCCGAGGGTGACCGACATCGAGCTCGACGAAAGCTATTTCGAGCGCTTCAGCGACACCGTGCCGGTCACGCTGCATCCCTACGATCCGGCTGTCGAGGATCTCGTGCGGCGTTACGTGCGCGGCCTGCGCGACCTGGTCGGCCCCGAGCCCGAGATCGAGCATCGCGGCGCTACCGCACTGCACATGCTGGGCAAGGGCGAGATCGACCTCTACGTTCGCGTCGACCGGGCCGCGTTTCAGGCTGTGTACGACCCCCTCCACGCGGCGCTGGGCGAGCC